>JANQIL010000014.1 GCA_028282245.1 Magnetospira sp.
CCAATTGATCAAAAAAGGCATCCATGTCGTCCATCATTCGATTCTTCTAATGGCAATGGACATGCCATCGCTCTTGGTTGACGACTTCTTTCTCTTCAAGGCATGGCGTACCTCGTCCGCCGTCGCTTTCCGATAGGGGCCGAAGGCAGTTGAACCGGCTTGTCGCTCGGAGAGGCGTCGACCTCGCGGCGCGGGGCGACCGGGCCTTGGCGAAGTCGTGTGCGTATTCGGCCTCGAAGGAGTGCCGGTTACCCGGAAGAGGAGGATAGATGTCGGCGCGCTCGGAGGCCAGCGCTCCGCCTCGCCAAACGACGGGCGGGCGCGTTCCACGACCTCTCCTTCTTCCACCAGGTGTCGGACAGCAGGTCGTCCGGCCATCTCGCGGGTTTGTCGGTGGGAAACCGGATGTCGTTCGGATCGAGATTAAGGAAACGAACTCGCCTCTCCCATTCTTCCCGCAAGCTTTTCGGCAGTTCATGACCGCACCAGGGGCAGAAGTTCACCGGCAGGATGCGCTGCGCCTGGTCGTCGACCGGGCGGTCCATGTCGATGATCCGGAAACCGAACTCGCGAGTGTGTGGGAAATAGCTGTACAGCCGGGCGAAATAGAAGATCTGTTGCGTGTCCTTACACAGATGCGGCGGCTCGCGGTCCCATTGCCAATAGCCGACGGGAACATCGTCGTCCCGGCAGGGCTCCCAGGGTTCGTCCGGAGGGTTGTCCATGACGAACGGGAAGGGCCAATAGTTGCACTCTGGCCAGGGCACCTCCACTTCCCGGATGTTCCGGCTCACCCACCAAGTCTCCTCTTGGAACTCCTGGGGCAAATCGGTTTCCGGAATATCGGGGACTCCATCGTGGAAGCTGTCGTGGCCCAACACGCTTTTCAGCCGATTGGTCCGTTCGTACCGCAGAACCCAAGGCAGCGAATCGCCGGTCCAGGGGCAGAAGTAGATCGGATACCCCTGGAGTCTATTAAAATCCTCGAATTCGACGATACGATCCCTGGGGATTTCCCCCGGGCGCGCCATGGTCATGGCATAGCACCGAACACCCGGGAAATAGTGCAGGGGGACACTGGGATCGTCCAGCGCCCGCCGCATCTCGTCACACGTATCGCTCAAAGTCCAGACCGTCATATTCGCTCAGCCTCAGCGGTTTGTGTTTGGGGCCCTTGATCTGGTCGCCATAGACTGGGTCCATGGTCCCTTCGTGGATCAGATTTTTGCCCTGTTTGCGCCAGATCTCCAACTCACCATGGGTAGTATCCCAACTTATAAATCGCTCGCTCCCGTCGTTCAATTGAATTCGCTTGTATGTCTTCTGACTTCCAACAGGCTGAACACCAAGAGTTTCGCTCGCTTTCTCCCAGATCCGTCCGTAGGGTTTGGCGTTGTTCTGGCCAGTGACCGTCTGTTCGGCCCGACGCACGCGATCCTCCAGTCCGCCCTTGGATTTCAGATACGCGTCGTGATCCGGCCCCCGTATTGGAAGGAGGTTTTGCCCTCCTTGGCCAGCTTGGCTTCGAGTTCCTCGATCCGCTTCTGGTGCGGCCGAGCCATCTCACCCTGGGTCGGCGCATGCCGTTGGTCCGCGCCGACGACCTCCAGAGCGTGTTGCTCGCCCGATGGTAGACGGCGTTTCGAGAGCTTCCCCCCATGTTCGCGGAGGAACTGGTTGCGTTCGTCTTTGCTTTCTAAATTCAGCCATTGTTTAGAAAGCTCGCATTTTTCGGGATCATACTTGAACGCCTCCTTGACCGTGGTGTGAAGCTCGGGGGAGATGGTTTCGGCATCAAACATCCGTTTGATAGCGTTTCTTTGCCGCGTATCCTCTCCTTTCAGGCCAAGGTCTCCCTTGCCGTAATCACGAGGAGGAACGGGTTTGGCGAAGACCAGATGATCTTCCGGATTCGTCTCGTGGACCGGGTTTTCGTAAATGCCGGTCCCTTCGGGCAGCGGGACCGTTGGTCGGGGCTCGACGATGTTGGCGCGGCCCAGATAGTCGTTGAGATAGTTAATAAGTTTCCCGGCCTGCAGTTTTTTGAGACATCCGATTGCATAGTGAATACGCTGCAATCGTATGTCTCAAAAAACTGCAGGCCGGAGGATTAGGTCATTTTTCCTGGACCCGTTTTGCCGTTTGGCCTTTTGGTGTTCGCACGTTAAGCCAAACCCCTGATGAATTTCCATGAACCGACTCTTGAGGCGGAATATGGATTCGAACCCGAAAACCATTAGGATGGTAATAAGGTGGATTAAATGTTCTTTCTACAGGTGTTATTGGAGTTACATGACCTCCAGATGCGATTCTTTTATCGCTTGAGATCTTCCATGACGGCTCGACGTTACCATGTTCATCCAAAGGTTGCCAGTCAACATGGTACCTTTTACCGTCAAGGCCTGGCGTCACCGTATTCATATCGATTCGGATCGGTCCCTTGACGTCCAAGTCCATGTGTCCGCTGTCTAGCTGTGCATCCGGCTTCTCGTTCCATTCGATCTCTTTACCTGATTCTTCGAACTTATTGACATTCCCATGGTCCGGGGCCATGCCTTGGGTCGCAACGTCGAATTCATCCGGCCCTTGGGGCACGCCGAGTTCGGCCTCGCTCTTGCGGGCCGGTTTTTCGAAACGCGGGACTGCGTCGCCGGGTCCGCCGGAACCCGGGTTGCCGATCGCGTTGTAGGCCCTGGCGGTATCGGTTTCGGGATCGTAGGGCAGATTGCGGGCACGCCCTTCACCCTCGCGATGCGGCAAGGTGCGTTTCGTCGCCTCGGGCCGCTTGCCCCAACCTTTGTTGATATGGGCGTCGACCTCGCGCCGGGCCTCGGGGGAGGAGAACGCCCGGCCCTCGGCCTTCTGGCCGCCGGAGAGGTCGGTCTGGCCGGGGAAGGTGTCGCGGAACCACGTGTCCACCTTGGGGCGGATGTTCCCGTTGTCCGGGTCGCCGGGCTTGAAGTAGCCGGGCGAGGTCATCAACTTCTGGATTTCGGTTGCCGACAGATTTTCGACCGGCTTGTCGTTCAGAAGGGCGTCGACCTCGTGGCGCGGAGTGACCGGGGTCTTGGCGAAGTCGTGGGCGTAGTCGGCCTCGGTGCCGACCGGTTTCGGGGCCGGGCGGGACCTTGGCGCGGGTTTTTGGCTGTCCTCCATCATCCGGCGGACGTTGGCGACCTCGCGGCGCTTGGCGACGAACGCCGCCTGTTCGGCGGCCCGGGGCGTTGCGGGGGCGGGCATCTCGGGCGCCGTGGCGGTGCCGCCCTGGGTGGCCGGGCGGACATGCTTTCCCGGGTTGTTCCAGGGGATCTTGTTCGCCGGCGGGGGAGCCACGCGGGTGAAGTCCTTGAGGAACGGATCCGGATCGGAGGTCTTGGGCGTCGCGATCATGATCCCGTCGGGCGCGGCGATCGATCCGTCGGGCACGACGAGCGATCCGGGAGACGAAATCGAACCGAAATCGAACGGCGGAGCGATCGGCATCGGCATTGGCTTCGGGTTCGGCGTGGTGGGCGGCGTCGGGCTCGGCGTGGCGGCGCCGGACGACGGCGGAACCGGGGTTCCTTGCAGGGCACCCATGGGAGGTCTCCTTGTCTGTCGGGGGAAGGGCGGATCAGGGATCGAAGGCGGTGTCGGCTTCGTGCGGAACGGCGGCCGGGTCCCACTCGGCGTGCGGGCGGACCGCCCCCGGGCCGCTCGGCGGGCGCCCGGGCAGGCGCACCGGCTCGGCCAGCAGACAACCGGACACCGCGTCCAGGGCGTCGTCGGCGCCGCGTCCGCCGGGCCGCCATTCGCGCATCTGGGAAATCAGCGGCGTCGCCCAGACCGAGCGATGGGCCGACAGGTGGCCGGCCGCCAGCACGGCGTCGAAGGCCTCGACGATGCGCTGTTCCTTGTTGCGGTGGCTGGCCGCCTCGATCACCGCGCAGGCGAGGCCGCTGCGGCGCAGTTCGCGGCGCAGCAGTCCGGGCAGGAAACGGCCCAGGCCGTTGGTTTCCAGGGTCACCGCCGGCAGGTGATGGCGGCGCGCGAAGTCGGCCACCTGGCGGCATTGCTGGGTCGCCTCGTCGACCGCCTCGCGGCGCGCCGGGTCGTGGGTCACCACGTCGAGCCCCTGGAGCCAGTAGAAGCCGTCGGCGTCCGTGAACACGCAGGCGACGACGCTGGCGTCGCCCTTGTCGGGCGCCCCGTAGGACGGGTCCCAGAAACAGGACACCGAGATCAGGCGGCGCGATCCGAGGCGCAACTCGATTCGCCCGTTGGCCTCCAGGTAGGTCAGGTCGTCGTCGTGCGCCCGCAACCGGTCGGGATCGAGTCGGCCGTCGGCCAGGTTGACCGGCCGCAGCAGCATCTGGCTCTCGAACTTGTTGCGACCGCCGCGCCGGCGGATCGCCGCCACCCGCTCGGGCGGAAACCGCTCCGGCCAGCGGCTGCGCCCCCGGGAATCCAAGAGCGGCAGTTCGAGCCGCTTGAAGCCGTCCAGATAGGGCCGCGTCTCGCCGGCCTCGGCGCGCGGCGCGTCGGCGTAGACGGTGTAGAAGGTGTGCGGAGTGCCGACGTAGAGTTGCAGGCCGCCCGGCATCAGCACGTAGTCGATCTCGTCCAGGCGCCGCCGGAGATCGAGGCGCTTGGGCGGGCTGTCGCAGGTGTTCGGCACCTCCACGTCGTCGCAGATCACCACGTCGGCCCGCGAGCCGGTGACGTTGGCGCCGATTCCCTTGGCCAGCATGGAAGGATCGCGCAGCTCGCCCGGACGGACCACCGTGAACTGGTCGGCCGCCCACTGATCGGCCCGCTTCGGCTTCAGGCCCCTGGTGAATGGGTGGCGCTCGACGATCCGCTTGACGTTGCGGACCATCTTGCGGGCCAGGGCGAGATCGGCCGCCAGGACCAGGATGCGGGTGTCCGGATCGCGGGCCAGCAGCCAGGCGCAGAACAGGCCGACCAGGGTCGACTTGCCGCTGTTGCGAAAGGCCAGCAGCAGCAGCTCACGGTCGCCCCGTTTCCAGCGCGCCGCCAGCCAGCGGCAGATTCGAAGATGCAGGGCCGGCATCTCCAGGCCCTGTAGTCGCGTCCAGACGAACACGAATTCGGGGAAGTCGATCCGCCGGCTCATGTCGGATCGTCCGTGTCGCCGTCCTCCATGTCGGCGTACTCGGCCAGCGCCGCCTGTGCCTCGGCGAGCAGCCGGTCGGTGGCGTCCGGCTCGGCGGCCGGGGGCGCTTCCTCCTTGCCCTCGGCCCAGCGGGCCAGCTTGGCGAGCAGGTCGAGATGGGCCAGGGCGGCCTTGCAGGCCGAATGGTGGGCGGTGAAGCCCTTCGCGTCGTCGGGTGGTTGAAGGCTCGCGAACGTCTGGTAGCTGGCCGCCGCGTTTTCCAGCAGTGGCGGCAACAGGGTGGACAGGCGGTCGCGCACGGCGTCCAGGTCCCGCGCCTTGCGGCGGCGCGGTGTCGGGGTTTTGGGCATGGTCTTGGGGACTCCGGGAAAACGGGGCGCGGGGCAATCCGCTCACGGGCGGTGACCGCCCCCGCCGAGCGGCACGATGGCGGCGAGGATCGGGGCGGCGGGATCGAGCGCGACCGACAAGTGGGCGAACCCCGGATGGGGATTCGGGTTTCCGGTTCCTCGCTAGGCGTGGGTTCCGCCCGCCAAGCGTTCCGACAGCTCCTTAAAGGCCGCCGCCACAATGCCGACCCGACACGGATTTCGAATGAATGACTCGGACTCCGTGTCAGATACAGTAGACCCCGCGTATCTGCTGCCCCTTGCCCCCCGACGTCGTCAGGCGCCAGACAAGGGACGCGCCCGTCTGTGCGGACACGTCGGCGTCCGCCCGGATGACCTTGTCCTCTCCGAATGCCCAAGAGTTCCCCACGGAGGCCGTCGCCCAGGTGGCGCCGCCGTCGATGCTGACCTGGATCACCCGGTCCGTGCCCTCCACGACCGCCTCCATGTCGCGCACGCGGGCATACACGGACACGTCGGAGGGATCGGCCGTGGGCAGGGCCGCTGGGGCGGATTGGAGGGTCATGTCGGTTGGAGTCGATGCCTCCATCATCTGGATTTCGCCGCCGACGGTTTCGGTTCCTGAAGGCACCGATCCCCCAAAATTTAGCCGGTACTTGGTGCCGCCGGGATGATATGGGATCTCGTGCGTATGCCATCCCGTGCCATAGTCCGCGCCGGTCGTCGTTGGGATCGAGAAGCCGGTCGACTGCCAAGCCGAGCCGTCCCAGTACTCGAAGGTCATGGTCCAGGAATATGAGGAGGAGGCGCCATAGTAAGTCCGCAACTGCCGGATGACCCGGTGTTCACCGAAATCGTAGACCCACCATGAGGGTGCTCCGTCGATCCACCTTGTGTTTGTGTTGCCGTCCACCGCCTTCGCGGCGTCATAACTGCCACTGTAGGCCCCCGACGCGGAGGCGTTTGCCGCCTCGGTGCAGAGATTGGTGCCATACGTGCCGTCCCAGTTGACATAGAAATCCCCCTCCGCGTCGTGGGTCGCGTTGGTCTTGATCGCGAGGCTGTCCGACGTGAAGTTGTCGGAGATGATGTCTCCATACACCCCCGCCGGATCGCTGGCCTGGATGTCCGCCTTGATGTAGGCCAGCAGGGCCAGGTCGCGCGCCACCTGGTCCTCCGTCCCCGTGGCCAGGTCCGCGATGCCCTGGGCCGTCACGAACTTCGGGTTTCCGGCGTCCGACGTATCCTTGATGGCCACCAGATCATCCGTCGCCACCGGCACGGTGGCTTCCGAGCCCGAGAACAGGCCACCCGCCCCGGCGGCGGCGGCCTGGGCGAGGCCGGCCCAGTGCTCGGCGTCGGCGGCATCCCCGGAGGCCGATGTGGCGCTGGCGGCGGCGGCCGTGGCATGGGTCTCGCCGCTCGATACCTCGGCGGCGGCCGGCCCGTTGGCCAGGCCGTCGCCGGCGGCGTTCCAGCCGATCAGGGCGTTAGCCGCCGGATCGGGCAACCTCACGTCGGCGCCGCCGGTCGAGGTGGAGGACCGGCGGACCGTTCGATTCAGGTCCTCGTCGAGTTGCTGCGCCATGGCCACGATGCGGTCCAACTCATCGTTGAACACGTCGGCCCGGATGTCCTGGCCGGCCTGGAAATCGGTTGTTCTGGAAATCGGCACCTCGCGCAGCAGAACGACCTCGACGCCAGTCGCGACCGGGCTGGCGAACGTGACCGTGCCGCCGCTCGACGAGCCGGCCCCGCTCACCGTGTAGTCGGTGTCGAGACTCCGGAGCGTGCCGTCCGTGTAGACCTTGAGATCGGTGTCCTCGAAGATCGGAAAAACGAACGGGAAGTCCGAGGACGGTTCGGTGGTCGTGAACTCGGCGCGCGGCGAGACGTCGTTGATCTTGATGTGGTCGGTCATTGGTATCTCCAGGTTTGGCGGCTCATTGCTCGGCCAGCAGGGAAACGGTCTTCACCGCCTGGTTGACGGCCTGCCAGCCGAGCTGGCGGTCGTCGTTCGACGCCTCCAGGAGATCCCGGCCGTGGCTGTTGGACATGTCCAGCAACCGCCGGTCGGCGGCGATATCGCGCGCCGTCTCGGCCTCCATGCCGGCCAGCAGGGCGGCCGCCGAGCCGCCGCCGGACGACACCCCGCGGGCTCCGAAACGCGCCCGTTGGGCGGCCAGGGTCTTGCGGAGTTTTTCGCGGGACCGGCGTTCCTTCTCCGCCTGTTCGGCGTAGGCCCGCTGCTGCTGCTGGGCGAATTGCTTGTGTTGCAGGTTCCGCGAATGTTTCGCCTGTTGGGCGCTTTGCGCCATGCTGAGGCCGCCCATGATGACACTGGCGATGATGGCTGCTTCGGTTCCACCCATGTCTGTTCCTTGTTCGATGCGAGGGTTGGCGGTCAACCGTTCATGGCCACTTCGGTGGTCACCGACAGCAGCGTGAACGGCAGTGGCGATTCGCTTTCGACGCGCCACAGGGGGTCGGTGTCGGCATCCTTCCACCCGAAGGCGCGTATCGTCTTGTCGCCGGTGAACGGCGCGAGCGGCGCGTCGAAGGCATCGGCGCCGAAGCGGCGAAACGGCACGTCGAGCAGCCCGCGACCGACGTCGAGACGGAACGCGGCGGTGTCCTGCAACCGAAAGGTGGCCGAGATCAGGCGCACCCGTCCGCCCTGTCCGCCGCTGCGCCCGGCCGCCAGCGACGGTGGCAGTGGCTCCACCACGTGGGCGAAGGCGAGTCCGGCCTGAACCGAGGTCGCCGGGCGATCGAGCACGATCCGGCCGCCGCTGACCACCTTGTCGGCTTGCGGCGCCCCGTCGGCCAGCACGCGTACCGTGCGTCCCTCCAGATGATCGAGACCGCTCCAGGTGGAGGTGGCTTCGGCCACCGTGCCGCCGAGCGCGGCGTCGGTCGCCAGATCGGCGTCGAAGCGCTCGATCCGGAAGGTCGCGGCCCGTTCCACGAGCGCGTAGGTCTGCTCGCCGACGACGGCGACGGACCGGAACAGGCCGTCGGTGTCCTGGGCGCTCCAAGCGGTGACCTGTTGGGTGCGAAAGAGGGTCAGGGTGGCCAGCCGGCCGTTGTCCTGCACCAGGTGGAGACGTCGGCCGACGGCGTCGAACCCCATGTCCACGGTGCGGCCGAGAAGATGCTGGGCGAGCATGGCGAGATCGGTCGCCTGATAGGCCTGCTCCACATCGGCGAACAGGAATTCGCGCAGCTCCGGTCCGCCACGCGGCACGAACAGGGTGGCGCCGTCCACGTCGACCGGCGGCACCGTGCGATCGACCGGTGATCCGGTCCGGGTCTGCCGCTTGAGTTGCAGGTTCTCGGGCGTCAGCGGATCGCCGGTCACCATCCATTCGGCTCCCGACGTGAACACCTGCAGGTGACGCCCGGAGAACACCGCGCGGATGGCGTTGACCTGATCCGACAGGATGGCGAACTCGATGGCCTCGTCATCCAGGCCCTCGCCCAGATCGAAGTTGAACAGATCCGATGATTTCGACATCCACAGGCGGTTGGGCAGGTCGCGCGATCCGCCGATGATCAGCCGGTCCTGATGGAAGCACAGCGAAACCGGCCAGCCATGCAGGACGGAAAACGACGGCTCCTCCCAATCCTTGGTCGGCTGGGTGTTGACAAGCGCCTCCTTGACGAGCGCCGAGACCTCGGTCGCCGAGATGTGGGATTGGATCTCGACCTCCTTGTTGGCGAGACGCAGACGCAAACCCTCGTGATCTTGCGAGAAAACGTCGGCCGAGGCGGTCAGGGTGACGGTCGATCCCTTGCCGGTGCCGCTCGCCTGCAACGTCACGTCGTCGTCGGCGAACTTGTGAAACGGCTGTTGGATACGGTCGTATTTTTTGTCGTCGTCCTGTTCGTCGAGGAACGTCCAATCGGCGATCGTCCACTGATCGTGCGCGGTGCGGGTGATCTTCTTGGGCGGCACGTCGGGGTGCACCACAAGGAGCGTATCGGCGCTCTGCGTCCAGTTGATGGAAGCGAGCTGGGCGGCTGTCCAGGGGGTGTCGACGTCGACCTGCCAGACACCGTCGCGGAAGACGTCAAGCTTGTTCTCTGTGAACGCCAGCAGGTAAATCTGCTCGGTATTGAACTCGAAGGAGATCAGGCGGCCCATCCCGCGCGCGGTGTCGACGTGGCGCAGGCCGTGGCGTCGGGTCAGGCCGCCGGTCGGAAACACGAACACGTTGCGCAGCTTCTTGGCGCCGTTGTCGTAGGCCCTGAGGTCGCCGCGCCCGAGCAGGCGCGGGGAGATTTCGCCGCTGGCGAAACTGGACTTGGTGATCTTGACGTTGGCCATCAGTAGCGTGCCCCGATCAGGGAGTAGTCCTCGAATCGGGACGGGGTATCCTGTTGCGCGTCCACGGTCTTGGCGGTCGCGAATTCCTTTTCCGCCTGTCGCAGCAGGGCCTCGCCGCGTGTCGTGCTCTCGGTGATCGGGATGCAGAACTCGGCCGCCAGGCGGGCGATCAGGGCCTGATCGAAGAACGGCGGGAAGGTGCTTTCGTCGGGCCGGAAGATGTAGGTCAGGACCACCGAATCGCTGTCGGTATGCAGGCGCCGCTCGGCCAGGCGGTAGCTCAACCCCCGCCCCGCACCGGACGGTCCGGCCGACAGGGCGCGCAGGAAATCGGCCGGCAATTGAAAGGCGTTGGCGAAATCGGCCACCGGCACGGCGCTCAGGCGCGGCAGTTCCCGCTGTCCGGTGGCGAAGCTCCAGGGATAGGCCGAGAGCAGGGCGTCGCGGGTACTGGGATAGAGATTGGCCGCCACCTCGCTTTCGGCGGTGCCCTCGTCGAACGAGGCGATGCTGCGGGCGCCGATCTTCAGCAGGGCGCGCGAACACAGGGCGATCGCGGACAAAGCCATCGCGGGTCTCCTTGGATTGCTCTCGGGTGAATCGCAACGCCGCACGGCGAGGGACCGTGAATGGTGGTCCCGCCGTGCGGCGGACCGGATCAGCGGCTGTCGGTGCCGCCGAAGGTCGTGAGGTTGTCCACGTCGACGGTGCCGTCGACATTCGCGTTGACCACGAAAACACCGGCGCCGGGGGTGCCGTCGGTGTCGGTGTTGGCGAGAATCATGTCGCCGGTCCGCAGCATGTCGGCGGCCGGGTTGAAATAGCTGGCGGCGTCGACCACGGTGTCCGCGTCGGGGGTGGTGTAGTGCCAGAGCGTGAAGCCGTTGGCGTAGGCCAACACGCTGAGGTTCTTGCTGTCATAGGCCATGGGGACTGTCTCCCGGACTTGAAAAGACGAAGCGGGGCCGGCCGGAACGGCCGGCCCCGCCGGTTGCGTGGGGTCAGGATTCGAGGCAGGGCATGCGGACGACGCCGCTGGCGTCGATCAATGCCGCGCCCATGCTCATCATGTTGTTGACGAAGAACGCCGCGCGGTCGCCGTGCCAGGTGAAGTCGGCCTTGATGTCCTGGCCGACCGCGTGTCCGACGGCCGTCTTGTGGTACCAGAAGCATTCGCGCACCGAGCTTCCGATCGGCAGCCCGGAATGCGGCATCCACAGGGTACCGAGCCATTTCTTGGCCTGGGTGCCGCGCCACGGCAGGTCGTCGGGGCCCACGTAATCGGCATTGGCGAACTCGTCGATGTCCAGCAAATCCGACCACTGTTTCCAGCCGACCACGGCGAAACGATCGCCGTCGTCCGGGACGTCGGCTCCGCCGAGCATCTCGAAGGCGACCAGCACCTTGGCCTTGGTCAGCTTGGTGTCGCCGGCCAGGGCATCCTGGACGTCGGTCGAGTCGAGCGCGGTGATGATCAATTCGTCGGCCTTGCGGCCCAGGGCGTAGGCCCCGGCGCGGGCGGCGACCGCCCGCTCGTCGTGATTCATCTTGATCTCGTCCAGCTTGTCGATCCACTCGCCGGCGTAGTAGTCCTCGAGGGTCACCTCGGCGGTGCCGTGATCGAGGTTCATGACCGGCACCTTGCCGTGCCGGGCCTTGGTGCTGGCGCCGCCGCGTCCGACCTTCTGGAACTCGAAGGTGGAACCCTGGACGTTGTTCTTGGTGCGGACGGTGTTGCGCAGCTTGGAGCCCATGCGCTGGAACTCCTGGTGCACTTCCGCCGAATACTGCTTGACGAAATGGGTGTCGACCGTGACGGTCATCGGTTCAGTCTCCTTGGATGGGGTCGATGGCGCGTGCGGAAGCGCCGGGTTGCGGCGCCGGTCTCGCGGCGTCGCCCGCCGCACGCGGGGTCGAGGGCGGGGCTCGGCCGGGCCGGGTTATCCCGCGCGAATTATCTCGTGAATTACGATTAATTGTATGTTTGACAAACCGTTAGCCTTTTTATGGAAGGGCCTTATACTGACGTTGGGGAGTGGGCTATTTCGGATTCCCGGAGAACCGTCGCATGCAAAGCCGGATCGAAAGGCCGGGCCACCGGCGCGCGGTTAATGACGACGACGCGGATCGAGCGACACGCGAGTTGCAGCAGGCCGCGAACGCGTTGTTCGCGCTCTGCCTGGAGGCCTTCGACGCGTTCGAGGGTCTGCCGGTGCTGGCCGAGGACATCCGGGTGCTGTCGCTGAACGCCGAACTGGCGGCCGGACGAGCCGGCCACCGGGGCGCCGGGGTGCGCGCCCTGACCCAGTACACGCGCGAACTGGTCGCCCGCCTGACCGGAGCGCAACGGGTGATGATGCGCCTGCGTTCCGAGGTCTACAATCAGTCGGCCGGGGCGGCCACCCGCCTCGTGCAGTTGCGGGTGATGGACCGCGCGGTGGCCGTCGCGACGCTGCCGGCCGACGTCAGCCAGGGCGGCGCGGCGGTCGATATTGGCGTGGTGCGCGACGCGTGCCTGGATGACGTCGTGGCCTGCATCGATCGCATGGTCGGCAGCGTGGCCGAGCTGATACGCGAGGCGCAGGTGGTCGAGGACGTGACCGCGCAGTCGACAAGCATCGCCACCAACATCGCCATCGAGGCCGCCGCCGCCGGCCCCTACGAGACCGAGTTCCGGCAGGTCGCCGAAACCATGCGCCAATACATGGACGGCCTGAAGGTCCTGCTTGCCGACGGCACCCATCGAGTCCGGGCGGCCTCCGAGGCCGGCCTCGCGGTCCAGACCCAGGCCCTCGCCGGACGCGCCGCGTGAACCGGCACATTCCGGAGACCCGTCCCCATGATGAAATGCCATACCTTGTTCCGCGACGGCGATCACCGCTGGCTGGTGTTTGGCCAGGATCCGGAGCGCCCCGATACCATCATCGACACCAACCAGGTGGTGATCGTGAGCGGCGACACGGCGGCGATGCTGGACCCCGGCGGCCTCGAACTGTTTCCGCACATGCTGGAAACGGTCACCACGCAAATCCCGATGGACTCGGTGCGCCATCTTTTCTTTTCCCATCAGGATCCCGACACCTGCTCGTCGCTGCCCCTGTGGCGCCAGGTCTGTCGACCCGACCTGAAGATTCACCTGTCGTGGATGTGGACCGGCTTCGTGTCCCACTTCGACCGCGAAACGGTGTTCAGCCCGATCCCCGACGAGGGCGGAACCATCCGTCTGTCCGGCGGCGTGGATCTGGAGATTTTGCCGGCCCATTTCCTCCATTCGCCCGGCAACTTCAACGTTCACGATCCGGCGGCGCGGATCCTGTTCACCGGTGACCTGGGCGCCTCGCTGGGTCACGAGGACGGGACGGGAACGTTCACCGTGGTCGATTTCGAGGCCCACGTTCCGCTGATGGAACCGTTCCATCGCCGCTGGCTGGGGTCGACCGCGGCCCGCGACGCCTGGGTGCACCGGGTGGCCGGTCTGGATGTGCGGATGCTGGTGCCGCAGCACGGTCTCGTCATGCGGGACGACCACGTGAAACGGTTTCTGGACTGGCTGGGCGGACTCGACCTGGGGGCCGGAATCGACGCGATTCGGGGTTCGGAGGAGCCGTCCGGCCGCGTGGCGGCCGGATGACGGAACGGTTGATTCAGCGTTCGTCCTGGTAAAGCGGCGCCAGCAGCACCGCCATTTCCGGCCCGAAGGCCTTGGCCAGCAGGTGGGCGATGCGCGGGGTGACCGCGTGGTCCAGTTCGTTCAGTTCGTCGAAGGTGAGGTTGCCGAGGGCCTGCATCACGGTATCGCGCAGCGTCATGTCGTGCATGGGAATCTCCTGTGTGGGATCATCAAGAAAAAAAAGGGCGCCGGCCGACGGTAGGATTCGGTCGGCCGGCGCCCCCGGGCGGGGGAGCCGCGGGCATCGCGAACGCGCTCGACCCCGCCACCCGGATGGCGGCGTTCGATCAGTCCGGATACAGCCGCCGGAAGCCCTCGGTGACACGTTTCACGTAGCCGGGCTCGTGATCGCGCCAGTAGCGGGGGTCATCCATCATCCGACGCAGTTCGGATTCGCCCGGCGGCGGTGTCGCGCGGCCGCCGTCGCCCATCAGGTCGGGTTCGGAGCCGCTCATCATGCGGTGCATGGCGAGCACGCCCTCGTAATCGCAACTGAGCACGCGGAAGGTGTTTGCCGGCAGATGGGCGCGCCCCCAGGCGCCGAGCTGACGCGCCGTCTCGCGCCATTTCTCGGGGCCGCCGAAGCGATCGCACAACCGTCGCACCTGGGCCTGTGCCGCCTCCTCGGCCAGCACTTCGCGCACCGCCGGAATCACCAGTTCCTCGGCCAGGTCATAGACCAGTTGCGCCTGTCCTTGCGAGAAGCCGGCGGCGTGCAGGCGGGCGTTCACCTCTGGATCGGCCTCCAGGCCGGACGGCCGCTGGGTGATCCGATAGCCGTCCGGGGTGTCGGGGGGGGGGCGCCGCCCAGCAGGCCGAGCCGGCGTTCCAGGGTCAGATAGGATTTGAGCAGGTCGTCGACCCGAATTTCGCCGCGCGCCGGATCCCAGAACTTGGCCGGCACATGGCTTGGCGGGCGAGCGTCGCCGGCCGCCGGCGCGGTCGGGTTCGGTTGGTTCATCGAGTGCACTCCTTGTGTCATTGCGGAAGCGACGGTTCAAGCGCCGCCCTGTCGGCCGCGCGCCGCGAGGGTGGCGATGTAGGTCACCAGATGCCGTTGCCCCTCCAGGTGGCGCAGGGTGTCGGGCGGGGTGCCCGGGCCGAGCGCCCGTTCGAGGGTAACGGCGCGCAGGTGCGCCAGCGCCCGTTCGCCGTCCGCGCCGCCGAAACAGCGCGCGAACGCCCGCTCCAGATCACGGCGGTCGGACGCCGGGCGGCCGTCGCTGAACGGTTCGAACCAGGCCCAGCCGCCATTGTCACTGGACATCACCGGCTCCTCCGTTGACGAGGTGTCCAATCGTCGCGAGCGCCGCTCCGGCCAGATCGCCCCCCGCCGCGTCGCCCGCCGTCGCGCCCGGTGGCGCCATCAGGCTGTCCGGAACTCCGAACGCCCTGCCCAGCCAGCGCGCGGTAGCCGTCGCGTCGACGGCCGTCGCGGCTTCCGGACCGAGACTTCTCAGGGTTTCCAGCCACAGGGTCACGTTGCGCGCCTCCTCGCGCGCCTGGTCGCGGGCCAGGGCCGAGCGATAGCGCAGCACCACCTTGCGGCCGTCGAGCCGCAGGTCGGGCAGCTCGCCGCGCCGCCGGAGGATCGCCTGGGCGCGCAACAGCAAGGGGTTGAGCAGCTCCGACTGCAATCGTCCGTAGGTCGCGCCGAGCAGGCGCGACATGTCGGACGCCCGTTCGAGAATCTCGGTCGCGGTCATCCTCGGTCCGTCCAGCGGTCCCAGCTTGTCGGCCAGCAGGGCGCGCCGGATGTTGGCGCGCAGGCTCTCCAGAACGATCTGCGAGGTATCGAGCTGACCCGGCGGGGTCAGCGGGGTCAGGCCGGCCGACCCCACGGCCTTGGGGATAATGGAGCCCGGCACCAGCTTGATGGTCGCCGGATTGAGCACCCCGTCGTCGTCGGCCTGCCAGATCCCGGTGACCGAGATCGAGGCGTTCTTGAGGATCAGCTCGACCACCTTGTTGGCGGTCTTGATGTCCGGCAACGCCTTCATCACGGGCGATCGCCCGTAGTCCTCGCCCGGCGACTTGATCCAGCGGAAGGCGATGAAGGGCGATTGACCGAACCGGCCGCGCCGCAGCACCGCCGGTTTTCCGAGCGTGTCATGCTCGGAATCAAGAATGGCCAGGTAGGTCTGCGCGGCGTTTTCCGGGACCACGGCCTCGACCACCGGCACGCGAAGGTCCGGGTCGTCCTTCAGCCGCCGCCGCAGTTCGGGCGGCAGGGGCGCTTCGGGAAACCGGGTCCGCAACTGATCCGGGGTCAGTTCCGAGCGGCGGAACGCGGTGTCCAGGCGACCGCCGCCCGAATCCTCCAGCAACACCTGGCCAAGCGGCACGGCGGTGAAACGGAACGCCGACGCCTCGCCCAGCGCCGCCTCCTCGAACAGCATGCAGGCGGTACCGGCGGTGACCAGGTCGAGAAAACACTGGTGCATCTCCACCATGAAGTTGGAGCGGTCGAAATGGTTCTGGATTTGCCGCGACATGCCGTCCAGATCGGGCCGCGCCTCGTCGTCGCCGGCCTCCGGCCCGGTCTCGAATTGAAACCATTGGCCGCCGGCCGGGGTGAGATAGCCGAGCAGCCCGGCGGCAAGCTGATCGACCGCGTCGGGCGCCGTGGCGTCGAACAGGCGGTCGGTCTTCTTGTCGCCCGGAGTCCGCTCGGCGATCGCGGAATCACGCAGCGGCAGGGCGTAGTCATAGCATTCCTGCCAATGGGCCTCCCAGAGCGATCGCCGCTCCTTGGCGCGGCGGTAGCGATCGAGGACGGTATCGGAGTCGATGGTCGTCATGGCTACTGTCCCAGCAGCGACTTACCGCCGCCCTCGCCGCTGGTGGTCAGAAGGCCGCGTTCGGTCGTCGCCACGGTGCCGGCCCGGCCGCGCCGACGGCGCGCCAGGGCCTCCAGGCGTGCTTCCCGGGCCTCGGCCTCCGGGTCGGTGGCCGGCGGGGGGGTGTAGACTGGCGGCGGGGACGGCGAACTGAACAGACTGCCCATCGGTCTCTCCTTGCGGGTGGGAGGGGGATCGCAACAACGGAAAACGCCCCGGCCGGGAGGCTCGGGGCGGCGCGCGGACGCACGTCGGGTGGTCGCTGACTCGATTTATAATCCATTTTTGTTTCGAACTGCAAGCCCTTTTTTAGGATTAAATACATTTTATAAGTTTTTTTGCTCTTTTCCGTCGGGCAGGAGACGGTTTCGCGGATCGGCAAAGTCTGCTATGCCCCCTGCGGGCTGGAAGGGAGACCGGGCATGAAATCTCTGTGGTCGGACAGCGACGCGCGGGCGGCCATCGACCGTTACGGCAAGCAGGGCATCAACCAGGACTGGGCCCTGCGCACCTACACCACGCGGCTGCTTGGTTCGATGCCGGATCTGGTGCTGCACGGCGGTGGAAATACGTCCGTCAAGACCGAGCTGACCGACCTTGCCGGAGCGCCGGTGGAGGTGCTCTGCGTCAAGGGCTCCGGCTGGGACATGGGAACCATCGAGCCGGCCGGACTGCCGGCGGTGCGCCTGGCGCCGCTCCGGGCCCTGCGGGGGGTCGGGCGGATGACCGACGAGAAGATGGTGAACCTGCAACGCACCAGCCTGATCGATGCCGTATCCCCAAACCCCTCGGTCGAGACCCTCCTGCATGCCTTCCTGCCGTTCAAGTTTGTCGACCACACCCACGCCAACGCGGTGGTCGCCCTGACCGACCAGCCGGACGGCGAGCGGCGGGCGCGTGATTTGTTCGGCGACCGGATGGCGGTTCTGCCCTACGTGATGCCGGGTTTCTATCTGGCCCGCGATGGCATGCTGGCCCATGACGCCGCGCCCGATGCCGAGGGCATGATCCTGGTCAAGCACGGCATCTTCACCTGGGGCGACACGGCCCGCGAGGCCTACGAACGCATGATCGAATTCGTGACCCTCGCCGAGACCGAGCTAGAACGGGCCGGACGCAAGACGTTCGCTCCGGCCGCCCTTCCGGCCCGGGCGGCGCCGCTCGCCCAGGTGGCGCCGATCCTGCGCGGCCTGCTGGCCGAGGACCGGGGGGATGATCTGGAGCCGAAACGGGCGATTCTCGACTTCCGGACCTCGCCGGATATCCGCGCTTTCGTCGATGGGGCCGAGGTCGACTCCTATTCACGGCGTGGCACGGTAACCCCGGATCATGTCATCCGCGCCAAGCCGAAGCCGCTCGTTCTGCCGTTTCCCGTTCCGGCGGCCGGACGAATGGAAGACTTCGCGCGGGACGCGCGCGCCGCCCTTGAGCGCTACGTGGCCGACTACCACGCCTATTTCACCCGCAACAACGAACGCCTGGATGGCATCAAGAGCGAATTGGACCCGCTGCCGCGCATTGTTCTGGTGCCCGGACTCGGCCTGTTCGGGGTCGGGGCCTCGAAAAAGGACGCGGCGGTCGCCGCCGACCTCGCCGAGGCCAACGTCGAGGTCATCGGCTGGGCCGAGGGCCTGGGCCGCTTCGAACCGATCCCGGAGGCCGATCAGTTCGATATCGAGTACTGGTCGTTGGAGCAGGCCAAGCTGGGCAAGGCGGCCGAAAAACCGCTGGCCCGCCAGGTCTGCGTGGTGACCGGCGGCGGCTCCGGAATCGGCGCCGCCACGGCGCGCGCCTTCGCCGCCGAGGGCTGCGAGGTGGTGGTGCTCGATCTGGACGCCGATGCCGCCGCGACCATCGCGAAACAGGTCAAGGGTCTGGGTCTGGCATGCGACGTCACCGACCCGGACGCGGTGAAGGCCGCCATCGCGCGGGTCTGCGAGACCTACGGCGGCCTCGACATCCTGGTGTCCAACGCCGGCGCCGCCTGGCAGGGGCGAATCGGCGAGGTCGACGAGGCGCTGCTGCGCCGGAGCTTCGAATTGAATTTCTGGGCCCATCAGCGGATCGCCCAGGCGGCGGTGCGGGTGATGACGCAACAGGGCAGCGGCGGCTGTCTGCTGTTCAACACGTCGAAGCAGGCGCTCAATCCGGGCAGGAACTTCGGCCCCTACGGCCTGCCGAAGGCGGCCGCCCTGTTCCTCATGAAGCAGTATGCCCTCGACCATGGACGGGACGGCATCCGCGCCAACGCGGTCAACGCCGACCGTATCCGCTCCGGCCTGCTGACCGATGATTTCATCGCCGAACGGGCCAGGGCGCGCGGGGTGAGCGAACACGACTACATGGCCGGCAATCTGCTGAGCCGCGAGGTAACGGCGGACGACGTGGCGGCGGCCTTCGTGCATCTGGCCAGGGCCCGCAAGACCACCGCCGCCGTGCTGACCGTCGACGGCGGCAACATCGAGGCCAGCGTGCGCTGAGCCCGCGTCGGCGCGGAGTTTCGTCGAGGACGTCGGGCGTTCGCCCCCGGGAGGGGCGCGCCGCCCGTCCGGTGACCGGACATCAGGTCGGTATGGAGACCACCCGCCTTATAAGATATCATGGCGCGAAAATTTCCGTGATTCCGCCACGGTCCACAACCATTCCTTACGTTTCGAAATCGATCCGCCAATGAGTAAGGACACCCGGAGTCTTGGCGAAAAAATGGCGCATGGCGCCGGCTGGATGATTTTCGCCCGAATGGGTGTCAATGCGATCGGGTTCGTCAGCACGATCATCCTGGCCCGCCTGCTGATGCCCGAGGATTTCGGGCTTATCGCCCTCACGATGTCGATCGTCGCCGGCCTTCAGGCCATGAGCGAATTCAGCTTCAATATTTTCCTGATCACGAAGCAGGACAGCGACCGCAGGCACTACGACACCATCTGGACGCTCGCCATTTTGCGTGGTGTTCTCTTGTCCGCCATTCTGCTCATGGCCGCTCCATCAATTGATGGCTTCTTCGATGACCCGCGACTCATCCCGATAACCCAGTGGATCGCCGTTTCCATCCTGATCTCGGGGCTGGAAAATCCGGGCGTCGTCAACTTCCAGAAGGACCTTCGCTTTTCGCGCGACTTCGTCTGGATGATCGGAACCAAGATCGTGTCGTTCGTGGTGACGATCGTCATGGCGTTCGTTTTACGGAATTATTGGGCCCTGGTTATCGGCATCATCGCCATGAGCTGCACGCGGGTTATCCTGAGTTTCACCATGCACCCTTATCGGCCGCGTCTTTCGCTGGCCAAGGTGGCCGACGTGATGGGGTTCTCGGCCTGGCTGCTGGCGAACAATCTGGTCAACTACTTTCGGGGTCGCGGCGACCAGCTTGTCCTTGGCAGGTTTCTGGGCGTCGGGTCGGTCGGCTACTACAGCGTCGCCTTCCAGATCGTGGACCTGATCGGGGCGGAAGTCCTGGGAGCGATTCGCCGCGCCCTGTTGCCGGGCTATTCGAAGGTCGCGATCGAGCGACGCGCGCTGGCCGAGATGTTCATGGACAACTCCGCTCTCATCGCCCTTCTGATGACGCCGCTCGCCATCGGACTGGGCCTGACCGCCGAGCCGTTGGTTCGGGTCGTCCTGGGGGAGAAATGGCTGGAAGCGGTTCCGCTGCTTCAGGTGCTGTCGGCGTACGCGTTTTTCAACATCTGGAGTACCGCGGGATCGCCGGTGCTGCTGGCCCTTAAGCGAGCCTCCACGCTGACGGTGATTTCCCTGATTTCGGCGGTGATCCTGATCGCCCTGATGATCCTGGCCGCGATCGGTTATGGCGCGCCCGGGGTGGCGGCGGCGGTTTCCGTCACCGCCGGGCTCTGGACCGTGATCCTTTGGGGCGTCTTGCTTCGATTGCTGCCGATGTCGCTTGGCGAGATGGTTCGGCGGATCTGGCGCGTTCTGCTGGCGCTCCTGGTCATGTCGGTCGCGGTTCTGCTCGTTCAGGAACGCCTGCCGGCCATCGACTCCCTGTCCAGCGGATTGATTTCCCTGGTTCTTCACGTTGGAACCGGCGCGGCCGCCTATGTCTTAACGATCGTGGTCGCCTGGATGGCCGCCGGACGGCCCGCCGGGCCGGAAAAGGCGGCGCTGGCGTTCATGGTCGGTAAGTTCAGGACCAAGGGAACCCGTCCCGGCACATCGCCCGTCGGCAACGGATAGCGCCAAATCCATCGACCAAGACCCGGCAGCCGGGATCCGCGCGAACCGGTGACCGGGTTGATCGTGGCGAGCGAAAAGGAGTCCTCGGCGACATGCCGACGGGCATGCGTCTCGCTGCCAATTCAAGAGCCGCGCTGCGGTTGGGCGATCCCGAAAGGCCCGCGAGGGTTGTCCTGGCAACACCCCCTTCAAGGCTTTGGCTTGACGGGGTTTTCCGATGGCTGGGGTGGAAGGAATCGAACCCTCAACCTCCTGAACCAGAATCAGGCGCTACTACCAATTGAGCTACACCCCATCGGCCGGACGGCGCATTGTCTAGCAAAGCACCGCCGCCGCCGCAACGGCTAATCGGCCATCATGGGCGCGCCGTAGCCGCTTTGCAACGCAAGGCTTGAGCACTGTTGCGCTTTTGCTGCGCCGCGTGTTGGGGTATGTTGGTCAATCGCGGGAACGCAACAGTCTGGAGAACCGGCGTGGATTCGGCACCAACGGCCAGTGACGAGACACCGACCGTCGGTATCGACCCGGCCACCATGCCATCACCGCCCGATCTCTACGCCGCCATCGATCTCGGAACCAACAACTGCCGGATGCTGATCGCGCGGCCCTGCGCCACCGGCATTCGAGTGATCGAATCGTTCTCCCGCATCGTCCGCCTGGGCGAGGGCCTGACCCAAACCCGGCGGCTGTCCGAGGCGGCGATGGAACGCACCATCGAGGCGCTCGCCGTGTGCGCCGATCGGATCGCCCGCCGCCCCGACATCCGGCGGCTGCGTTGCGTCGCCACCGAGGCCTGCCGGCGGGCCGAGAACGGCCCCGAGTTCGTGGCGCGGGCGCGGGCGCGGACCGGTCTCGCCCTGGAACCCATCGCGGCGCGCGAGGAAGCGGCCCTGGCCCTGCACGGCTGCGTGCCGCTGCTCGACCGCCATCACCCGCGCGCCCTGGTGTTCGACATCGGCGGTGGCTCGACCGAACTGCTGTGGGCCGACGTTCCACGGCGCGGCGAACCGCGAATCATCGACGCCATCTCGCTGCCGTACGGAGTGGTCACCCTGTCCGAGAACTACAGCCGCGACCCGGTGCCGCTGGCCGACTATCGCCAGATGATCTCGCGCGTCGAGGGTGGCCTGCTGCGATTCGACCGCGACCACGGAATCTCCGAGGCGGTGGCCCGTGGACGGGTGCAGATGCTGGGCACCTCGGGCACCGTGACCACCCTCGGCGCGGTTCACCTGAAACTCAACCGGTACCGGCGGTCGCGGGTCGACGGCCTGACCATCGATTTCGACAGCCTCGACGCGGCGCGCGAATGCCTGTGCCGGATGACCTGCCGGGAGCGCTCGGCCATCCCCTGCATCGGCGAGAGCCGGGCCGACCTGGTGGTTGCCGGCTGCGCGATTCTCGACGCCATGTGCCGCCGCTGGCCGGTCGGCCGCCTGCGCATCGCCGATCGAGGGCTGCGCGAGGGGATGCTGCTCGGGCTGATGGAGGCCGACGGTCACCGCTGCGACCGCCATCCCCGCCGCGCGTCGCGCCACGGCCGCGCCGATCGGCCGCGCGTCGAGCCGGCGACGGCCGGCGCATGAGCCCGCCGCGCGGTCGCGGCCGCCTGACCGGACGCGGCGAGGCGGTGCGGGTGAAGACCGCCAAGGGCCGCAAGGGGTCATCCACCCGTTGGTTGCAGCGACAACTCAACGACCCCTACGTGGCGGAGGCCAGGAAGCAGGGATACCGATCGCGCGCCGCCTTCAAGATTCTCGAATTGGACGATCGTTTCGGGCTCCTGAGGCGCCACCAGCGGGTGGTCGACCTTGGCGCCGCGCCGGGCGGCTGGACCCAGGCGGCGGTCCGGAAGGTTGGCCCAGGCGGTCGGGTGGTGGCCCTCGACGTCGTCGAGATGGCGCCCGTCGACGGGGCCGAGGTGCTGTGCCTCGACTTCCTGGATCCGGCGGCTCCGGATCGTCTGAAGGCGGCCCTTGGCGGCCCGGCCGACCTGGTGCTGAGCGACATGGCGGCTCCGGTGACCGGGCACGCGGCGACCGACCATCTGCGCATCATGGCGCTGGTCGAGGCGGCCGAACTGTTCGCCGAGGAGGTGCTGGCGCCGGGTGGCGGATTTGTTGCCAAGGTGTTTCAGGGCGGCGCCGAGGCGGCCCTGCTGAGCCGCGTCAAGCGGGCATTCGCCGGCGTGCGTCACGCCAAGCCACCGGCCAGCCGCACCGGATCCTCGGAAATCTACCTGGTGGCGACCGGATTCCGGGGCGCCCCGCCCGACACGCCGTGAGCCCGCCCGACGGGCCGCGGCCCGGCGCGGCCCTGGTTTTCCTGCACAACCTCCGTTGCGGCGGCAACTCCCTCAACTATCTGTTCGCCGACACCCTGGGCCCCGACAGCTTCTTCAAGCTGGGCGCGGTGGCCGGCGGCTCCCACACCCACAAGGATTTTCTGAAGGCGGCGCGGGACGACCGGACGAGGTTCTACCTGGGCCATTTCTGCTACGGGGTGCACCGCCACATCCGCCGTCCGACGGAATACTTCACGGTGCTGCGGCGGCCGGTCGACCGCCTGCTTTCGGCCTACGCGATCACCGGCGCGCGGCGCGGCGAGAATCTCGCCGATTGGATCGCGCGCACGCCGGACGCCCGCAACGGCATGGTGCGCCGGTTGTGCGGCATCGGCCCCAACGAGGACGCGGGCTGTCTGTGGGATTACGTGCGCGAATGCCCGGTCGACGAACGGTTCGAACCGGGTCCCGAGCATCTGGCCATGGCGCGCGAGATCGTCGCGGCGCGGATTCCGGTGGTGCTGTTGCACGAGCGGCGCGCCGAGGGTCTGGTCCTTCTGCAACGCCGCCACCGCCTGCCGCCGCTCATCTCGGTCACCCATGCCCACTACAACGAGACGCCGTCCGGATGGCGGATCGGCCGACCGGACCCGCGCGACGTGGCGCGGCTAATCGCCGCGAACCGGCTCGACGGCGAACTCCACGAAACCCTGCGGCGGCGCGAACAGGCGCGTTATGCGGCCATGGACGAGACCTTTCACCGTCGGGTCGCGGCAATGCGGGCGATCGCCGCCATCGGCCACGTGACCGACCGCCAGGAAATGGCCGTCGCCGAATTCGTCGACCGCCTGGAGGCCGGGCTGCGGCATCTGACCGCCGACGGCCGCTCCGTTCTGGCCGACGACATCGCCGATCTGCTGCGCGGACACCCGGACCTGCCGCCCGGGGCGCTGGCGGGATGGCCCGATCCGGACGCCGCCGGAACCGGCGAATGAACCCGCCGGCCATCAATCGGCTTGGCTTCCTTGGCGCGTGATGTATTCTGGGCGGCCATTTCCCGACGGAGGCAGCATGCAGATTTCCGAGGCTCTGGCGTTCGATGACGTGCTGCTGGTTCCGGCTAGGTCCGAGATCCTGCCGGCCCGGGCCGACACCTCGACCCGGCTGACCCGCTCGATCCGCCTCGGCATCCCGCTGATCTCGGCCGCCATGGACACGGTCACCGAGTCGGCGATGGCGATCGCCATGGCGCAGGTCGGCGGCATCGGGGTGGTGCACAAGAACCTGGACGTCGCCCAGCAGGCCAACGAGGTGCGGGCCGTCAAGAAATTCGAATCCGGCATGGTGGTCAACCCGATGACCATCGCCCCGACGGCCCGGCTGGCGGAGGCCCTGGATCTGATGTCCAGCCACCACTTCTCCGGCATTCCGGTGGTCGAGCCGGGCGGCCGTCTGGTCGGCATCCTGACCAACCGCGACGTCCGCTTCGCCAGCAACCCGGCGCAACCGGTGAGCGAGCTGATGACCCCGCACAGCGCCGAGCGGCCATTGGTCACGGTGCGCGAGGGGGTCGACATGGGGGAGGCCAAGCGGTTGCTTCACCAGCACCGCATCGAGAAGCTTCTGGTGGTCGACGACGCCTTCCGCTGCATCGGCCTGATCACCGTCAAGGACATCGAGAAGGCGCAGAAGTTCCCCAACGCCTGCAAGGACGAACAGGGTCGACTGCGAGCGGCGGCGGCGATCGGGGTCGGCGACAGCGGCCTGGAACGCGCCGCGGCGCTGATCGAGTCCGAGGTCGACGTGCTGGTGGTCGATACGGCGCACGGCCATTCGCGCGGTGTCCACGAGGCGGTGACGGCGGTCAAGCAGATGTCCAACCGGACCCAGGTGGTGGCCGGCAACGTGGCGACTCCGGACGGCGCCCGGGCGTTGATCGACGCCGGCGCCGACGCGGTCAAGATCGGCATCGGCCCGGGCAGCATCTGCACCACCCGCATGGTGGCCGGGGTCGGGGTGCCGCAGTTCACCGCCATTCTGGAAACGGCGCGGGTGTGCCGCGACGCCGACGTGCCGGCGATCGCCGACGGCGGCATCAAGTATTCCGGGGATCTGGCCAAGGCCATCGCGGCGGGGGCCGAGTCGGCGATGATCGGTTCGCTGCTGGCCGGCACCGACGAAAGCCCAGGCGAGGTGTTCCTGTATCAGGGTCGCTCCTACAAATCCTATCGCGGCATGGGATCGCTGGGCGCCATGGCGCGCGGCTCGGCCGACCGCTATTTCCAGGAAGAGGTTTCGGACACCCTGAAGCTGGTGCCGGAGGGAATCGAGGGGCGGGTCCCCTACAAGGGACCGGCCGCCGCCGTCGTCCACCAGTTGGTCGGCGGCCTGCGCTCCGCCATGGGCTATACCGGAAGCGCCACGATCCCGGACCTGCAGGATACTGCGATGTTCCGGCGCATCACCAACGCCGGTTTGCGCGAGAGCCATGTTCACGACGTCACGATCACCCGCGAGGCCCCCAACTACCGGATCAACGCCTGATCCGCCGACCCGACGGCGGAGGGGGCGCCGATGACGCCCGGAGCACGGATCAAGGCCGCCATCGATCTGTCGCTCGACATCGAGGCCGGCACCCTCCCGGCCGACGTGGTGATGGATTCGTTTTTTCGCGGACGGCGTTACGTGGGCGCCCGCGACCGTCGCTCGATCAGCGAAACGGTCTACGGCCTGCTGCGCCGCCGGGCCGGCCTCGACTGGTGGATCCTGCGCTCCGGACCGGAGTCCGCGACGGCGTTGGCCGATGCGCCGATGCCGCGCGTCCGGGCCCGGGTGATCGCCGATCTGATCCTCGCCCGACAGCATCCGTCATCGCGCATGGCCGATCTGTTCAGCGGCAACCGCCACTGCCCGGAACCGCTGACCGACTCCGAGTGGACCCTGGCCCGGGTCCTGGACGGTCAGGCCTTCGAGCATCCGGAGATGCCGCCCTGGGTGGCGCTGGAGTACCCGGCCTGGCTGCATGACGAACTGGCCGTCCAGTGGGGCGACGACCTGCCACGCCAGATGACCGCCCTCAACTGCCCGGCGACTCTCGATCTGCGGGTCAACGGGATGCGCGCGACCCGCGACGCGGCGCGCGCGGCGCTCGCCGGAGAGGGACAGTTCGCCGAGGCGACGCCGTTGTCGCCGCTCGGCCTGCGGCTGACCGGCCGGACCCGGTTGGGCGGCCTGTCGGCGTTCCGCGACGGCCTGATCGAGGTGCAGGACGAGGCGGCGCAGGTGGTGTCCCTGCTGGTCGACGCGCGGCCCGGGATGACGGTGGTCGATTTCTGCGCCGGCGCCGGCGGCAAGACCCTGGCCATGGCCGCCCAGATGGGTTTCAAGGCCGGCGAGCCGGGGCGTCTCGACGGCCGCATCCTGGCCTGCGACACCTCCGGCCGGCGCCTCAAGCGCATCGATCAGCGACTCGGTCGCGCCGGGATCTTCCATGGAGTGGATCGCCGGGTCCTTGCGTCGGAGGCCGATCCGTGGATCGAGCGCAACCTGGGCATCGCCGAGCGGGTCCTGGTCGACGCCCCCTGTTCCGGGCTCGGCACCTGGCGCCGCAACCCGGACCAGCGCTGGCGCCTTGCCCCGGCCCTGCTCGAATCGACGCGCGCCCGCCAGCGGTCCATTCTCGACCGGGCGCGGCTCATGGTGCGGCCCGGCGGCCGGCTGATCTATGTCACCTGCTCGCTGCTGGAGTCGGAAAACAAGGGCCAGGTCGACTGGTTCCTGGAGCGGCACCGGGAATTCGGCGTGGTATCCGTCGACGCGGTGTGGGGCGCGACGGTGGGTGGTCGCTGCCCGACCGACACGTCTCATCTCACCCTGACTCCGGCCGATCAGAAAACCGACGGGTTTTTCTGCGCCATCCTCGAAAAAAGAATGTAAGGGTCGTCCGGAATGGATACCGCCTCCCTGTTGTCCCTGCCCGTGTTCGTGCTGATTTGCCTGGCCACCGGGGCTTCGGGCGCCTACTTCCGGCCCGGCGCCTGGTACAAGAGCATCGACAAGCCGTCCTGGAATCCGCCCGATTGGCTGTTCGCGCCCGCGTGGGCGGTGATCTACGCCCTGTTGGCGCTCGCCGCCTGGATGGTTTGGGAGGCGGCGGGTCCGGGCGACGCCGGACCGCCGATGCTCGCCTTCGGGGTGCAGTGCGTGTTGAACGCGATCTGGTCGGCGCTGTTCTTCGGTCTGC
Organism: Magnetospira sp.; assembly: GCA_028282245.1. Classification (GTDB taxonomy): domain Bacteria; phylum Pseudomonadota; class Alphaproteobacteria; order Rhodospirillales; family Magnetospiraceae; genus JANQGL01. Next base: position 27,028 of record JANQIL010000014.1, read on the forward strand.
GGCGGATCGATCTGGCGCTGTTCGAGGTCGTGGCCCTATGGGGATCGATCGTTGCCATGATCGTTCTGTTCGCGCCCATCAGCGCGACCGCGGCCTGGCTGCTCGCGCCCTATTTGCTGTGGGTCGGTTTCGCGGCGGTCCTCAACTTCGCCCTGTGGCGACTCAACCGCGCCGCGCCGTCCGCTACTGCTTCCTGATCAGGAACTCCCGGCCGACCTTGACGCTGGTCCGGCCACCATAGGACACGATATCGGCCGTGGCGTAGGTCTCCTGCCAATTCTCGGGCAGGTAGGATCCGGTGCCGATGACGTCGACGGGAACCTTGGCGTAGGACATCACCTTGCACTTGGCCGGCCCGAATCCGGAACTGGCGACGATCCGTGTCTTTTCGAAGCCGGCCGCGTCCAGGCTCTCGCGCAGGTGCCAGATGGCGGCGGCCGAGACTCCCGTCCCGGTCAGGTGCTTGAGCTCGGTGTCGGTGCGGTAGCCTCGGATCGCCTTCGGCACGTGGCGCTCCAGGACCGCGTAGGCGGCCTGCGGGTCCAGCCCCTCGACATAGCGGCCGCCATGGGTGTCGAGCCGGATTCCGAGCCGTCCGGCCGCCGCCAGATCCGGGAAGCGGCGGCACACGGCGAGGCTGTCGGTGACTTCCCGGCCATGGTAGTCGACCAGCACGATCAGGTCCTGGTCCGGGAACGCCTCGTGATACATCTCGGCCGCCCGCAGGGTCGAGCCGGCATAGCCGATCAGGGCGTGCGGCATGGTGCCGCGTCCCTCGGTCTGGCCGAAGTAGGGCGCCGTGGCGTTGGTGGCGTTGCCGATGAAGCCGGTCGCGCCCACCTTGTCGCGCGCCGCCGCCGAGCCGACTCCGGCCGCATAGGCCATCATCTCGGCCATCTCGGTACCGGCGCAGTGGCGCGCGTCCATGGCCAGGAAGGCCACGCGCGGCAGATCGGTGCACATGGTCAGCGCGTTGTAGGCGGCGACGCAGGCGGCGCCCAGTTTCTGAAGATAGAGCGTCTCCAGGTCGACCAGATGATACAGCGATCCGGTGATGTACAGCATCGGCTCGCCGGCCCCGACCCAGTCGCCCTCGGCGTAGGTGGGGTCGATGGAAATCCGGGCCCCCCGTGCCTCGGCGGTGGCGGTCAGCCAGTCGATGGCGAGTCGGGGCGCGCAGACCACCGGGCGGCGCATGAACACCGCGTAAGTAACCTCCACGTCGCCGAACCGGCCGACGATTTCCCGGGTCCGGTCGAAATAGCGATCGGTCCAGGCGCCGATCTCGTCACGGGATGGCCGTAACGCGTTGCGTCCGGTCATCGCTCAGGACGCCGCCCGGCGCCGGTCGCCGCCGCGCCGCCGGGCCCGGTGGTCCTTCAATATCTCGGCCAGCAGGAAGGCCAGCTCCAGGGACTGTTCGGCGTTCAGCCTCGGGTCGCAGTGGGTGTGGTAGCGGTCCGACAGGTTGGCCTCGGTGACGGCGTGTGCCCCGCCGACGCACTCGGTGACATCCTGGCCCGTCATCTCGAAATGCACGCCGCCGGCGTGCGTGCCCTCGGCGTGGTGCGCCGCGAAGAACCCGCGCACCTCGCGCAGGATGGAATCGAACATGCGGGTCTTGAAGCCGACCGACGACTTGACCGTGTTGGCGTGCATGGGATCGCAGGCCCAGACCACCTCGCGGCCCTCGCGGGCCACGGCGCGCAGGAGCGGCGGCAGCAGGGTTTCCACCTTGTCGGCTCCGAACCGCGTGATGACGGTCAGCCGCCCCGCCGCGTTGGTCGGGTTGAGCGCGTCGATCAGGCGCAGCAGATCGTCGGGCGTCATGCTCGGCCCCGCCTTGACGCCGATCGGGTTGCCGATGCCGCGCAGGAACTCCAGGTGCGCCCCGCCGATCTGCCGGGTGCGGTCGCCGATCCACAGCATGTGGGCCGAGGTGTCGTACCATTCGCCGCTGGTGGAATCGATGCGGGTCATCGCCTGCTCGTATTCGAGCAGCAGCGCCTCGTGCGAGGTGTAGAAATCGGTTTCGCGGATCTGCGGCGTGGTCGCCGCGGTCACGCCGCAGGCGGCCATGAAATCGAGGGTTTCGTTGAGCCGCGTCGCGAGGTCGTGGTAACGATCGCTCTGCGGACTGTCGGTCACGAAGCCCAGCGTCCACTGGTGCACCTTGTGCAGGTCGGCATAGCCGCCCTGCGCGAAGGCGCGCAGCAGGTTGAGGGTGGCGGCCGACTGGTTGTACGCCTGCACCATGCGCTCCGGGTCGGGGATGCGCCCGGCCTCGGTGAAGGCCATGTCGTTGACCATGTCGCCCCGATAGGCGGGCAGGGTCACCCCGTCGCGGGTTTCGGTGTCGGCCGAGCGCGGCTTGGCGAACTGGCCGGCGGTGCGGGCGATCTTGGTGACCGGGCGCTGTCCGGCAAAGGTCAGCACCACCGCCATTTGCAGCAACACGCGAAAGGTATCGCGAATCTTGT
>JANQIL010000018.1 GCA_028282245.1 Magnetospira sp.
CCGGTCGAGAACGTCTGGCAATACCTCCGCCAGAACTACCTGTCCAACCGGGTCTTCGAAACCTACGACGCCATCATCGACGCCGGTTGCGATGCCTGGGACAAGCTGATCAGCAACCCGCAAACCATCATGTCAATCGGATGGCGCGATTGGGCACTCATGGCGAGATAATTATTGCCGTTGGTATAATACGAAACCCGAATAATTGATTCGGGTTTCCTGTCCCTCGCCGGGCGCGGGCTCCGCCCGCTGGGCCGTCGCCGCAATGGCGACTCGGTACGGATCCCGAATTGGTCATCCGGAATCCGGATAACCCCGGTGATAGGGATGGCCGGTCAGGATGCAATGCGCCCGGTAAACCTGCTCGGCGACCAGCGCCCGCACCAAAAGGTGCGGCCAGGTGGCGGCGCCCAGCGACAGGACCAGATCGGCGCGGTTTCGCGCCGCCATGTCGAGGCCGTCGGCGCCACCGATCAGAAAGGCCACGCCGCGTCCCTCGTCGCGCCAGGCCTCCAACCGCGTCGCCAGGTCGTGGGTGGTCAGGGCGCGCCCGCGTTCGTCGAGCGCCACCACCACGGCCCCGGCCGGCACCGCACCAAGCAGCCGCTCGCATTCCCGTGCCCGGCGTTTTTCCAGGGGCAACCGCGTCTTGATCTCGATCTCGCGGAGATCGAGGGGAAACGGAAGGCGGCCGGCGTAGCGCTCGAACAGGCGACGCTCCTCCACATGGCCGGCGCCGAAGCGGCCGACCGCGATCACGGTCACGCGCATGCGGTTCGCCGGGCGTGGCTACATCGCCGCGCTCGCTCCCAGGCCGGCCGCCTCGCGCATCGGCGGCCGGGAAACGCCCCACATCTTCTCCAGATCGTAGAAGTCGCGGACCTCCGGGCGGAAAAGATGGATCACCACGTCGCCGGAATCGATCAGCACCCAATCGAGCTGCCGTTCACCCTCGACGGCGACGGCCCGTCGGCCGATCTGCTTCAGTTTTTCCCGGAGATGCTGGGCCATTGCGCCGAGATGCCGCTGGGAGGTTCCGCTGGCAATGACCATGTAGTCGATCAGGCTGCTCTTGCCCGTGAGGTCGATGACGATGACGTCGCGCGCCTTGTCGTCGTCGAGTTGGCGTTCCACCAAATCCAGCAGATCGCCGGTCGATGGAATCGTCGTTTGCGCGGTCGCTATGTTTCGCCTCCTTTGGTTGCCGGTTCTCCGCACCCGGGCCCCTGGAGGGCCCGGATCGCCGTTGCCGACGCGGGATGGCGCGGGATGAACAGATACGTCCAGGCCGGGGGGGCCGCCTCGGGCAAAGTCCGAGCCCGCCGCTCCGACACCCGCGCCCGGGCGAACCGCAGGGCCGCCGCACCGGACAACGCCTTCGAAGAATACGTGGGCCGGGCGAAAACCGCAACCGGCGCAACATGAAAGATCGAAGTCCAACCGCGCCAGCGGGGGATCTGCAGGAGATTGTCGGCCCCCATCAGCCACACGAAGCGATGGCATGGACGCAGCGTGACCAGGCGGGCCAGGGTGTCGGCGGTATATCGGGTGCCGAGCCGATGCTCGATGTCGGTGACCACGATCCGGCGGTCGTCGGCCGCCGCCCGGGCCGACGCCAAGCGGACCGCGAAGGGGGCCATGCCGGCGGCCTCCTTGAGCGGGTTCTGGGGCGACACCATCCACCAGACCTGATCAAGGCCGAGCCGGCGCAGCGCCTCGCGGCTGACGTGCAGGTGTCCGGCGTGGGCCGGATTGAACGATCCGCCGAGCAGCCCGACGCCGAGACGCCGTCCGGGTGGCGGCAAGGGGTCGGTCAGCGGGCGCATCGCGGGTCCGTTGGTGTCCATGCTCTCACGGTGGCGATCGAAACCACGTAGGCGGAGTTACACACCAAATGGCGGATCGATGCAATGCGGCCGGTGGCCGCCGGTTCACGTCGCGTCGAGTCCACGCTATCGGGCGCCACCGGACAGCGAGGCACCGACGGCCGGCGCGTCGTCCACGTCGTCGCCGAGGCCCGATTCGGCGTCCGACCGTACCGGCGCGGTTTCGATGCGCAGACCGTCAACCAGCGAAACGGCCGCCGCCTCGCCGCGCAGGGGCACGCCGAGAACGTCGGCGATGCGATCCTTGAGAACCCGCAGTCCCTCCCCGTCGTAGGTGCCGTAGGCCAGAATGCCCAGCGCGCGACCGTGGTTGATTTTGGCCAGGGTGTCGGAATCGCGCAGCAATGGCCGCACCCGCTCGGCGATCAGGTTGATGGCCGGAACCTGCTGGCTCCCGTCCTCGCCCGGGATCATTTCCGGGCCCTCCCAGCGCAGGATGACGATGCTGGATTTCGGCGACCGGCGATGTTCCTGTGCCGCGAGGCGCTGCTTGCGGTCCTCGAACAGCAGGGCGTTGGGCAGGCCGACATCCTGGTCGACGGTGGGGAAGTGGTCGCTGTCGGCGACCGCCCGCTTGCTCTGGGCGCGCAGAACGGAGATCAGGCGGCTGGCGATCAGCCGTGAAAGCTCGGTCGCCATCGCCGAGTTCTGTAACACCACCTTGGTGAAGATGTCCTTCGAGATGCTGAGCGCCTCGACCCGGGTGACCGCCTTCACGTTGGCGGTCCGCGGCACCTCGCACAACAGCGCCAACTCGCCGATCATCTCGCCGCTGCCCAGTTCGGCCACCCGCATTTCGCCGCCCACAGCGTTGACCGTGATCTCGACGGCGCCGTCCAGGATCACGAACGCATTGGTGCCCACGTCGCCCTGCCGGAGCATCAGGTCGCCCGGCGCGTAGGTCAACCGCTCGCTGGTGAAGGCGATCAGCTTAAGGGTCGAACGGTCGATGTTCGAGAAGAACGAAACCTGGGCCAGCACGTCGGCCTGTCGCGCGAGGCCCTTGGCGGTGCGCGCGTCGTCCTGCCGCAGCCACGCGGCGTGAGCCGGTTCGTTGGCGTTCATTTCACGCACCTTGCCGCGCTCGACCACGAAGGTCCGCGCGAACGGCGGTTCGTCATCCAACGACTCGTCGCCGTCGGCGACCCATAGAATTCCCCGGTCCGGGGTGGCGGCGCGCAGCTTGCGGACGATCGCTTTCTCGGCCGCCGGATCGACGCCGGCGAGCGCCTTGTTGGCGACCAGCAGCCGGGGTTGCTTGAGGAGGGCGCGCGCCAGGGTCAGCTTGCGGCGTTGCGGCACGGTCAACCGCTTGCCGCCGATTCCGATGTCGAACCGCAAGCCGACTTCGATGATCGACGCCCGCAGGTCCGTTTCGTCGACCACCTCGGTCAGCAACTGGCTGGCCCGGTTGGCGGCCTCGGCCTTGTCCACTGCCACCTTGCCGAACAGGATATTGTCCTGGATGGTGCTCGCGGCGTTGCAGCGGTCGACGTCGAAGAAATCGATCTTGTCCGCGAACTCGGCGGGCAGATGGCGGGTGAACAGCCCGCGGGCGTGGAGAACACGCTCGCAGAACGGCCGGTCCATCTCGAACAGGTTGTGGCGCGCCATCACCACCTGAAGGGTCAACTCGATCAGCCGCGCGCTGTCGGCTTCCGCCAGATTGGCGGTTCCCTGGCTGCACGCCCGGTTGAGGATACGCTGGTAATCCGGAATCTGCTCGTGATGGAAGAACCCGAAGCGCTCGAAGAACTCGTGGCCCGGCGGCAGGTCCGAGAACAGCTCGATCATCGCCCCGGCCACCGCGCGGCCCTTGTCGACGAACGTCTCAAGCAGGTCGGCGCGCGCGAGGATATCGTGCAGGTAGCCGTTACGGCACAGGTTCTCGGTCGCGAAGGTGTCGTCGACCGGAGTTCCCCAGAGGATGTTCTCGGCCACCGTCGCGCTGATCATGTAACGGCCGGAATCGAACACCTCGACGATGTCGGTCAGGTCGCGGGCGCGCAGCAGATCGTGCACCCGGGCGCGGGCACGCACCAGCCGGTCGGCCATCTCCGGCTGATCCGACACGTCAATCACGCTGCGCAAGCCGATCTCGAAGACATCGTCCTCCAGTTCGGTGATCCGCAGGGCGTCGTGGATGCGCGCCAACCGCCCGGCGTCGTCGGCCAGCCAATCGTCGTCGATCAGGAAGGTGGAATTGCCGCTCGCCAGCGCCTCGGTCAGCCGGTGGGCGCGGTTTTCCGCCGCCCGGTTCTCGCTCAGCGGACGCTGCCTCAGGCCGTACAGGAGGTTTTCCAGAATGCTGCCGCTCCGCAGGGTCGATTCCTGATCCACGTAGGTGATTTCGCGGGTCAGATGGGCGCGCGGCAATTGGTTCAGGTTCTGACCGTCGACCGTCACCTGGCCGCCGGACGGCGGAATCTGGCCGGCCAGCAGGCGCGCCAGGTCGGAGCGCCCGCTCCCGGCGTCTCCGAGCAGCCCCACGTGGCTGCGGATATCGAACGACAAGGTGGCGCCATTGATCCGGTGGTCGCCGCCGCCGTCTTCCAGCATCAGGTTGGCGCCCTGGAGACGTCCGTCGAGCGGCGGATAGCCGTCGGCGCCATCGACCGCGATCAGGGTCTCGTCGAGCATGCCCGGGGGCGCGAACTGCTCGGCCAACTGATCGTACTTGATCCGCGAATCCTCCATTCTCTGGTAGTAGGTCAGGAGTTCCTTCCACGGCGACGACAGGTCCTTGTAGGCGGCCAGCACGGCGACCAGGGCGCCGAAGGACAAGTCGCCCTGAATCACCAGGTAGCCGCCGATCGAAAAGAAGAAGAAAGGCGTCAGTTGGGCAAGAAAATTATTCAGAAACTTAATGAAGAACTTTTTCCGGTAGATCCGGTAGCGGATGTTGAAGATTTGTCCCAGACGATCGCTGAAATCGGCCAGTTCGTATTGATAGGTGGCGTTGGCGTGGACGTCCTGAATTCCGGCCACGGTTTCGCTGAGTCGCTCGGAGAGTTTCCGAACCGTGCGGACGCGTTCCTTGCCGAGCTGGTTCACCTGTCGTTGCAGTTTCGGGATGATGTAGGCCTGCACCGGGTAGAGCGCGATGGCGGCAAGGCCGAGAATCGGGTCCTGGATCAGGATGAAGGCGAGAATGGTGATCAGGGTGCCGCCCTGGAATGCCGGCAGCGCCAGGGCCTCGCCGAAAAAGCCCCCCAGCGGCTCGGTTTCCGTGGTCACCATCGCCACGACCTCGCCCTGCGACAGGTTGCGGAACTGGCTCTGAGGAAATCGCAGGGTTCGCTCGATCAGTTGGAAGCGCAGCCGACGCAGCATGCGCTCGGCCAGGATCCCCTGGAACACATTGATGAAATACTTGAATCCGCCGTTGATGAAGACCAGCGACAGGAAGATGGCGCAGAGCACCATCAGGAACTGGATTTGGCCGAACTCCAGGCCGACCAGCGATCGCGGGAACTCGGTGCCGCCGATGGCCTGATTGATGATCGTCTTGGGAAGATCGAGGGAGTAGTAAAGAAATGGGAAGGATGCGGCGGTGAAGGCCAGAAGCAGGAGTTGATCCCGTCGACTGAACCGCCAGATGAACCGGAACACGCTCGATTCCATGACCCCGCCTCCCGAAACGCACCCGGCGGAACTCGGCCATGAACGCGCGAATCCCAATACCGGGCGGCTCTTGAACGGACTCGCGAAACACCGCGAAGGCCGGCCGGCAACCCCGCGCGGCACCCGAGCGTCACCGCCTCGGCGTGAAACGACCCGATAAGGTCGGCTCAATCACCGGGCGATACGAGGTGGGCATTATAAGCGTCGGCGGTGCCAGGGCAACGTTCTTGTCCCAAGGTTGAAACAAAAACGTCTCATACGAAACTCGATTGTGGATTCGGGTTTCAAGTCCCTCGTGAGGATCACGAACAACCGGAGGTCGCGCCGCAGGTCATGCACTTCATGCAGGTACCGTTGCGGACCAGGGTGAAGTTGCCGCAGTTCTCGCAGGCATCGCCCTCGTATCCCTTCATGCGTGCCTCGCGCACCCGGTCCATGGTGGTTTCGCCGTCGGCGACGGCGCTGCCCATGGTAACCACCCCGGCGCCGGAGGCGGCGACCTGAACCGCCGCCGATTCCATCTCGTCGCGCGCCTCGCGCGGACGCCGTCCCTTGGCACCGTCGACCACGAAAAGGTTCTTGCGCATGAAGCCGTTGCTGGCCAGCCGCGCGACCTCCCGCATCGGGTCGGCGGCAGCGGCGTCGCCGACGCCGCCGTCAGCGTCCTCGGGGAGGGTGCCCTCCGCCTTGTCGCCCCGGCCCAGGGTGTCGGGGCGCAGATCGCCCATTTCCACGTGCGCCAGATCGTGGCGTCCCAGGTAGGCGACGGCCAACTCGCGGAACATGTAGTCGATCAACGAGGTGGACATCTTGATGGCGTCGTTGCCCTCGACGATGCCGGAGGGCTCGAAACGGGTGAAGGTGAAGGCCTCGACGAATTCCTCCAGCGGCACGCCGTACTGAAGGCCGATCGAGATGGCGATCGCGAAGTTGTTCATCAGGCTGCGGAACGCGGCGCCTTCCTTGTGCATGTCGACGAAGATCTCGCCCAGCGAGCCGTCCTCGTACTCGCCGGTCCGGAGATAGACCTTGTGGCCGCCGACGATGGCCTTCTGGGTGTAGCCCTTGCGGCGGGCCGGCAACTGCCGCCGCGCGATCATCCGCCGATCGACCAGTTTCTCCACCACCTTTTCGATCTTGGCGATCGGCGAGGCTTCCTGGACCGGCTCGTCCGCCGCCATGTCCAGATCGGCATCGTCGAGCAGGCCGCCGTGCAGGGGCTGCGAAAGCTTGGAGCCGTCCCGGTAGAGAGCGTTGGCCTTCAAGCCGAGCCGCCACGACAGCAGATAGGCGCGGGTGCAGTCCTCGACGGTGGCCGAGTTGGGCATGTTGACGGTCTTCGAAATGGCCCCGGATATGAACGGCTGGGCGGCCGCCATCATGCGGATGTGGCTTTCCACCGACAGGCTGCGGGTTCCGTTGCGACCACAGGGGCTGGCGCAATCGAATACCGGAAGGTGTTCCGGCTTCATGTGTGGCGCGCCTTCCACCGTCATGGCGCCGCAGACGTAGACGTTGGCGGCCGCGATCTCGGCGGCGTCGAACCCCAGATGGGCCAGCAGGTCGAACGCCGGGTTGTCGAGGTCGGCCGGCGCGACACCCAGAACCTGGGCGCAGAAGTCCCCGCCCAGCGTCCACTTGTTGAAGGCAAAGCGGATATCGAAGGCGTCGGCCAGCGAATCCTCCAGTCGCGCCAGGGCCTCCGGCGTGAAGCCCTTCTCGCGCAGCACGCCATGACCCAGGCCGGGCGCTCCCTTGAGGGTGCCGTGGCCGACCGCGTGGCGCACGATGTCGTCGACCTGCGCCTTGTCGTAGCCCAGGTGGTCCAGCGCCTGCGGAACCAGCCGGTTGATGATCCGGAAGTAACCGCCGCCGGCCAGCTTCTTGAACTTGACGAGGGCGAAATCGGGTTCGATGCCGGTGGTGTCGCAATCCATGATCAGGCCGATGGTGCCGGTCGGCGCGACCACCGAGACCTGGGCGTTGCGGAAGCCGCCCGACTGGCCAAGGTCGAGCGCCCGGTCCCAGCTTTGCCGCGCCGCCTCGACCAGGGTTTGGACGGGGCAGTTCTTGGCATCCAGGGGCACCGGGGCCACCGACAGGTGCTCATAGCCGTCGTGCGTCCCATGGACCGCCCGGCGATGGTTGCGGATCACCCGCAGCATGGCCTCGCGATTGGCGGCATAGCCCGCGAAGGCGCCCATCTGTTCGGCCATCTCGCCCGACGTGGCGTAGGCGACGCCCGTCATCAGGGCGCTGACGGCACCGCACAGGGCGCGCCCCTCCACCGAATCATAGGACAGACCATTCGACATCAGGAGGCCGCCCAGATTGGCGAAACCAAGGCCGAGGGTGCGGAACTCGAACGACCGTCGGGCGATCTCCGGCGACGGGAACTGAGCCATCAGGACCGAGATTTCCAGGGTCACGGTCCACAGGCGCACCGCGTGCTCGAACGCCTCCACGTCGAAACCGGCCTCCCGGGTCCGGAACGCCATCAGGTTCAGGGACGCGAGGTTGCAGGCCGTGTCGTCCAGGAACATGTACTCGGAGCATGGGTTGGAGGCATTGATGCGGCCCGACTCGGGACAGGTGTGCCAGTCGTTGATGGTGGTGTCGAACTGTAGGCCCGGATCGGCGCAGGACCACGCGGCCTCGCCGATCCGTTGCCAAAGGTCGCGGGCCGACACGGTCCTCGCCACCCTGCCGTCGGTGCGCCGGATCAGTTCCCATTCTCCGTCCTCGAGCACCTGCTGGAGGAAGGCATCGGTCACCCGCACGGTGTTGTTGGAGTTCTGGCCGGACACCGTGCCGTAGGCCTCGGAATCCCAGTCGGTGTCGAATTCCGGGAAGCGGATCTCGCGGAATCCCTGCCTTGCGAACTGAATCGCGCGCTGAATGTAGTTTTCCGGAATCTGCGCCTTCCGGGCGCCGATCACCGCCCGCTTGAGGACTTTGTTGCGGCGCGGATCGTAGCGGTCGCCCTCGGCGACGCCGGCCGACTCGCCCTCCGGATCGCAGGCCCGGATCACCCGGTTCAGGTGTTCGTTGGCCAGCCGCGAGCCGGCGACCAGGGCCGCCACCTTCTGCTCCTCGCGGACCTTCCAGTCGATGAAGTTCTCGATGTCCGGATGGTCGGCGTCGACGATCACCATCTTGGCGGCCCGCCGGGTGGTGCCCCCCGACTTGATGGCGCCGGCCGCGCGGTCGCCGATTTTCAGGAAGCTCATCAGGCCCGACGACTTGCCGCCGCCGGACAGCGGCTCGTCCGTGCCGCGCAGGGCCGAGAAATTGGTGCCGGTGCCGGAGCCGTACTTGAACAGCCGCGCCTCGCGGACCCACAGATCCATGATGCCGCGCTCGTTTACCAGATCGTCCTCGATCGACTGGATGAAGCAGGCATGCGGCTGCGGATGTTCGTAAGCCGATTGGGCGCGGACCAACTGTCCGGTTTCGAACTCGACGTAATGGTGGCCCTGCGCCGGGCCGTTGATCCCGTAGGCCCAGAACAGGCCGGTGTTGAACCACTGCGGCGAGTTGGGGGCCCCCACCTGGGCGCACAGCATGTAGCGCATCTCGTCGAAGTAGGTCTCGGCGTCGGCCTCGGAATCGAAGTAGCCGCCCTTCCAGCCCCAATAGGCCCAGGTCCCCGCCATGCGGTCGAACACCTGCCTGGCGCTTTTCTCGCCGCCGTACCGCGAGGTTTCCTCGCGCTTGAGCAGCGCCTTGAGGTCGGGCTCCGACCGCCACAGGAACGACGGCACTGCGGATTCCTCGATCCGTCGCAGATCGGCCGGGATTCCGGCCTTGCGGAAGTACTTCTGGGCCAGCACGTCGCACGCCACCTGCGACCAGTGGGCGGGCACCTCGATGTCGTTGGCCTGGAACACCACGCTGCCGTCCGGGTTGCGGATTTCGCTCGACGCGCGGCGGAACTCGAAGGCCGCGTAAGGCGACTGGCCGGGCTCAGTGTACAACCGAGAAATGCGCATGATATCTCCGTGAGATTATTTTTAAGATCCACCCAAGCGACATCGGGATCGGCGGATGAGTCCTGAACACCACCCCTCAAATCCCCAACGGACCGGTTTCCCGATCCGTCCGCCGACGCGAAGCCCGCCAGATGATGGGGTCAGCTTCATTCGACGCCTCAAAATGTAGCTTGGCCGTCATGCGGCCGCAACAAGATTTTGACGATGTTGCAGCTCTATCACACCATATAGTGTGTTTTATCGACATGTTTTGGGACGTTGACGAATCGGTAACCAACCGCGCGTCCACTTGCCCGTCCCGGGATCCCGGCCACTCCAACGAGTCGCGTCCCGGCATGGGATGTCGGCCCGAGCCGGCGGCGGATTCCGCATCGGTCGCTGCCCCTTGTCCTGGACGTTGCCAAGTGCCATAGTCGCCCGCCGGCGGCTGTCGCCGCCGGCGGGTGAAACCCAGCATTCGGAACCCGACTCGATGATCACCGGAACGATTCTGTTCACTTGGCTGAAGGGACAGCAGGTCGGCAAGGACCAGTACGGCAACCGCTATTTCCGCAGTCGCGGCAAGAAACTATGGGGCCGCGAGCGACGCTGGGTGCTGTACAAGGGCCGGCACGAGGCATCCAAGGTGCCGCCGGAATGGCACGCCTGGCTGCACCACACGTCGGCGGAGCCGCTGACCGCCTCGGTCACCGACACCCCATCGTGGCAGAAGGAACATCTGCCGAACCTGACCGGAACCACGCTTGCGTATCTGCCGGCCGGCCACGATCTGGCGGGCGGCCGCCGGGCACCGGCGACCGGCGACTACGAAGCCTGGACGCCGGAGTCCGCATAGCGGGCGACGAACGGCGATGCGCGGGGAAACCAGGGAAAGCTGGGTCGGCGCCGCCAGTCTGGTCGGCTTGGGACTTTTGCTGGTCCTGTCCTACGGATCGCGGCCGGACGGCACGGCAAATGGCTACGATGTGCTGGCGGCGTTCAATCGCATCGACGGGCTGGCGGTCGGCGATCCGGTGCGCATGGCCGGGGTCGAGATCGGCAGCGTGGCGGCGGAGCGCCTGCGGACCGGCAGCTACCGGGCCGAATTGGTGCTGCGCATCGAGAGCGACGTCAGGCTGCCGCGCGACACCTCGGCGGCGATCCATACCGACGGCCTGTTCGGGTCCAAGTTCGTGGTCCTGGAGCCGGGCGGCGAAACAGTTCATCTGGGCCATGGCGACCGCATCGATTTCACGCAGGATTCCATGGTGGTCGAGGACCTGCTCGACCTGATCATCTCGGAAGGCAAGGCGAAGCGGGGCGGCGTCTGAGGCGCCGCGAGGACGCCGCCGGGGACACGAAACAGCGACGGGACGGAACGGCATGCGGGCGAACATGGTGGAAACGGTGATGGGCGCGGTGGTCCTGCTGGTGGCCGGACTGTTCGTGTTCTTCGCCTACAACATGGCCCAGGTCGGCCGCGTGTCCGGCTATACGCTGGAGGCCGCGTTCTTCAAGGTGGGCGGCCTGGCGCCCGGCGCCGACGTGCGCATTTCGGGCATCAAGGTTGGCACGGTGACCGACCGCAGGCTCGATCCCCGGACCTATGACGCCGTCGTGACGATGACCGTCGAGTCCCAGGTCCGGCTGCCGGTCGACACCGCGGCGAGCATCGCCAGCGAGGGCATCCTGGGCGGCAAGTACATCCGCCTGGAACCGGGACGCTCGGCCGAGATGATCGCCGACGGCGGACGGATCGCGAACACCCGCGACTACCGGTCGCTGGAGGATCAGGTCGGCGAGATCATCTTCCTCGCCACCAACCCGGGCGGCGGGCCGGCCTCCGCCGACGGTCCGTGACTAGGCATCCGGCCCGCGGGGGCGCCCTGGGCGCGGCGGCCGGCGCGCTGATCGTCCTGTCGGCCACCGTGGCGCCGGGGGCCGCCGAGCGGATGGACACCGCGGTGTTGCAGGGCCTGGACAAGGTGACGGCCCGCATATCCACGATCCAGGCTCCGGTTGGCCAGGTGATCCGCTTCGGAACCCTGGAAATCGTTGTCCGGGCCTGTGAAAAGCGATCGCCCGAGGAGGCGCCGGAGAGCGTTGCCTTCGTGGACATCTGGGAGGTCCGCGAGGACCAGCCGGCGTTCGCCGTCTATCGCGGCTGGATGTTCGCCTCCAGCCCGGCGCTGGCGGCCATGGAGCACGCGGTCTACGATGTCTGGGTGGTCGACTGCCGGAACCGGGTGGCGGCGCGCTGAGCCACCGGAATGGCGGCCCGGCGGCTCGGAACGGTGACCGGGCGGCCACGTCGAGGGCTTCGCGCGAACTTCAAGACAACCGGGACGGTTTTCGCGGATAGGATTTGCGCGCCTTTTTGGAATCGCGGGCGATTCACGCCCAAAACGGGGTCGGCCAAGGGACTCCGTCTTGGGCGATCGCGCGTTAGCGGGAATAGAACTCGATCACCAGGTTCGGTTCCATCTGCACCGGATAGGGCACGTCGGCCAGGATCGGAGCGCGCGTGAAGGTGCCGCGCAGCTTCTTGTGGTCGACCTCCATGTAATCGGGAACGTCGCGCTCGGCGCTCTCGATGGCCTCGAGCACCATCGGGATCTCGCGCGACCGTTCGCGCACTTCGATCGTGTCGCCGTCGCGCACCCGATAGGAGGGAATGTCGACCCGCTGGCCGTTGACGCGGATGTGGCCGTGGTTAATGAACTGGCGGGCCGAGAACACGGTCGGCACGAACTTCATCCGATAGACGACGGCGTCGAGGCGGCGTTCCAGGATGCCGATGAGGTTCTCCGAGGTATCGCCCTTGCGGCGCGTGGCTTCCTCGTAGTAGCGCCGGAACTGCTTCTCTGAAATGTTGCCGTAGTAGCCCTTCAGCTTCTGCTTGGCCATCAGCTGGATGCCGAAGTCGGACGGCTTGCGGCGCCGCTGCCCGTGCTGGCCGGGCGCATACTCGCGGGTGTTGACCGGACTCTTGGGGCGGCCCCACAGATTTTCGCCGAGGCGCCGGTTGATCTTGTACTTGGATTGCAGTCGCTTGCCCATCGGTGATCGGTTCCTTTTCGAGGATCGTTGGTGTCCCGGTAGTTCCGTCCCATCTAGCGGACGGACGGAGACGCGCGCACCACGGCGCACCTCGCATTCCCGGGAATGAGGGGGCGCAGTATAGGCCCGACGCGAAACGAGTCAACCAGGCCGACCGAAACGTGGCATCCGGGCCATATCGATGGCGCGAGAACAGGGGGTCGTCGACCCCTTCCGGTGGGCGAAGGCATGCTCCACGCCCGCGCGAGTCCCGGAGCGGGCGGCGCCGGTTCTCCTTCGCGGGGCCGGCATGGCACGACCGATCGGCCATGAACAAAAGAAAGCCGGTTCTCGGTTTCCCGAAACCGGCCCAAGGCTTGACGGCGAATCCTCGGGAGGAGTACGCGTCGGATTGAGTATGCCGCAGCCCATCGCATGCGCAAGACAAAATATCATAATATTCTAAAGCCGACGCTCCCTTGCGGCGGCCCGCCGCGCTCCACCGTCGACGCGGTCAGTTGGCTCGGATTTCCCGAAGGAACCGCTCCAGTTCGTCCTTAAGATGCTGGCTTTCCTGCGACAGGGTGTCCAAGAGCGTCGAGACCTGCCGCGCCACGTCGCCGGTTTCCCGGGCCGCCTCGGCGACCGTCGTGACGATTTCCGATGTTTCCCGTGTTCCGTCGGCCGCTTGCTCGGCGCTGCGGGCGATTTCGTCCGTTGCCGCGCTTTGTTCCTCGACCGCGCTGGCGATCGAGGTCGAGATTTCACTGACGTTGTTGATCACCGACTGAATGCTGGCGATCGCGTCGACCGCTTCCCGGGTCCCGTCCTGTATGGCGTTGATTTGAGAGGCGATCTCGTCGGTCGCGCGGGCCGTTTGCCCGGCCAGGTTCTTGACCTCCGAGGCGACGACGGCGAATCCCTTCCCCGCGTCCCCGGCCCGCGCCGCCTCGATCGTCGCGTTCAGGGCGAGAAGGTTGGTCTGCGCGGCGATATCGTTGATCAGGGTCACCACGTCGCCGATCTTCTGCGAGGTGTCGGCCAGTTTCTGAATGCGCTCGTTGGTGGCCTCGGCCTTGGCGACCGCCTCCGAGGCGGTGGCGGACGCGCGGGACACCTGCGACGCGATTTCCTGGGTCGACGAACTGAGCTCGGTGGTCGAGGCGGACACGTTGTTGACGCTGGCCGATGCCTGTTCGGTCACCGCCGACACGGCGGTGCTCTGGCCCGACGTGTGGTCGGCGTTGGCCAGCATGGTCCCGGCGGCGTCGCGGAGACGTTCCACCGACGCCCCGATGACGTCCATCGCGCCCTTGAAGCGGTTTTCCAGATCGGCCGCCATCTTGTCCCGGGACGCCTTGCGTTCCTTGTTGGCCTGCTCCTCGGCCATGGTCCGTTCGTCCTGCAGGCGCCGGTTCTCGAGGCCGTTGTCCTTGAAGACGCGAAGCGCGTTGGCCATGTCCCGGAGCTGATCCTTGAGCGTGGTTGGGACATCCACCGAGAAATCCCCCTCGGCCAACCGGGTCATGTCCTCGGTCATTCGGCCGATCGGACGCACAAGGCCGAACGCGGCATAGAAGAATCCGAGCACGACGATGATCGCCATCATCGCCAGGGCCAGCACGGTGCTGAGGGAGCGGGTGCCGTTCAGATCCTCGAATGCCTGTTCGCCGACCAGCACCCGGCGCGCGTGGAGTTCCTCGCCGATCAGTGCGTTGAGACCGGCCAAGCCGTCCCGGGCCTTGGTCAGGGCGTCGCTCACGGCATCGATCCGGGCGCTCTCCTCGAAAGTGAAATTCGAGCTGGCACTCGCCTTGTCGCCATTCTTGATCAAGGCCAGCGTCCGTTCATTGGACTCCACGACCAGGGTCATCAGGTTGGTCAGGACAATGGACATCCGGTTCACCAGATGCGCCTTGCGCCGGAGTTGGCGCGCCTTGTCCCGGTCGCCCTGATAGATGTCCAGGCCCTTAACGTTGTCGAACAGGTCGCTGACGTTGTGACGGAACTCGGAGACCGCGGCGGTGGCGACATCGCGGTTCTCGCGGATTCCCGCCACCAGACCGGCGTTGCCGGACAGCAGGGCCTTGTTGTGCCTCGCCATGAAATGGGCGATCGCGCCGAGGACAATGCTCATGTCGCCCTGAATCGAATCGATGCGCTGGTTCAGATCACGGGATTCCGTGTCGTTGAGCTCGATGGCGCGCAGGGTCTCCTCGAATACGCCGCCGAGCCGCGCCTGCACCACGAAGACCAGGGCCGTGATGATAACCACGGGCACCACCGCGAGGCCGATGATCTTGAGGCCGATCCCGCG
This sequence comes from Magnetospira sp., assembly GCA_028282245.1. Lineage (GTDB taxonomy): Bacteria > Pseudomonadota > Alphaproteobacteria > Rhodospirillales > Magnetospiraceae > JANQGL01. The sequence goes on from JANQIL010000018.1 coordinate 14,838, forward strand.
AAAGGCGGCGAGCAGGTGAAATTCGGTCGCCATCGCCTCACGTCTCCCCGTCGATCAGCATATCCACCAGATCGACCGATGTCCGAACCGCGTCGAAAACATCGGAAGGGGTCTTGCCCGACTGGGCGGGCGCCCGCGCCAGAGGCGGATCGAAACCGGACACGATGCGCATGGAGTGGATTTCCCCCAACGCATCGTTCATCAGGGCGATCACATGTGACGGCATGATGGCGCCGCCACGCTTGTTGGGCAGGATCACGCCGCCGGGAATCGCGAAGGCGGGCCGTCGCTCGGCCAGCAACTTCAGGCGTTCAAGCAGCGTGAACGCCACGTCGTAAACGTCGCGCGGCGTCTTGCCTCGGGAGGTCCGCTTAATGTCCGGGGCGGTCCCGCGCCGCGCCACCACGACCTCCCGCAAGGCGTCATGAACCTCGAGAGCGCGCCGATACACGTCGTTCGGCACGACTGCCGGAATGCCCAGCCCGTCGAGTTGAAGGCTGGCGTTGGTGATTTGGCGATAGACGTCGAGCGGCTGCTTGCCGTCCACGAACGGCTTCTCGACGGCCGGCGCCTCCACCCCGAAAACGGCCCGAAGGGTGCGGGTATCCTGAAGAATGGCGGTCAGCAGGGCCTTGACGTCCTTCGGCGTGACCTCGTTGGCCGGCAGCGCGGGACGCGGGCTGGCGGACAGACCGCAAAGCTGGCGCAGGGCCTGAACCTTCGCATGGACCAGAAGGGCATTCTGGAGCACGTGGCGGGGTCGCCGGGGGGTGAGGGCCGGCGCGTTCGGGTCGTTGGCGGGTCCGGATTCGTTGGCCTCGTGAAGCAGCGCCAGTTCGGCGTTGACCGTATCGATCACCTGGAAGGCATGCGACGGCGTCGCTTGCTGGGCGGTTGCCGTCGGGCCGGGCACGACCAGCAGGCAGACGGACATGCAAAGCATTGGCGTCATTCGACGGATGAACATTTCGGGAATCCCCTCCCAGACAACCAACCCTTTAAGCTGTAAGTATACAAGAATAATGAAACAATAGTAGAATAAAAACCTTTCGTACCCTCAAAAGGCATGTCCCGAGACACCGGAGGCGGGGCCGTCCCCGTAAGGGCGCGGGAGCCTCCAGAGCGCGAATCCCCAAACACCAAGGGAGGCGCCGAGGCGCCTCCCTTGTTTCGTTGACCGCGATGACCGGCCGGATCAGGCCTCGGCCGATTCCTCCGACTTGATCTCCTGGCCGGTGTCCTGGTCGACCAGCTTCATGGACAGCTTGACCTTGCCGCGGTCGTCGATGCCGATCAGCTTGACCCAGATCTCGTCGCCTTCCTGGATCACGTCGGTCACCTTGCCGACCCGCTCGTTCTTGAGCTGGCTGATGTGGACCAGGCCGTCGCGCGGCCCCAGGTAGTTCACGAAGGCGCCGAAATCGACCACCTTGACCACCTTGCCACGGTAGACCCTGCCGATCTCCGGCTCGGCGGCGATGGCCTGGATCAGGGCGATCGCCTTGTCGGTCGCGTCCTGATTGCTGGACGCGATCTTGACCGTGCCGTCGTCCTCGAGATCGACCCTGGCACCGCTCTCCTCGGTGATCTCGCGGATCATCTTGCCGCCCGGGCCGATGACCTCGCGAATCTTGTCCGGATTGATGGTGATCACGGTGATCCGTGGGGCGGTGGCGGCCAGTTCGTCGCGGCTCGACGAGATCGCGTTGGCCATTTCGTTCAGGATGTGCAGCCGCCCGTCGCGGGCCTGGGCCAGCGCCGTGCGCATGATGTCCTCGGTAATCGAGGTGATCTTGATGTCCATCTGAAGAGACGTGATGCCGGCTTCCGTTCCGGCCACCTTGAAGTCCATGTCGCCCAGGTGGTCCTCGTCGCCGATGATGTCGGACAACACGGCAACGCCGTCCTCTTCCTTGATGAGGCCCATGGCGATGCCGGCCACCGGCCTTTTGAGCGGCACCCCGGCGTCCATCAGGGCGAGCGACGAGCCGCACACCGTGGCCATCGAGGACGAGCCGTTGGATTCGGTGATCTCGGAGACCACGCGCACCGTGTACGGGAACTCCTCCTTGCTCGGCATCAGCGGATTCACGGCCCGCCAGGCCAGCTTGCCGTGGCCGATCTCGCGGCGTCCCGGCGAGCCCATGCGGCCCGCCTCGCCGACCGAATAGGGCGGGAAGTTGTAGTGCAGCATGAAGCTTCTGCGCGACTCTCCCTCAAGGGCGTCGATGATCTGCTCGTCCTGCCCGGTGCCCAGGGTGGCGACCACCAGGGCCTGGGTCTCGCCGCGCGTGAACAGGGACGAGCCATGGGCGCGCGGCAGGATGCCGACCTCGGACACGATCGGCCGCACGGTGCGGGTGTCGCGGCCGTCGATGCGGCGCCCGGTCTTGAGGATGTCGCGCCGGACGATCTTCTGCTCCAGTTTCTTGAACAGGCCGGACAGCACCACCGGATCGGCGTTCTCGTCTTCCGCCAGATCCTGGGCGACCCGGTCCTTGACCGCCTGCACCTTGCCCTGGCGGGCCATCTTGTCGGTCTCGCCGTAGGCCAGGCGGAGATCCTTTTCGGCTCCCTCGGCAACCCGTCCGGCCAGATCGTCGAGCCATTCGGGCGGTTCCGGAACGTCCATCGGCTCCTTGGCGCAAACCTCGGCCAGTTCGATGATCGCCGTGATCACCGGCTGGAAGTGCTCGTGCCCGAAGGTCACCGCGCCCAGCATGATGTCCTCGCTCAACTCGTGGGCCTCGGATTCCACCATCAGCACGCCATCGGTGGTTCCGGCGACCACAAGGTCGAGGGCCGTGTCGGCCATTTCGTCGAGCCTGGGGTTGAGGATGTAGGCGCCGTCGATATAGCCGACCCGGGCGGCGCCGATCGGTCCCAGGAACGGAATCCCGGAAATGGTGAGCGCCGCCGACGTGCCGACCAAGGCGACGATGTCGGGGTCGTTCTCCAGGTCGTGCGCCAGCACCGTGCAAACGACCTGGGTCTCGTTTCGGAATCCGGACGCGAACAGCGGACGGATCGGGCGGTCGATCAGCCGCGAGGTCAGCACCTCCTTCTCGGCCGGACGCCCCTCGCGCTTGAAGAAGCCGCCCGGGATCCTGCCGGCGGCGAAGGTCTTTTCCTGATAGTGGACGCTCAACGGAAAGAAATCGATACCCTGGCGGGGCGTGTTCTCGGCCACCGCGGTGCACAGCACCTTGGTCTCGCCGTAGGTGACCATCACCGCTCCGTCGGCCTGGCGGGCGATGCGCCCGGTCTCGATGACGAGCGGCCGGCCGCCCCAGTCGATTTCCTTGCGGAATTCCTTAAACATTCTGTATTCCTTCCAACGTACGGACAAACCGGCCGCACCCCTCGCGGGCCGACCGGGATCGGAGGCATCGGGCCCCCGGAAAGCGCAAGGGCCGAGACTCCCGCCCCGGCCCCTGCGGTGTGGGCTCAGCGACGCAGGCCGAGCCGCTGGATCAGCGATTCGTAACGGGCGACTTCCTTGCCCTTGACGTAATCGAGCAAACGTCGGCGCTGGCCGACCATGACCAGCAGCCCGCGCCGCGAATGGTGATCCTTCTTATGCTCCTTGAGGTGTTCGGTGAGGTTGCGGATGCGTTCGCTCAGGATCGCCACCTGCACCTCCGGCGAGCCGGTATCGCCCTCGGCGCGCGCGTATTCCTTGATGAGTTCGTCTTTCCGCTCGGCGGTGATCGACATCGGGGTCTCCTTTGACTAGAGATTCAACACGCGGACGGGCCTCACTTCGCCGCCCTCGATCCGGGCCAGGGCCACCGGCCGGCCTTCCGCCATGGCGCACACGATGGCGCCCTGGGGAATTCCGGACAACGGCGAGCGCCGCGCCACCGCCAGCAGGGAAACCGGCTGGCCGTTGCGCAAGCGCCGGGCCTCGGGGTCGGTCATGGCCAGCGCCGGGATGTCGTCCAGCGCGGTCTCAACCGGAAGCAGGTAGTCGTCAAGCGCGGCACTATGCCCCAACGCCTGTAGTTTATCCAGGGAAATCGAATCCGCCTCGGTGAACGGTCCGACCATGACGCGGCGCAGGGCGGCGATGTGGCCGACCGTCCCCAGGGCTCGCGCCAAATCCCGCGCCAGGCCGCGCATGTAGGCGCCCTTGCCGCTCTCGACCTCGAACTCCGCGTGATCGGAATCGATCAGATTCCGCAACTCGAAGTTGTGAACGCGGATGCGGCGCGGCGCGATTTCCACCGCCGCGTCGGCGCGCGCCAGATCGTAGGCCCGCCGGCCGTCGATCTTGATCGCCGAGTAGCGGGGCGGGATCTGCGCGATGTCGCCCCGGAATCCGGCGAGCGCGTCCTCGATGGCCGCCGCGTCGGGTCGCGCGTCGCTGGTCTCGGTGACCTCGCCCTCGGCGTCGTCGGTGTCCCTTGCCTCCCCCCAGCGGACCGTGAAACGGTAGACCTTGCGACCGTCCATCGCATAGGAGACGGTCTTCGTGGCCTCGCCGAAGGCCAGCGGCAACACTCCGGTGGCCAGCGGGTCCAGGGTCCCGCCGTGTCCCACCTTGGCCGCCCCGGTCAGCCGCCGCACCCGGCCGACCACGGCGCTCGACGTCAGGCCGGCCGGCTTGTCGACGACCATCCAGCCGTGCACGTCGCGGCCGCGATGCTTACGACCCATCGCCGCCATTCCCCTCGTCGCCGTCGGCCGGCGGCATCGGCGCGATCCCGCGCGCTCCGACGGCATCGCCCCCTAGGTCGCGCCGAACGTCCGGACGGTGCAGAAGGTCGTCGATATGGGCCGCCTCGTCGAACGAGGTATCGGCCTTGAACGCGAGACGCGGCACCTGCCGCAGACGCACCCGGCGGCCAATCTCGTGGCGCAGGAATGGCGCCGCGCGGCGCAGCGCGTCGAGCATCGGCATCGCATCGCCGCCACCCAATGGCACCACGAAGGCGGTGGCGTTGGTGAGATCGGGGCTGACCCGGACCTCGGTCACCGTGACCACCCGACCCTCGAGGCCCGGATCGCGAACCTCCCCGCGCTCCAGCACCCAGGCCAGGGCATGACGAATCTCCTCGCCGACCCGAAGCTGGCGTTGCGAGGGCGGACGGTTCGCGCCTCTGCTCATGGGGACGTCCTCTCGATCAGGCGACGGCGGCTCACAGCTGCGCCGCCACCTCCTCGATCTCGTAGCATTCGATGACGTCGCCGGTCTTGATGTCGTCGTAATTCTCGAACGACATGCCGCATTCGTACCCTTCTCGGACGTCCTTCACGTCGTCCTTGAACCTCTTCAGGGTCGACAGCCCGCCCTCGTGGATGACCACGTCGTCGCGCAGCAGGCGCACCTTGGCGCCCCGCTTGACGGTGCCGTCGGTAACCATGCAGCCGGCCACCGAGCCGACCTTGGTGATCCGGAACACCTCGCGAATTTCCGCGTAGCCGAGGAAGGTCTCGCGCAGGGTCGGCGCCATGATTCCGGTCAGGGCGCTCTTGATGTCGTCGGTCACGTCGTAAATGATCGAATAGTAGCGGATCTCCACCGCGTCGCGTCGCGCCATCTCGCGGGCCTGCGGATTGGCCCGCACGTTGAAGCCGATGACCACGGCCTTGGAGGCCTGGGCCAGGGTGATGTCGGATTCGTTGACGCCACCGACCGCGGCATGCAGCACCCGCACCTTGACTTCCTCGTTGCCCATTTTCTCCAGGCTGCCGAGGATCGCTTCCACCGACCCCTGGACATCGCCCTTGACGACCACCGGCAGTTCCTTGACCTCGCCGGACTGGATGCTCTCGAACATCTGCTCCAGGGTGCCGCGCTGCGACGCCGCGTTGCGCGCCAGGCGATCGCGCCGTTGCCGGTACTCGCTCACCTCGCGGGCCTTCTGCTCGTCCTCGACGACCACGAAATCGTCGCCGGCCGAGGGGGTGCCGTTGATGCCCAGCACCTCGACCGGCATCGCCGGCCCGGCGTCCTCGATCGGCTGCCCGCGATCGTCGATCAGCGCCCGCACGCGCCCCATTTCCCTGCCGGTCACGAACGGGTCGCCGACCCGCAGGGTGCCGCGCTGGATCAGGACGGTGGCCACCGAGCCGCGTCCGCGCTCCATCTTGGCCTCGATCACCACGCCCTCGCAGGCACGGTTCGGATTGGCCTTCAGGTCGAGGATTTCCGCCTGCAGGAGAATCATTTCCTCCAGCTTGTCCAGGTTGATCCGCTGCTTGGCCGAGACTTCCACGGTCAGTACATCGCCGCCCATTTCCTCGGGCACCAGCTCGTGTTGCAAAAGCTCGGTGCGGACCCGGTTGGGGTCGGCGTCCGGCTTGTCGATCTTGTTGATGGCAACGATGATCGGCACCTTGGCCGCCTTCGCGTGGCGGATCGCCTCCACCGTCTGCGGCATGATGCCGTCGTCGGCCGCCACCACGAGGATCACGATGTCGGTCACCTCGGCGCCGCGCGCCCGCATCTGGGTGAACGCGGCGTGGCCGGGGGTATCGATGAAGCTGATCCGGGCGCCGGAGTCGAGGAGCACCTGATAGGCGCCGATGTGCTGGGTGATGCCGCCCGCCTCGCCGCCCGCCACGTCGGTCGCCCGCAGGGCGTCGAGCAGCGAGGTCTTGCCATGGTCGACGTGACCCATCACCGTCACCACCGGCGGCCGCGACACCAGCTCGCGTTCCGCGTCGTCGCCGCCAAGCAGGCCGATTTCCACGTCGGCGTCCGACACTCTCTTGATTTTATTTCCGAATTCGGCGGCCACCAGCTCCGCCGTGTCGGCGTCGATGACTTGGTTGATGGTGGCCATGACGCCCATTTTCATCAGCGCCTTGACCACGTTGCCGGCCCGCTCGGCCATCCGGTTGGACAGTTCCTGAACGGTGATGGTTTCCGGCACCACCACCTCGCGCACCGCTTTCTGGGCCTCGGCGCCGGACATCTTGCGCTGCTTCTGCTTTTCCTTCTCGCGGGCGCGCTTGACCGAGGCGAGGCTGCGCGTCCGCTCGTTATCGTCGAGCGCCGCCGCGATGGTCAACTTTCCGGCCCGGCGGCGCGGCTCGCCCCGGCTGCGGGTCGCCGGTTTGCGGGCCGCCGCGTCGGGCTTGACGGCGCCGCGACGGACCGATCGGCCGGCCTCGTCGTCCTGGGGCTTGGCCTTCGCCTTGACCGCCGGCTTGGCGGTCGCCGCGGTTCGCGGCGTTTCCGCGCCCTCCGACGTCTCGGCGGCGCCCGGTCGCGGAGTCGGTGCCTGGTCGGGCTCCGGTCGCGGCTCGGCCGCCGCGGCCTCGGCCGCCCTGCGGGCCTCTTCCTCGGCGCGCCGGGTGGCTTCCTCGGCCTCGCGGGCTTCCTGCTCGATGCGCGCCTGCTCGCGCCGTCGCGCCTCCTCGTCCGCCTTGCGGGCTTCCGACAGCGCGCGCGCCCGGGCCGCCCGCTCGCGCTCCGTCAGTTCGCCGTGCGACGCGTCGTCGACCGCCTCGCTGGCGGCCGGTTCCCGGCCGTGCGGATCGTCCTTCGCGGATTTCCCGTCGGCGCCGCGCTCGATGACCCGCTTCTTTCGGACCTCGACCGTCACCGCCTTGGAGCGGCCGTGCGAGAAGTTCTGGCGGACCTGCCCGGCCTCGACCGTCTTCTTCAGCTCCAGCTTGCCGCGACGGCGCTCAAGCTTCAGCTTCCTGTCGTCCGTGACTTCGGTTTCGTTCTCGGTTTCGTTCATATCCGTCCGTTCAGGTCCGTATTCCGTCCGGGTCCGTGCCGGACTCCTCACCGGGCGCCGCCTCCCGAAAACCGGCCAGGCGCCCACATTCGATCGTCAGGCGGTCGGCCAGTCCGCCCGGCGCGACCAGGGCATGCACCACCCGATCCCGCCCCGCCGCGCGGCCCAACTCCTCGGCCCGCAGGACCGCCACCTCCGGCAACGTGGGGGCCAGGGCGCGCATTTTGGCGCGCGACCCCGGCGCGCCGTCGGCCGCCGTCAGAAAAAGGCCACCGCCGCCTTGGGTCAGGCGGGATCGAACCTTCTCATACCCCGCCACCAAGTCGCCGCTGCGTCGCGCCAGTCCCACAAGGTCCATGCAGCGACGCGTCAGCAGGGCCTCGACCCGATCCGCGAGATCCGCCGGCGCCGCCAGGGGCGCCCGCGCGGCGCGGGAAAACAACCGTCTGGCGCAGGCTGTATTTACCACACTGCGCCGTGCGCTCAACCAGATTCCCCGACCGGGAAGACGGTTTTCCACGTCGGGGACCACCATCCCATCGGGCCCGGCAACGAACCGCACCAAGCGCTCGGCGGCATCCACTTGGCCGGTCGCCACGCAGCGACGGCGCGGCCGCTCGGCGTCGGCCGGCGCCGCCATTCGGTCACGCCTCCGCCGATTGGTCCGCCCCGTCGCCGGCGTCCCCGTTCGCGTCCTCGAACCAGTGGGCGCGCGCGGCCATGATCACCGCGTCCGCGTCGCCGGCCGACAGCGGCGACGGCAGCAACAGGCTGCGTACCGCCGCATCGTCCAGTTCGAGCAGGCCCTCGACGCTCTGTTCGGGCTTCTCCGGCAGCACCATGAACCGCAACTCGTCGCCGCTCAGGTCGGCCAGATCGTCCAGCGTATGGATTCCGTGCTCGCCGATCAGCACCAGCATGCCCGGCGTCAGTCCTCCGATCGCCGCCACCTCGTCGCTCACCCCGAGGTCGCGCCGCCGTGCCGTCGCCTCCTCCTCGACCCGGGTGATGTAATCGTTGGCGCGATTGCGCAACTCCTCGGCGACATCCTCGTCGAAGCCCTCGATCGACGCCAGTTCCTCGACCGGCACGAAGGCCACGTCGTCGACCGAGGCGAATCCCTCGGTGACCAACAGGTGGGCAATCACGTCGTCGACGTCCAGGGCATCGATGAAAAGCCGCGAACGCGTCCGGAATTCCTCCTGGCGGCGCTGCGATTCCTCCTCCTCGGTCAGGATATCGATCTCCCAGCCGGTCAACTGCGAGGCCAGCCGCACGTTCTGGCCGCGCCGCCCGATGGCCAGCGACAGCTGGTCGTCCGGCACCACCACCTCGATCCGGTTGGCCTCTTCGTCGAGCACCACCTTGGCGACCTCGGCCGGCGCCAGGGCGTTCACGATGAAGGTCGCCGGATCGGGCGACCATTGGATGATGTCGATCTTCTCGCCCTGCAATTCGCCGACCACCGCCTGGACCCGCGAACCGCGCATGCCGACGCAGGCGCCCACCGGATCGATGCCGGAATCGTTGGACTGCGCGGCGATCTTGGCGCGCGATCCGGGATCGCGGGCCACCGCCTTGATCTCGATGATGCCGTCATAGATTTCCGGCACTTCCTGGGCGAACAGCCGGGTCATGAAGGTCGGATGGGCGCGCGACAGGAAAATCTGCGGGCCGCGCGGCTCCTCGCGCACGTCCATGATGTAGGCGCGCACCCGGTCGCCGGTGTTGAAGTGTTCGCGCGGAATCCCCTCGTCGCGCCGGAGCAGTGCCTCGGCGCGCCCCAGGTCGACCACCACGTTGCCGAACTCGACCCGCTTGACCAGCCCGTTGACCACCTCGCCGACGCGGTCCTTGTACTCCTCGTACTGGCGCCGTCGCTCGGCGTCGCGCACCTTCTGAACGATCACCTGCTTGGCCGTCTGGGCGGCGATCCGCCCGAAATCGATGGGCGGCAGGGGATCGACGAGGAAGCCGCCGACCTCGACGTCGGGCTGCGTCTGGCGTGCACGATCGAGCGGCAGCTGGGTCACCTCGTTCTCGATCTCCTCGGCCGACGCCACCACCTCGATGAAACGGGCCAGGCGAATCTCGCCGGACTTGCGATCAATATGGGCCCGGATGTCGTGTTCATGGCCAAACTTGTTGCGCCCGGCCTTCTGGATCGCCTGTTCCATGGCCTCCAGAACCTCGTCTCGGTCGATGCCCTTCTCGCGGGCCACCGCCTCTGCGACCTGCAACAGCTCGGGCCGCCCATGTTCGATCGTACTTTCCATTTTCCGTCAGCTATCCGTGTTGTCGCGCGCGGTTGAGTCGGTCGCGGGGCCGGACGGTCGGGCCTCCCGGGCCGCCGCCAACAGATCGTCGTTGAGCACCAGCCTCGCCTTCAGAATGTCGCCGAACGCGATCGCCAGTTCGTCCCCGGACGGGATTTCGAGACGGACCCGGCCATCCGTCGCGCGACCCCGCAAAACCCCCCGGAACCGCCGCTGGCCATCGATCGGGCGCTGGGTTTCCAGCTTGGCCTCGAAGCCGGCGAAGCGGTCGAAGTCGGCGGCCCGGGTGAGCGGCCGGTCGAGCCCCGGCGAGCTGACCTCAAGGGTGTAGGCGCCGGTGATCGGGTCCTCGACGTCGAGCAGGGCGGAGACCGCGCGGCTGATATCGGCGCAATGATCGACCGTCATCGGCGCGCCGCCGGCCGGTTCCGCCATCACCTGAAGGGTCGGCCGTCGGTTGCCGGTGACCATAACCCGCACCAGATCGTATCCCATGTCATCCAGGGTCGGCCTGATCAGCCGCGCAATGCGCTCGGAAAGCTCCATCCCTCATTCCCTCCGCCGCAATAAAAAAAGCGGGCCACGAGGCCCACCCTTAAAACACATGTCATCAAGCGGCGGTTCAAAGAATGGCTGGACTATAAGACCGGAAATGCCTTCGAGGCAAGTGTTTTTATGACAGTTCGGCGGCGGCGCGCGATTTGGAAAATCACGCGGAAAGTTCGCCCGGTTCACCGTCGATCGGCGCGGCGCGGGGGTTTCGCGCCCAGGCGAGGTAAACGCAGCCGTCGCCGTTTTCAAGCGCTTTCGCCTCGTAGCGGGTCTCGACGGCATCGGCCGGACGGCACCGCCAGTCGGCCGGACGACGCGCCGTCCAGGTGAAGTCCGGATGACGGGCGACCTGCTCCAGGGACCAGGCGATCAACCCCATGTGGTCGCTGGCCATCCGCAGCTCGGCCCGGTCGGCCATCACTCCGGCCAGTTGCGTCAGGTTGTCGGGGTTGATGAACCGTCGCTTGGCATGGCGGGCCTTCGGCCACGGATCGGGGAACAACAGGAACACGCGACCCAGGCAGGCATCCGGCAACACGTCAAGCAACCGCCGGGCGTCGTCGTCGAACAGCCGAATGTTGGCCAGCCTCGAGTCCGCCTCGATCTCGGCCAGCAGACGCGACACGCCGTTGAGGAAAGGCTCGCACCCGATGAACCCGACGTCGGGCCGCAGCCGCGCCTGGGCGGCAAGATGCTCGCCGCCGCCGAACCCGATCTCCAGCCACAGATCGGCCGGCGGCGACGCGAACAGGGCCGCCGGATCACCGGCCGCGTCGAGGGGAACGCGGAGGCGCGGCAACAGGGTCTCGACCAGCCGCCGCCGTCCCGGCTTCAGCTTCTTGCCATGGCGCCGGCCGTGCAGGCGGCGCCATGGCGAGGCCTCGGTCACGCTCCGAAGGCGGACTTCAGGTCGGCGGTCAGATCGGTCCGCTCCCACGAGAACCCGCCGTCCGGCTCCGGATCGCGCCCGAAGTGGCCGTAGGCGGCGGTGCGCGCATAGATCGGACGGTTGAGTTGCAGGTGGTCGCGAATGCCGCGTGGCCGCAGGTCGACCATTTCCTGGAGCACCTTGGCCAGTTTGGCTTCGTCGACCCGGCCGGTTCCGGCGGTGTCGAGATAGACCGACAGCGGATGCGAGACGCCGATGGCGTAGGCGAGCTGAATCGTGCAGCGGTCGGCGAGTCCGGCCGCGACCACGTTCTTGGCCAGATAGCGCGCCACGTAGGCGGCCGAGCGGTCGACCTTGGTCGGGTCCTTGCCCGAGAAGGCGCCGCCGCCGTGCGGCGCCGCGCCGCCGTAGGTGTCGACGATGATCTTGCGGCCGGTCAATCCGGCGTCGCCGTCCGGACCGCCGATCACGAACCGTCCGGTCGGATTGACGTAGAATTGATCCTCCGGGCACATCCAACCGTCCGGCAGCACCGCCTCCACGAACGGCCGCGCGATCTCGCGCACCGCCGCCTGATCCAGGCTGTCGGCGTGCTGGGTCGAGACCACCACCGACGTGGCGCGCACCGGCTTGCCGTTCTCGTAGAGGAGGGTGACCTGGCTCTTGGAATCGGGGCCCAGGCCGCACGCCGGATCGGCGTGACGGACATCGGCCATGCGGCGCAGGATTTCGTGCGCGTAGTGGATCGGCGCCGGCATCAGGGCCGGGGTCTCGTCGCAGGCGAACCCGAACATGATGCCCTGGTCGCCGGCACCTTCGTCCTTGTTCTCGCCGGCGTCGACCCCCATCGCGATGTCGGCCGACTGCGCATGGATGTGCGAGACGATCTCGGCGTTGCGCCAGTGGAACCCGTTCTGCTCGTAACCGATCTCGCGGATCGCCTGCCGCGCCGCCTCCTTGAACTGCTCGTGACCGAACGTATCGGGTCCGCGCACCTCGCCGGCCAGGGCGACGAAGTTGGTCGTGCACAGGGTTTCCGCGGCCACGCGGACATTCGGGTCGCCGGCGGCCATGAACAGATCGACGACGGCGTCGGATACCCGGTCGCAGACCTTGTCGGGATGGCCTTCGGAAACCGATTCACTGGTGAACAGATATGAGGCCGCGGTACTGGACACGATCAAATCTCCCCTGGATAACGAAAACGTCGACCTCGCCGTGAAACAAGGCAAAGGCGCGGGCCGCGCAAGGTCGGGAACCGCGCCTTTGTGGCAAGGATCGTCTATCGGGTCAAGGTCGATGTCGGATCGTGGGTAGCCTCCGGTCAGTTCCCGTCGATCGCCGGGTCGAGGTCCGTGTTGGCGAGCGACTTGGCCAGTTCGAACAGGCGCCGCCGGACCTGGGGGCTGTGAACGCGATAATAGGCGCGCACCAGTTCCAGCGTTTCACGACGCGTCAGAGGGTCGGACGCGGGGGTGCTCTGGGGCGGCTCGGCGAACCCCGGATCCGGGATCATGCCTCCGCCGCTTCGCATGGCGTCCGACATGTCGTCGAAGAAAAACGAAATCGGAACGTCGAGAATACGGCTCAGCTCGTAGAGCCGGCTGGCCCCAATGCGGTTGGCGCCGCGTTCATACTTCTGAATCTGCTGAAAGGTCAGGCCGACCGCCTCGCCGAGTTTCTCCTGGCTCATTCCGAGCAGGGTCCGGCGCAGGCGAACCCTGCTCCCGACATGAATATCGATCGGGTTCGGAACGCCCGGGGGCAATCGTCGTTCGTTCGCGCCGCGTTTATGCAGAGCGGTGATATGTTGGTCGTTCATGGCGCTCGTATGTCTCCGTCACATCCTTCGTCGGCAGAGTGTTCTGCGGTTGTTTCAACTCAAACTTACCTTACTCTTAGGTATAGGGTCAAGACCCAATAACCGCAAGCGGAAACATTGTCAGGGGTGCCGAAACCGAGTCATACGGATTCCGGATGATCAACCCGGGCTCCGTATCGAGTCGCCATTGCGGCGACGGCCCAACGGGCGGAGCCCGCGCCCGGCGACCAAACCGGCCCCTCGGGCCGCTTCACGCCGAAACGGGATCGTTCGGACGCCTCGCGAGTTCGTTCAGGATCCGGCCGGCATCACCTGCGGCGCGCCCGCGCCAATCCCGCGCAGGCGACCAGAAGCACACTGGCCAGGCAAACCGGCAGCGCGTTACCGAGTCGGGAAAACGGCGTGGCCGCCGGAAGGGGGCGCGGCAGCGCGGCATCCAGCACCCCGCGGCGTCCGAGCTCCAGATAGGCGGTCACCCGTCCGAACGGGTCGACCACGCCGGAAATGCCGGTGTTGGCGACCCGCACCAGGGGCAAGCCCTCCTCGACGGCGCGCAGGCGAACCGCCGCGAAATGCTGGTATGGGCCCGGCGACAGGCCGAACCAACCGTCGTTGGTAATGTTGAGCAGCCATTCCGGGCGGTCGTCGGGGTCGGCCACCGCGCCCGGAAAAATCGCCTCGTAGCAGATCAGCGGAGCGACCGGGGGCAGCCCGGGCAGGCGCAGGGTCGGACGGCCATCGCCCGGCGAGAAATCCACCGATCCGGTGGTCAGCTTGGCGATCCGCAGCCACTCCTTGAACGGCACGTATTCGCCGAACGGCACCAGATGCACCTTGTCATAGGTCGCGATGATTCGGCCGTCGCCGTCGATCGCCTGAAGGCTGTTCCACAGGCGCGCCACGCGGCCGCCCTCGACCAGCCGCCGCCGCGCGCCGGCCAACAGCAGTCCGTCCTCGGGCGCCGTGTCGCCCAGCAGCCGCAGCAGGTCGGGAGTCTCGGCCAGGTAGAAGGGCACCGCCGTCTCGGCCCAGATCACGTGGGTCGGCGGCGGCAACGGAGTTCCCTCGGCGTCGGCCGACCGCATCCGGCTGAGCGCCACCTGATCGCCGACATTGCGGACCTTGAGGCCGGGATGCCATTTTTCGACCTGCGGGATGTTCGGCTGCACCAACCGCAGGCGCACCGATTCGATCGCCGACGCATCGGGCGGCCCGGCGGCCGACAGGCGCAATGTGCCCCAGCCGCCGACCAGCGCCAGCAGGGCGATTCCCACCGCCATCGGACGACGGCGCCCGGGGCGTCCGCGCGGCGCCGCCAGGGTGGCCGGCAGAGCAGCCAGCGCGACGGTGATCAGGCCGAGTCCGTAGACGCCGATCACCGAGGCCGGCTGCAACATCGCCGGAACCACCGTCCACGCGGTGCCCATCAGGTTCCACGGGAACCCGGTCAGGGCCCAGCCGCGCACCCATTCGAACAGCATCCACAGCGCGGCGAAGGCGACCACCCGACTCCAGCCCCGGGTGCCGGTGGCGCGCAGGGCCAGGGTCGTCAGCCCGGTGAACAACGCCAACCCGGCCGCCAGGCCGCCGATGGCGAAGGGGATCATCCAGGCGAACCGCTCCGGATCGGTCAGAAAGGAATGGGCCACCCAATGCAGGCCGGCGGCGAACTGGCCAAGTCCGAAGAACCAGCCGACCGCGAAGGCGCCGCGCCGGGTCGTCGCGCCGTCGAGCAGCCACAGCAGCCCGGGAAACGAGACCCAAAGCAGGGGCAGCAGGTGAAACGGCGGCATGACCAGGGCGGTGGCGGCGCCCAGAACGACGGCCAGGACGGCGCGCTGCCGGCCGTTGCGCCCGGCCATCCAGGCCGCCCATCGATCCATTGTTCTCGCCCCTGGGTTGTCCGCGCGTCAGTCGGCGCGGCCGTTGGTCGGCCCCACGACATCCTCCGAATCGGCAAGGCTTCCGGCCCGCGCGCGCAATCTTCGGATACGCCGCGGATCGGCGTCCAGCACCTCGAACTCGACCCCGGAGGGATGGGTGATCAATTCGCCGCGAATCGGCACCCGGCCGGCCAGCGCGAACACCAGACCGCCCAGCGTGTCCACGTCCTCGCGCTCCTCGTCGCTGACGAAGCGACCGCAACGGGCCTCGAAATCGGCGACCGACACCCGGGCGTCGGCCAGGAAGGTCCGGTCGGCCTGCTCGACCAGCGCCGGATCGAGACCCCGGTCGTGCTCGTCCTCGATCTCGCCGACGATCTCCTCGACCAGATCCTCGATGGTCACCAGGCCGTCGATGCCCCCATACTCGTCGACCACCAGCGCCATGTGGCAGCGCGACACCCGCATCTCCAGCAGCAGTTCCAGCACCCGCATGGACGGCGACACGTAGATCACCTTGCGGACCAGCCGCGCGAGGTCGAAGGCGTCCTGGCGGTCCCAATAGGTGAGCACGTCCTTGATGTGGGCCATGCCGATGGTCTCGTCCAGGCTTTCGCGGAACACCGGAACCCGCGAATGGCCCTCGCGGATCATCGTCTCGACCACCTCGACGAACGTACTGTGCGCCTCCAGGGCGACGATGTCGGCGCGCGGCACCATGGCATCCCACATGGTGCGATCGCGCAGGGCCAGGATGTTGTCGAGCAGGATTCGCTCCTGCTCCTCGATCGGCTGCGTGGAGTCCTCGTGCTCCTCGATCAGTTCGTCGATCGCCTCGCGCAGGGTGTTCTCGGGCTCGCGCTGGCGCCGGCGGCCGCGCCACCAGTCGGCCAGACTGGAAATCAGGGAAGGGTCGCCGTCACCGCCCTGGCCGGCGGCGGACGGCGGAGAGGCGGCACCGTCATTCATGGAACAGGCTCCCCCCGCCCGGCGCGGGGATCGGCGATCCCGAGCCGGCCAAGAACGCGGGCTTCCAGGTCTTCCATCTGCTGTGCTTCGCTTTCCGTCGCATGGTCGTGACCGAGCAAATGCAGCATACCATGCACCACCAGATGACTGAAATGGTCGGTCAGACTCCGGCCGACCTCGGCGGATTCGCGGCGCGCGGTTTCCAGGGCGATCACCACGTCGCCCAGCAGGCGCGGCGCGCCGGGCGCCTGATCGGCGTCGAGACCGGCAAACGATAGAACGTTGGTCGGCCGATCGAGGCCTCGGTAGGCGCGGTTGAGATCCCGCACCGTCGCGTCGTCGGCCAGCACCAGACAGACCTCCACCGCCGGGTCGTCCAAGGTTCCGACGGCGGCCCGCGCGACGCGGCGGCCGATCGCCTCGGCGCCGGGCAACGCGGCGTCCCAGTCGCCGCCGGCCCGCCGCACGGCGATGTCCGGTTTAGTCATTGCGGCCGCGCGTCTCGCGCTCATAGGGGGCGGCGAGCCGGCGCCGGGATTCGACGGCGTTGTAGGCGAGCACGATGCGGGTGACCAGGGCATGGCGCACCACGTCGCTTTCCTGGAACCGGACGAGCGACACACCGGGCACGCCTTCCAGGACATCCACCGCGTCACGCAGCCCGGATCGGGTGCCGCGCGGCAGGTCGACCTGCGACAGGTCGCCGGTCACCACCATCCGCGACCCCTGACCGAGGCGAGTCAGGAACATCTTCATCTGCACCGCGGTGGTGTTCTGCGCCTCGTCCAGGATCACGAAGGCGTTCGAGAGGGTGCGGCCGCGCATGAAGGCGAGCGGCGCCACCTCGATGTCCCCGGTCTCCATGCGCTTGGCCACCTGTTCGGCCGGCAGCATGTCGTGCAGGGCGTCGTACAGCGGCCGCAGGTAGGGGTCCACCTTCTCGCGCATGTTGCCGGGCAGGAATCCGAGCTGCTCGCCCGCCTCGACGGCCGGCCGCGACAAAATCACCCGGTCCACCTCGCCGGCGATCATCCGCTCGACCGCCTTGGCCACCGCGAGATAGGTCTTGCCGGTGCCGGCCGGGCCGAGCCCGAACACCAGGTCGTGCTCGTCGATCGCCCGCAGATAATCGGCCTGGGCCGGCGAGCGGGGACTGACCGTGCGCTTGCGGGTCTTGACGGCCATTCCCAGGGCGTCGGTGTCGCCCGATCCGGCGACCATGCGCAACGCCGCGTCGACCTCGTCGCCGCCCACGGCGGCGCCCTTTCGCAGGCGGTCGTAAAGGCCGTTGAGGACATTGGCGGCCTCGCTCCTGGCGTTGGTCTCGCCGGCGACCGCGACCATGTTGCCATTGGTATAGAGGGTCGCCCCAAGGGACCTTTCGATGCACGCGAGATGGCTATGATGGGGACCAAACAGGGTCGCCGCCAGATCATTGTCGTCAAAGACGAGAATGAGATTGCCGGAAGCCGGATCGAACGGATCGCGGGCGTCGACGGGACCCATCAGGCGCAGGCCCTCGCGGGCGCCGCCACCGCCACCCCGGCCAGGCTGTTCGGATGGGCGGCAACGATTTTCAGATCCACCAGGTCTCCCGGCCGCGCCGCGCCGGCCGCCACGTGCACCGCCTGCATGTGGGGGCTGCGGCCGACGAGCTGACCCGGATGGCGCCCCGCGCGGTCCAGCAGCACCGGCAGGACACGCCCCACGCAGGCCCGGTTGAACGCCTCCTGATCGGCGTTCAGGCGATCCTGCAGGCGACTCAGCCGCTCGCCGGCCACCGCGTCGGCAACCTGATCGGGCAGGGTCGCGGCCGGGGTTCCGGGGCGCGCGCTGAACTTGAAGGAATAGGCCTGGGCAAATCCGATCTCCGCCACCAGATCGAGGGTCGCCTGGAACTCCGCCTCGGTCTCGCCCGGAAAGCCGGTGATGAAATCCGAGGACAGGGCGAGGTCGGGCCGCGCCGCGCGCAGCCGGTCGACCAGCCGCCGGTAGTCGTCGGCGGTATGACGGCGATTCATGGCGCGCAGCACCCGGTCGGACCCCGACTGCGCCGGCAGGTGCAGAAACGGCATCAACTGCGGCACCTCGCGATGGGCGGCGATCAGGCCGTCATCCATGTCGGCCGGATGCGAGGTGGTGTAGCGCAGCCGGTCCATGCCGTCGAGCGACGCCAATTCGCGCAGCAGGTCGCCGAGACCGCCCGGCGCGCCGTGATAGGCGTTGACGTTCTGGCCAACCAGGGTGATCTCGCGCACGCCCTGGGCAAGCAGGGCGCGGGCGTCGGCCATGACCTCGGCGGCCGGACGCGAATACTCGGCGCCACGGGTGTAGGGCACGACGCAGAAGGCGCAGAACCGGTCGCAGCCCTCCTGAACCGACAGAAAGGCGCTCGGTCCGTCGGCGCGCGGCTCCGGCAGCAGGTCGAACTTGGGCATCACCGGAAACTCGGTCGCCACCCGTTCGCCGGCCGTTCGGCCGACACGGTCCAGCAGGTCCGGCAACCGGGCGTAGGTCTGCGGCCCGACCACCAGATCCACGTGGGGCGCCCGGCGCAGGATCTCCGCCCCCTCGGCCTGCGCCACGCAGCCGGCCACCACCAGCACCATGCGGCGCCCGTCGCGCGCCGCCGCCTGCTTGTCCAGGCGCAGCCGCCCAAGGTCCGAATAGACTTTCTCGGCCGCCTTCTCGCGGATGTGGCAGGTGTTGAGGATCACCATGTCGGCCCCCGCCGGATCGTCGACCGACCGGTAGCCGAGCGGTGCCAGGAGATCGGCCATGCGCGCCGAGTCGTAGACGTTCATCTGGCAGCCGAAGGTTTTGATGTGCAGGTTTCTCACCACCGCCGCCGGTCAGTCGTCGCTCGGGTCGTCGTTCCCGGACAACGGGACGCCATAGAGTTCCAGCCGGTGGCCGACCAGGCGAAAACCGTACTGCTCGGCAATGCGCCGTTGCAGCGCCTCGATTTCATCGTTCTGGAATTCGATCACCCGTCCCGATTTCATGTCGATCAGGTGATCGTGATGCTCGTCCGGGGATTCCTCGTAGCGCGCCCGGCCGTCCCCGAAGTCCAGGCGGTCGATGATCGCCGCCTCCTCCAGCAGGCGCACGGTCCGGTAGACGGTGGCGATG
Source organism: Magnetospira sp. (assembly GCA_028282245.1). Taxonomy (GTDB): domain Bacteria; phylum Pseudomonadota; class Alphaproteobacteria; order Rhodospirillales; family Magnetospiraceae; genus JANQGL01. The sequence goes on from JANQIL010000018.1 coordinate 34,058, forward strand.
CTGATCTTGGGGTCCACCAGGGTGGACCGCCGATAGAGCTCCTCCACGTCCGGATGGTCGTTGGCCTCCGACAGAACGCGCGCGATGATCCGTCGCTGGCCGGTCATTTTCATGCCGCTTTCGATGCACCGCTGCTCGATTCGCGACGGCCGGGCGGCCTCGCCCCCGGTCTTTGTGGAGTTGTCCGCCGACACGTCTATAAGCGCCTACCCTTTTCCGTGGTTTTCACGCGCCGCCACGCGATCGTTACTTCCGCGATTTTGTGCCAAGGCCAATCTTCTTGGCAAGGCTGCTCCGATGCGCGGCGTAGTCGGGAGCGACCATCGGGTAGTCGGCCTGCAGCCCCCAACGCTCCCGATATTCTTCGGGTGTCATGTTGTAGGCCGTTTTGAGGTGCCGCTTCAACATTTTTAGTTTCTTGCCGTCTTCCAGGCAGATCAAGTAATCCGGATGGATGGATTTTTTAACCGGTACCGCCGGTCGCGGGCGTTCCTGCTTGATCTCGGGCTCGTCCAGTGACGACAAAGTCTTGTAAACATCCTGGATAAGTTGGGGAATATCGTTTACCGCAACGGTGTTGTTGCCGACGTGGGCCGCGACGATCTCGGCGGTCAACTCCATCAGCACGGTTAGATTTTCATGGTCAGACATAACGAGGATTTTCCCTTCAGAGCATTCATTTTTCGAAACATAGATTGATTTTCGACATCATGCAACGCTTTGAGCGTTTATAATGGGTTCGTGCGTGTCTGGGTGCGTTTTAAGTATCGGGGACCAGGGTCCCTTCGAGTGCCCTTGCGCTTTCTTTGGTTTCGACAAGGTTTTTACCAAGTATCAGTGCATCCGCGCGGCGGCTGTTGCCGCGCTGGTAGTAATCTGGCCGGTACCCGACCTGGACACAACCAAAGGTCGCGTACAGGCGCCGCGCCGGCGCGTTGTCGGCCGCCACCTCCAGAAACAGGGTGCGCGCGCCGCGCCGCGCCGCATGGGCGCCCGCGGCGTCGATCAACCACGTCGCAAGTCCGCGCCGCCGGGTCCCCGGATGGGTACCGACGGCGATGATCTCCGCCTCGTCGGCCGCCACCCGGCCGAGCACGAAGGCGCATGGCGCGTCGCCGACCAGGGCAAGCAGCGCGAAGGCGCCCGGCATGGCAAGCAGGCGGATCATCTCGCCCTCGCTCCAGGGACTCGGGAAACAGTCGGCGTGCAGCGCCGCCAGCACCCCCGCGTGCGCCATTCCGGCCTCGCGCAGCGCCACGTCCCTCAACGCAACCGTCCGCCGTTCGCCGGCCGTGTCGCCTCCGGCGGCCGCAGGTAGAGCGGCGACGGCCGGGCGGCCGGCGGTCGCCGGGCCGCCAGATCGGCAATCACCGCCGGATCGGGGGCCGGATCGCCGTCGGCCCGCGCCGCCCCGCGGCCACGGGCGCGCAGCCAAGTGGCCAGACGCTCGGCGGCGTCCCCGGTCACCAGCAGGTCGTCGTTCGGCAGCCAGTCGAACGGGTCGTCGGGACCGGCCGCGCGCGGCGCGCCCAGCGCCGCGCCGTTCTCCGCGAAGGCCTGCGCGAAAAGGTCTCCGCGCTTCGAATCGATGGCCGCGACGATGGCGCGCCGCCGGCGCTGGCCGACCG
>JANQIL010000025.1 GCA_028282245.1 Magnetospira sp.
CACCATGACGGTGAACCTGATCAGCCCGATCGCCATGGACGAGGGCCTGCGCTTCGCGATCCGCGAGGGCGGCCGCACCGTCGGCGCCGGCGTCGTCGCCAACATCATCGAATAGGTCTTGGCGGCGCGGGAAACACCGGTTATAAGGGGCGGGAGAGCGGTCGCGTGCCGTTACCCGCCCGATCCCCACGGAGCATTGGCGCCCTGGGGCTATTTTGCATAGGGGTATAGCTCAGCTGGTAGAGCGGCGGTCTCCAAAACCGCAGGTCGCGGGTTCGATCCCTGCTGCCCCTGCCATCGCTATTGTTTCGGATGGCGTGTCGGACCGCCGGGCAAGGGCTTGTCCGGCACGCCCGGAAACGAAGCAACGAGAACGAGAATAAGACGCATGGCGAAAACCGGCCCCATTCAGTACTTGCGAGAGGTGCGCCAGGAGGCGGCCAAGGTCACTTGGCCGTCGCGCAAGGAAACCACCATCACCACCGGCATGGTCTTCGTGATGGTGATTCTCGCGGCGCTGTTCTTTCTCGCCGTCGATCAGTTGCTGGCCATGGGCGTGCGCCTGCTGTTCGGCCTCGGGGACTGATCCATGGCCTATCGCTGGTACGTGATTCACGTGTATTCCGGATTCGAGAAAAAAGTCGCCCAGTCGATCGAGGAGCAGGCGCGCCAGAAGGGCATGCGGGATCTGTTCGCCGAGATCCTGGTGCCGACCGAGGAAGTGGTCGAGATGCGGCGCGGCACCAAGATCAACGCCGAGCGCAAGTTCTTCCCCGGCTACGTGCTGGCCAAGATGGAGATGACCGACGAGAGCTGGCATCTGGTCAAGAATACCGCCAAGGTGACGGGCTTCCTGGGCGGCGGCGGAGTTCGTCCGACCCCGATCTCCGATGCCGAGGCGGAACGCATCATCAACCAGGTGCAGGAGGGCATCGACCATCCGAAGCCCTCCATCACCTTCGAGATCGGCGAACAGGTGCGGGTGTCCGACGGGCCGTTCACGTCGTTCAACGGAGTCGTCGAGGACGTGGACGAGGAGCGCGCCCGGCTCAAGGTGGCGGTGTCGATCTTCGGCCGGTCGACGCCGGTCGACCTGGAGTATACCCAGGTCGAAAAGCTTTAGGATTCAAGGCAATTCCGCCGGGACGGACCCGGCGGCCGCGTCGCGGGAGGCCCGCCATGGCCGCACCGCGAGCCCAGTGATCAACCAGGACCTGAGGTGTTCGAATGGCAAAGAAGATCAGCGGCTATATCAAGCTGCAAATCCCGGCCGGGCAGGCCAACCCGTCGCCCCCGGTGGGGCCGGCGCTCGGTCAGGCCGGCGCCAATATCATGGAGTTCTGCAAGGCGTTCAACGCCGCGACCCAGGGCATGGAGCAGGGGATGCCGATTCCGGTGGTGATCACCGTGTACGGCGACCGCTCGTTCACCTTCGTCACCAAGTCGCCGCCGGCCTCCTATTTCATCAGGCAGGCGGCCGGGGTGCCCAAGGGCGCGACCAATCCGGGGATCGAGACCAAGGGGTCGGTCAGCAAGGATCAGTTGCGCGAGATCGCCGCCCAGAAGATGCAGGATCTCAACGCCAACGACGTGGAGGCGGCGGTCAGCATGCTGTCCGGCTCGGCCCGGTCGATGGGCATTCAGGTGACGGAGTAGGGCCATGGCGAGGAAAGGCAAGCGGCTGCGCAGCGCCTACGAGGGCATCGATCGGACCGTCCAATACGAGTTGCCGGAGGCGGTGCGCCTGCTCAAGGAGCGGGCCAGGGCGAGGTTCGACGAGACGGTGGAATTGGCGGTGGCGCTCGGCGTCGATCCCCGGCATGCCGATCAGATGGTGCGCGGCATGGTCAGTCTGCCGCACGGCACCGGCAAGTCGGTCCGCGTCGCGGTGTTCGCCAAGGACGCCAAGGCGGAGGAGGCCACGGCGGCCGGCGCCGACCTGGTCGGGGCCGACGACCTGGCCCAGAAGGTGCAGGCCGGCGAGATCGAGTTCGACCGCTGCATCGCCACTCCGGACATGATGCCGGTGGTTGGCCGGCTGGGCAAGATTTTGGGTCCGCGCGGCCTGATGCCGAATCCGAAGTTGGGCACGGTGACGCCGAACGTCGGCGAGGCGATCAAGGCGGCCAAGGGCGGCCAGATCGAGTTCCGGGTCGAGAAGGCGGGCATCATCCATGCCGGGGTCGGCAAGGTCAGCTTTCCGGACGACAGCCTGATGGACAATGTCCGGGCGCTGGTCGAGGCCCTGAACAAGGCCAAGCCCTCGGGCGCCAAGGGATCCTATTTCAAGCGTGCCGCGATCAGCTCCACCATGGGGCCCGGCATCAAGCTCAACATCTCGTCGCTGGTCGCCTGACCGGCGGCGCGCCGACTTCCGCCGCCGGACCCGGGACGGTTCCGGCGGCGGCGAGGAGGCCCTTCGGGGCTTCCGCCTGTCCGAGACCGTGGGTGCCGCCCTTGGGGTGGCTTAAGGGGTTCCGATCCGCCCGCGCAGACAGAGGGCAACCGTTTTCCGCCTCTCCGGCCAAGGGGATGCGGGGCACGGCTTGAACTTGCTGCTCTGGACAGGGTGAACCGGGCTCTCCGGCCGTCGGGGAGCCCATGTCCAACGCCCCGTCCGGCAACCGGCCGTCGGGGCCTGTAACGGAGACCAACCGTGGACCGTGTTCAGAAAGAGGAACTGGTCGCCTCGATGCATCGGGCGTTCGCGGAAACGTCAATGGTCGTCGTCGCCCATTATTCGGGAATGACGGTCGCCCAGTTGACCGACCTGCGGGCCAGGATGCGGGAGTCCGGCGCCCGGTTCCAGGTCACCAAGAACCGGCTCACCCGTCTCGCTCTCGAGGGGACCGACTACGAAGGCCTTCGGGAGATGTTCACCGGACCGACCGCCATTGCCTATTCGGCCGATCCGGTGGCCGCCGCCAAGACCACCGTGGAGTTCGCGAAGAAGAACGACAAGCTGGTCGTCGTCGGCGGCGCGCTGGGCACCCAGGTGCTCGATGCCGAGGGCGTGAAGGCCTTGGCCTCCCTGCCGTCCCTGGACGAACTCAGGGCCAGGGTCATCGGCCTGATCAATGCCCCGGCCACCAAGCTGGCCACCGTGCTGCAAGTGCCGGCCGGCGATCTGGCCCGGGTGTTTGCCGCCTACGGCGAAAAGGGCGAGGCCGCCTAGCCCGACGAGACGGATATTCGGAAGTTCAAGCCAATTAGGAGACACATGAGATGGCCAATCTCGAACAAATCGTTGAAGACCTGTCCAGCCTGACCGTCATGGAGGCGGCCGAGCTGTCCAAGATGCTGGAAGACAAGTGGGGGGTTTCCGCCGCCGCGGCGCCGATGGCGATGGCCGTCATGCCGGGGGCCGCGGGCGATGCCGCGCCGGCCGAGGAAAAGGATGAGTTCGACGTCATCCTGGCCGCCATCGGCGACAAGAAAATCAACGTCATCAAGGAAGTCCGGGCCATCACGGGGCTCGGTCTGAAGGAAGCCAAGGAATTGGTCGAGGGGGCGCCGAAACCGATCAAGGAAGGCGCCAAGAAGGAAGAAGCCGAGGAGATCAAGAAAAAGCTTGAGGACGTCGGCGCGACCGTGGAGGTCAAATAAGCGTCCTCACGGACGTGTGATGGCGGCAACGCGGTTGCCGACCCATATCATTACTACCGCAGGGCGGCGCCCCGATCACGGGGTGTCGGCCTGCGGATACATTTGTTTTCGTTTTCGGGTCACGCCTACAGCACCTCTTTTCAAATCGGATGGGCCGAGCCGGGGCCGGGACATTGAAAAGAGGGGGGCGGCATTTCGGGGCCGCCCGAACAGGAACCTCGGACCGTATGCCGCCGGGTCGGCTGCCCGAGCATGCGGATCGGATAGAAACCTGCTTCGCGAGGAGCCCACTCCATCATGATGCTTACCGGTCGCAAGCGTATCCGCAAGAGCTTCGGACGCATTCCCGTCGTCGCGCCTATGCCGAACCTGATCGAGGTGCAGAAAACGTCCTATGAGTCGTTCCTGCAGCGCGAGGTGAAGGTCGAGGATCGGACCGATACCGGCCTCCAGGAAGTGTTCAAGTCGGTGTTTCCGATCAACGACTTCTCGGAACGCGGCACGCTCGAATTCGTGTCCTTCGAGTTCGAGGAGCCGAAGTATGACGTGGAGGAGTGCCAGCAGCGCGGCATGACCTACTCGGCGCCGCTCAAGGTGACCCTGCGGCTGGTGGTGTGGGACGTCGACGAGGATACCGGCTCGCGATCGGTGCGCGACATCAAGGAGCAGGAGGTCTACATGGGCGACATGCCCCTGATGACCGCCAACGGCACCTTCGTCATCAACGGCACCGAGCGCGTCATCGTGTCGCAGATGCACCGCTCGCCGGGCGTGTTCTTCGATCACGACAAGGGCAAGACCCACTCGTCGGGCAAGTATCTCTACGCGGCGCGGGTGATCCCCTATCGCGGGTCCTGGCTCGACTTCGAGTTCGACGCCAAGGATCTCGTCTACGTGCGCATCGACCGCCGCCGCAAGTTGCCGGTGACGACCCTGTTGCTGGCCTTGTGGAGTGATCGGGTCGATCCCAGCGGCCCGGCCGGCGACGAGGACCGGCGGCTCGGCGGCATGACTCCGGAGGATGTCCTCGGCTATTTCTACGAGACCGTGGAGTTTTCCAAGGGTGCCAACGGCTGGAAGACGGCGTTCGAGCCGAAACGGCTGGCCGGCACCAAGCTGACCTTCGATCTGGTCGACGCGGCGAGTGGCGACGTGGCCGCCGAGGCCGGCAAGAAGTTCACCATGCGTCTCGGCAAGAAGCTGGTTGACGGCGGAATGACCGATCAACTCGTCTCGCACGACGAACTGATTGGCCGCTACATCGCGCGCGATCTGATCAACGAGGACACCGGCGAAATCTACGTGGAGGCCGGCGACGAGTTGACCGAGGATACCCTGGAGATGCTGGAGAAGGCCGGCATCACCGAGATCCCGACCCTCAACATCGACCACATCAATGTCGGTCCGTATATCCGCAACACCCTGGCGATCGACAAGAACACGTCGCGCGAGGAGGCGTTGATCGACATCTACCGGGTCATGCGGCCCGGCGAGCCGCCGACCCTGGAGACCGCCGAGACCCTGTTCGACGGCCTGTTCTTCGATTCCGAGCGCTACGATCTGTCGCCGGTCGGCCGCGTGAAGATGAACGCCCGCCTCGGGTTCGAGGGCAAGCAGGTGCCGGACAGCGTCCGTATCCTGCGCCGCGAGGATATTCTGCGCGTGGTCAGGATCCTGGTCGACCTCAAGGATGGGCGCGGCGAGATCGACGACATCGACCACCTGGGCAACCGCCGGGTGCGGTCGGTCGGCGAGTTGATGGAGAATCAGTACCGGGTCGGTCTGCTGCGCATGGAGCGGGCGATCAAGGAACGGATGAGTTCGGTCGACATCGACACCGTGATGCCGCACGACCTGATCAACGCCAAGCCGGCGGCGGCGGCGGTGCGCGAGTTTTTCGGCTCGTCGCAGTTGTCCCAGTTCATGGACCAGACCAACCCGCTGTCCGAGATCACCCACAAGCGGCGCCTGTCGGCCCTCGGTCCGGGCGGCCTGACTCGCGAGCGGGCCGGCTTCGAGGTGCGTGACGTGCACACCACCCACTATGGCCGCATCTGCCCGATCGAGACTCCGGAGGGACCGAACATCGGCCTCATCAATAGCCTCGCCACCTATGCCCGCGTCAACCAGTACGGATTCATCGAGACTCCGTATCGCAAGGTCGCGGACGGCCAGGTGACCGACGACGTGATCTACATGTCGGCCATGGAGGAGGGCCGCTACGCGATCGCCCAGGCCAACGCCGAACTGGAAGACGATGGCCACTTCGTGTCCGACATGGTGAGCGTCCGCCAGGGCGGCGATTTCCACATGGCGCGTCCCGAGGACATCGACTTCATGGACGTTTCGCCGCGCCAGCTCGTCTCGGTGGCGGCGGCGCTGATTCCGTTCCTCGAGAACGACGACGCCAACCGCGCCCTCATGGGGTCGAACATGCAGCGCCAGGCGGTGCCGCTGATCAAGGCCGAGACGCCGCTGGTCGGCACCGGCATGGAAGAGGCGGTGGCCCGCGATTCCGGAGCCGCCATCGTGGCCCGCCGGTCGGGCGTGGTCGATCAGATCGACGGCACCCGCATCGTGGTGCGGGCGACCGAGGAGACCTCCCACTCGGCGGCCGGCGTCGACATCTACAACCTGCTGAAATTCCAGCGTTCCAACCAGAACACCTGCATCAACCAGCGGCCCCTGGTGCAGGTCGGCGACCGGGTCAACGTGGGCGACATCATCGCCGACGGCCCGTCGACCGAACTGGGCGAGTTGGCCCTCGGGCGCAACGTGCTGGTCGCCTTCATGCCCTGGAACGGCTACAACTTCGAGGACTCGATCCTGATCTCGGAGCGCATCGTCCGCGACGACGTGTTCACCTCGATCCATATCGAGGAATTCGAGGTCATGGCCCGCGACACCAAGCTGGGCCAGGAGGAGATCACGCGCGACATCCCGAACGTCGGCGAGGAGGCGCTCAAGAACCTGGACGAGGCCGGAATCGTCTACATCGGAGCCGAGGTCAAGCCGGGCGACATCCTGGTCGGCAAGGTGACTCCGAAGGGTGAATCGCCGATGACCCCGGAGGAGAAGCTGCTGCGCGCGATCTTTGGCGAAAAGGCCTCCGACGTGCGCGACACCTCGCTCCGCCTGCCGCCCGGAGTCGCCGGCACCATCGTCGAGGTGCGGGTGTTCTCGCGTCGCGGGGTCGAGAAGGACGAGCGGGCCCTGGCCATCGAGCGGGCCGAGATCGACCGCCTGGCCAAGGACCGCGGCGACGAGCGGGCGATCCTGGAGCGCAGCTTCCGGGCCCGGCTGAAGGATCTCCTGATCGGCCGCGTGACGACCAAGGGAGCGTCCGGATTGGCGGCCGGGGCGACGATCACCGGCGAGATGCTGGACGACGTGCCGCCTCACGAGTGGTCCAGGATCGTGGTCGACGATGATGCCGTGATGGCCGACGTGGAGGCCCTGCGGGCGCATACCGAGGAGTCCATCGAGCGCCTCAACGCGCGTTTCGAGGACAAGGTGGAGAAGCTTCAGCGCGGCGACGAACTGCCGCCCGGGGTGACCAAGATGGTCAAGGTCTTCGTCGCCGTGAAGCGGAAGCTGCAACCGGGCGACAAGATGGCCGGCCGGCATGGCAACAAGGGCGTCATCTCCAAGATCAACCCGATCGAGGACATGCCGTTCCTGGCCGATGGCTCGCACGTCGACATCGTGCTCAACCCGCTCGGCGTCCCGTCGCGCATGAACGTGGGGCAGATCCTGGAGACCCACCTGGGTTGGGCCTGCGCCGGCATCGGCCGCCAGCTCGGCGAGCTGCTGGACGGCATGGCGCGGCAGACGGCGCGGCTGGAGGACCTTCAGGACAGGATGCGCGGCATTTATGGCGACCGGGTCTACGAGGACCAACTCGGCGGTCTGGAGGATCATCGGCTGATCGAGATGGCCGGCCATCTGCGCAACGGCATCACCGTCGCCACGCCGGTGTTCGACGGCGCCCGCGAAACCGACATCATCGAGATGCTGCGCGAGGCCGGCCTGCCGGCGTCGGGTCAGATGGACCTGTGGGACGGCCGCACGGGGCAAAAGTTCGACCGCGCGGTCACCGTGGGTTATATTTACATGTTGAAGTTGCACCATCTGGTGGACGACAAGATACATGCCCGATCCATCGGCCCCTACTCGCTGGTCACCCAACAGCCACTGGGCGGCAAGGCGCAGTTCGGCGGCCAGCGGTTCGGCGAAATGGAGGTCTGGGCCCTGGAAGCCTACGGATCGGCCTATACGCTGCAGGAAATGCTGACCGTCAAGTCGGA
>JANQIL010000041.1 GCA_028282245.1 Magnetospira sp.
CCCGAACCCTGGAGCATCACCGGGTGCCGCCCGGCTGCCTTGAGCTGGATATAACCGAGTCGGTGCTGCTTCAGGATAGCGAGCGGTCGGTCAACATCCTGACGCGGCTGCGCGAGCTGGGGGTGCGAATCTCCATCGACGATTTCGGAACCGGATATTCGAGCCTCGACTACCTGCGCCGGCTGCCGTTCGATGCCCTCAAGATCGACCGCACCTTCATTCGCGAGGTGGAAACCCGGAACCGCGACGCGGTAATCGTGCGCGCCGTGGTGTCGCTGGCCCGCGCCCTCAGCATCGACGTGGTCGCCGAGGGGGTCGAAACCGAGGGCCAGTTGAGGTTCCTGCGCAGTTGCCGCTGCACCCTGGCCCAGGGCTATTTGTTCGCCCACGCGCTTCCGGCGGACGACTTCGCGGTCTGGGTGCGATCGCGCGGACAGGTGCCGACCTCGGAGGCGGTGAACGACTGATGCGAGGCCCGAACGGGGGATTCGGACTTCCGGCCCCTCGCCGGGCGCGCGTTGCGCGCTCCGCCCGTCCCGGACGGCCCTCAGCGCCATTGCGCGCGCGGATCCAGCCGATCCTGCAAGCCGTCGCCCAAAACGTTGAAGGCGATCACGGTCAGGAAGATCAGCCCTCCCGGCCACAGGGCCAGGGCCGGCGATTGCCAGACCAGTTCCTGGGCGTTGGTCAGCATGTTGCCCCAGCTCGGGGTCGGCGGCTGGATACCGAGGCCAAGGAAGCTGAGCACCGATTCCAGCAGGATCACGTTACCCACCGACAGGGTGGTGGCGACGATCACCTGCGACAGCAGATTGGGCAGCACGTGGCGCCCGACCAGGTCGAGCGGTCCGACGCCGAGGGCCCGGGCGGCGATCACGAACTCCTGGTCGCGTAGCGCCAGGGCCCGCGCCCGGACCAGCCGCGCCACGGTGGTCCAGCCAAACAGGGCAACCAGGACGACGATGCGCAGCAACTCCACCCACGGCTCGCCGGCCCAGGCGCCGGGCAGACCCAGCTTCACCGGATCGACCGCCGCCAGAACAATCAGCAACGGCAGCAGCGGCAGGGCAATCACCCCGTCGGTCAGCCGCATCAGCGCGGCGTCGACCCAACCGCCGCGCATCCCGGCGATCAATCCGATGACGGTACCGATCCCGGCCGCCGCCAGGGCCGCCGCGAGGCCCACGGCGAGCGACACCCGGCCGCCGTTCAGCAGGCGGGCCAGCAGGTCGCGGCCCAACTCGTCGGTGCCCAGGGGATGATCGGCCGACGGCGCCGCGAAGCGGTTGAACAGGTCCACCGTCTCGCCGTCCAGACCGAGCGCCACCTCGATGGCCGGGGCCAGCAGGGCGGCCAGGGCAAGGCCGGTCAGCACGACGCCCCCGGCCAGCGCCGCGGCAGATGACCGATAGCCGGTCATCGGGCATCCCCGCCCAGGCGGATGCGGCGATCCAGCCCCAGGTAGGCGAGGTCGGCCAGCAGGTTGCCGAGCAGGGTGGCGGCGGTGGCCAGCAGCAGGGCGACCAGGGCCAGATTGTAGTCGTTGCCCATCACCGCGTCGTAGATCAGACGTCCCATGCCCGGGTAGGCGAATACGGTCTCGGTGATCAGGGCGCCCGAGAACAGGGTGCCGAACTCCAGGCCGACGATGGTCGTCACCGGCAACAGGGCGTTGCGCAGGGCATGGCCGAACACCACCCGGCGTTCGGTCAACCCCTTGGCGCGCGCGGCGCGAACGAAGTCCTGGCGCAGAACCTCGCGCATCGACGCCCGCATGTAGCGCACGTGGCCGCCGATCCCGGCCAGGGTCAGGGCGGCCACCGGCAGCACCATGAAGGCGAGGCCGCCCGACACCCCCGGGCCGCCGGCCGGCAGCACGCCGAGAAACACCGCGAACACCAGGATCAGCACCAGGGCCAGCCAGAACGGCGGGATCGAGATGCCGGCGAAGGCGGTCAGGTTGATCAGGTGGTCGCGCGGCGAGTTCGGCTTCATCGCCGCGAGGATGCCGAGCGGCAGGCCGATCAGCAAGGACAGGCAGAGGGCGGCGGCCATCAGGCGGGCGGTGCTGGCGAGCGCGTCGGGCAGTACCGCGACGACCGGTCGGGCATAGAGCCGGGAATATCCGAAATCCCCCCGGACGGCATTGCCGAGCCAGGCCAGATAGCGCTCGATCAGCGGCGCGTCCAGACCCCGTAGCGCCCGCAGGCGCGCCGCGTCGGCACTGCTCAGGCGTGGATCGGCGGCCAGCATCAGATCGATGGGATCGCCCGGCATCAGGCCGATCAGCCCGTAGACGGCGAACGATACCGCCAGCAGAACGAGCAGGGACTGGATCAGGCGACTGATCAGAAAACGCGGCATGGAAGGAAGTATACGCCGCCGAGGCGGCTCGGGAAGGGCCACGAGGGGAATCCGACCGTGCCCCCGTCGACGTCGCCCGACCCCTCGATATCAACCGGCCCTCGGGAAGCTGGTCGCCAACGCGTCCGGTCGCGCCGCCCACGGTCACCGCCGGAGTGTTATGGCGCGCGCTTAAGAGCGACCGCGGAGTCCGCGTCGCGCGGAACTACATTCGCGATCGGGACTCCGGAGGAGTCGAGGACGGAAACCCCACGCCCGTCCCGCCGAGGCCGCAATAGCCGCGCGGATTCTTGGCCAGGTATTGCTGGTGATAATCCTCGGCGTAATAGAAGTCCGGGGCGTCCAGGATCTCGGTGGTGATGGTGCCGCGTCCGGCCGCCAGCAAGGCCGCTTGATAGGCGGCGCGGGTCGCCTCGGCGGCGGCGCGCTGAATGTCGTCGTGAACGTAGATGCCGGACCGGTACTGGGTGCCCCGGTCGTTGCCCTGGCGCATTCCCTGGGTCGGGTCGTGAGCCTCCCAGAATATCGCGAGCAGCGCCTCGAAGGGGATCTCGCGCGGATCGAACACCACCCGCACCACCTCGTTATGGCCGGTGCGGCCGCCGCACACCTCCTCGTAGGTTGGATTGGGCGTAAACCCGGCGGCATAGCCGACGGCGGTGCTCCACACCCCCGGCGCCTCCCAGAACGTCCGCTCCGCGCCCCAGAAGCAGCCAAGCCCGAACAAGGCCAGGGACAGGCCGTCGGGGAACGGCGGCAGAAGCGGAGCACCGGTCACGAAATGCCGGTCGGTAATGGACAGCGGCGCCTCCCGGCCCGGCAAAGACTCTTCCGGGGTCGGCATCCGGGACTTGCGGTCGTCGAATATCCTCATGGGCATCGGCCTCCCTTGGCACCACCGATATGGGGACCGGACCGCGCCGGGGTCAAGGGGGCGGTCAACGCGGCAGGGAGGTGCCGCCGAGCCGGCGCGGCGCGCCGAGGCGCGGAGTCCGGCGGCCCGCGCCGGTCGAACGCCGGCGATCGAACAGCAGCCAGCGCAGCCCCTTCCACAGGCGCGGCAACAGCCACGCGGCCAGCACGACCATCGCCGCAAGACCAACCAGGGACAGAAGCGGGAACAGGATCATCACCGCAACCCCGGCCACCACCAGCACGTCCTCGGCCAGCGACACGAGGGTATTGCTGAACGGCTCCGGCGACATGTTGACGAATGCCCGGGTTCCGGTCTTGACGAGATGCGACGTCGCCGCCAGCAGGCCGCCGGCGACCAGCATCGCAACGGACTCCGGACCGCCGCCGCCGAGCGCGGCGGCCGCCAGCAGCGCTCCGGCCGGGACGCGAATGACGGTGTGCAGGCCGTCCCACAGGCTATCGAGGCCGGGGATCTTGTCGATCACGAACTCGATCAGGTACAGGCCCAGCAGAACGGCCAGAACCGCCGGGTCGGAAAGCAGGTGAAGGGACGGCGGCAGATCGATCAGCCCAATCGCGTGCAGACCACCCAGCAGCACCGTCGTGGCGTAGAGGTTGATGCCGCTGCTCCAGGCCGCGCCGAGACCCAGAATGACGCTTTCGAACCCGGTCAAGACCTCGATCTCCTTGGGATTCTTTTGGCGGACAAATTCCGCGCCCGAGGTGGCATGGTCGCTCCCATGATCGGGCGGCCTCAAGCGGAATGAATCGCCGGGTTTTCGGATGCCGGCATATTGACATCCAAAAGGTGAGACATATAAAGTGAACTTTCGTAATGGTGGCGTCGCAATGGACTCAATCCATTCTCGCGGGGCGACCGAGGGTTGGGACCCACCCGCCATCGGCCCGCGCGGAGTAATAATAACATGGCGTTTTCCCCTGTTCGATGGTGTCCGGCCCGGAAAGAACGCCGCCGGGACGATAACGGGCGGGCACCATCGTGGGCCGGTTTTTTCGCATTCCCGGCCAGCCGACATGGTATAGTTGACGGATGTCCGGAACGCTTGCCAAATTCCATGTCGGTCAATTGGTTCACCACCGGCTGTTCGGCTATCGTGGCGTGGTGTTCGACGTCGACCCGCACTTCCTGGGGAGCGGCGAATGGTACGCGAGGGTGGCCCGGTCGCGGCCACCGAGGGACAGACCCTGGTATCATGTGCTGGTGCATGGGCAAGGCCATCAAACCTACGTGGCGGAGCGCAATCTGGAACCGGACCACGAGGGCGGACCGGTGGACCATCCGGCGGTGGCCGATCATTTCGAAGCCCTGGGTCGCGACGGCTACGAACGCCGGCGGCGAACCCACTAGCGCGATTTACGCTCGGATGAAATCGCCTCCTCGCGATGTCGGCGCGCGGCCGGTGAAAGGGCCGCGATGACCCGGCTTGTCCCCGATCGGAAATCCCTGCTGTACATTGGCGTGCTTTTCGTGATTTCCCTCGGGGTGACGGTCGGCCTCGCGCTGTACATAACCCTGAACACCCGCGACGACGCGTTGCGGCGGATCGAGGTGTCTCGCGAGGACGAACTCGCGAAACGCCGCGCCATGGTCCGCGAACGGATCGACACCCTGGTCGAATTGACCCGCCTCGCGGCCAGCCGATCGGCCGAGTGGACGCATGATTCCCTGAAGCACGAGGTCGACCTGCTGGAAAGCCTGACGCGGGTGGCAATGAGTCAACCCGGGACGGACCTTGCGAAGCCGGATCGCGGCCGGCGTCTCGCCGAGAAGCTGCGGCCGTTTCTATTCCCGCAGGAGGAGACGGTGTATTTCCTCGCCGAACGGGACGCGACGGTCAACCTGCTCAACCACGGCCTCGATCCGGGCAACCGAATCTTCGACCGCCTCGCGGACAGCACCGGGTTCCGCGACGCCCTGCGCCGGATGGATACCGAACAAACCCTGTTCGTGGACGGCCAGCTGCCGGAGGTCGACGGGAGCGGCACGGAAACGGTGCATATCGGCCTGCGGCACCTGGACGGAACCGGCCTGCTGCTGGGCGCCGCGACATCCGCCGCGAAGGCCCGCCGGTCGATTCAGAAGGAGGTCCTCGACCGATATGCCGGGATCACCTTCGAGAATCATCCCGACGACTACCTCTGGGTCATTCATGTCCCGGACGGTTTAGACGGCGTGGGGCACCTGCTGCTGAACACCAATCCCGCCTTCACGACCGGCCAGCCGCTGACGCGGACGTTCACCGACGCCCGCGGCAAGCCGTTCTACGCCCAGGTGCTGGACGGCCTGAAGGCCTCGGGCGAGGCGTTTTCGGTCTACGCGCTGACCAAGCCCTCGTCAGGCGAGATCGCCGAAAAAATCTCGTTCTTCAAACAGTTCGAACCGTGGTCCTGGATCGTCGGCACCGGCATTTACCTGGACGACCTGGAAGCCGCCCACGCCCGCCGCCGGGCCGACGTGATGGCCACCAAGCGGTTCAACATGCGGGTCATCGTGATCGGTTTCGTGACCCTGTTCGCGGTGTTCTCACATACCGTTCTGGTGGTCGCCCACAGCCAGCGGCGCGCCACCACCGAGCGGACCGCCCTGATCGAGAGCATCCTCGACACCCAGTCGTCGCTGATCATGGTCCTCGACGGCGACCGGCTGGTCAACGTGAACGCGCGCCTGCTCGCATTCCTCGGCTACCCGGACATCGAGGCCCTTGCGCGGGAACGGCGCCGCGTCTGCGACTTCTTTCTGCCCGGCGAGGACATGCTGCCGCCCAGCCAGGCGCGCTGGGTGGAGGGGGTCCTGCGCAACGCCGCCGAGGGGCGGGTGTCCAAGGCCATGATGCGGAACCGCGCGACCGGCGCCGATCACGTGTTCATAATCCGGGCGGCGCACCTCGAAGACGCGCGGCGCGAGTTGGTGGTCAGCTTCACCGACGTGACCGAGCAACAGGCGATCGAGGCGCAGCTCAAGAACAGCCACCGCGCCCTCGAAGCATCCAATCAGGAATTGACTCAATTCGCCTACGCGATCTCGCACGACCTTCAGGAACCGCTGCGCATGGTCACCTCGTACATGGAACTCCTGAAGATGCGCCTTGCGAATCGTCTGGACGACGAGACCCGCGAATTCCTGGCGTTTGCCCTTGATGGCGCCGACCGCATGCGGCGGATGATCAACGATCTACTGGACTATTCGCGCCTGTTGCGGCATCGCGGAGACTTGGTTCCGGTCCCGCTCAACGACGTGGCCGACATGGCGGCCGCCAACCTGAAGCTGACCCTGGACGAAACGAAGGCCGATCTCAAGATCCAGCCGATGCCGCCGGTGCTCGGCGATTTCAGTCAACTGGTCCGATTGTTCCAGAACCTGATCGGCAACGCCCTCAAATACCGACATCCCGACCGGCCGCCAATGGTCCATGTGAACGCGACGCGTCACGCCGCGATGGTGACGATCGAGGTCGCGGATAACGGAATCGGCATCCCGGCCGACGGCACGGAGCGGATTTTCGGGATTTTCCAGCGCCTGAACCAGGGCCATTCGGGTGGCTCCGGCATCGGGCTCGCCCAGTGCCGACGGATCGTCGAATTGCACGGCGGCCAGATCTGGGTCGAGTCCGAGCCCGGCAAGGGCAGCCGGTTCCGGTTTCTGCTCAAGGCGGCGCCGGAACCCGATGACTGACGCGGCGCCTTTCCCCGCCCCGGGCGACCTGCTAAACAATGACGGTTGCATGAAGGGGATCCGTCGATGCTGCACGTGGACCGCACGCCGAGCCAGAAGGAGACCGGCGCCCTGGTGGCGCGGATTCTGCTCGAAATCGCCGCCGTCAACTTCCGGCCGCGCGAGCCGTACCGGCTGACCGCCGGCTGGGCCTCGCCGGTTTACATCGACTGCCGCAGAATTATTTCCTATCCGCGCGCCCGACGGCGGGTCGTCGACCTTGCGGTCGACCGCATCGAGCGGGCGATCGGCCATGCCACGATCGACGCGGTGGCGGGCGGCGAAACGGCCGGGATCCCCTATGCCGCCTGGATCGCCGACAGCATGGGCCTGCCCATGCAGTACGTGCGCAAGAAACCGAAGGGGTTCGGCCGCGACGCCCAGATCGAGGGCGATATCCACGATGGCCAGCGCGTCCTGCTGGTCGAGGACCTGGCCACGGACGGCGGCAGCAAGATCACCTTCGTCAACGCCCTGCGCGCCGCCGGCGCCGAGGTCGGCCACGCGTTCGTGGTGTTCTTTTACGGCGTCTTCCCGGGCGCCCTGCAAGCGCTGGACCACGCCGGGGTCGACCTGCACCATCTGGCTAACTGGTGGGACGTGCTGCACGTGGCCGAGGAGGAAAACCAGTTCACGCCGGAGACCATCGCCGCGGTCAAGGCCTTCCTGGAGGACCCCATCGCGTGGTCGCTGGCGCACGGCGGGCGCGGAGCCGACGGGTGACCGGCGCGCGGCGCCTCGTCGCCGTTGCCCTGATCCTGCTGGTCGGCGCCGGCGAACCGCGCGCCGCGCCGCGCGACGGCCTGACCATCGGCATCACCCAGTTCCCGACCACCTTCCATCCCAATACCGATTCCATGATGGCCACGACCTACATCCTGGCCATGACCCGGCGGCCGTTCACCGCCTTCGCGCCCGACTGGTCGTTGACCTGCCTGTTGTGCGACACCCTGCCGACCCTCGAGAACGGCGGCGCGACGCCCGAGACGACGCCCGACGGCACGCCCGGAGTCGCGGTGACCTACCGCATTCACCCGGAGGCCACCTGGGGTGACGGCGTGCCGGTCACGGCCGACGATGTGCTGTTCACCTGGGAGGTGGGCCGCCACCCGAAAAGCGGCATCACCAACATCGAACTATACCGGGCAATCCACCAAATCGACGCGACGGACCCGAAAACGGTCACCTTCCATTTCGATCGCCTGGCCTTCGATTACAACGCCATCAACGACTTCCGGCTGCTGCCGGCGCATCTCGACCGGCCGGCGTTCGAAGCCGATCCGGCGGCCTACCACAAAACGACACGCTTCGACACCGACACCACCAATCCGGGTCTCTATTTCGGACCCTACCGGATCGCCGAGGTGGCGCCGGGGTCGCACGTGGTGCTGCTCCCCAATCCGACCTGGTATGGCGATCCGCCCGCGTTTCGACGCATCGTCGTGCGGATGATCGGCAACACGGCCGCCCTGGAGGCCAATCTCCTGTCCGGGTCGATCGACATGATCGCCGGCGAGATGGGCCTGTCGCTGGATCAGGCATTGGCCTTCGAGGCCCGCCACGGCGACCGGTTCCAGGTCCTCTACCGGCCGGGGCTGGTCTACGAACACGTGGATCTCAACCTGGACAATCCGGTTCTGGCGGACCGGAGGGTGCGGCGCGCCCTGCTGCTGGCCCTCGACCGCGAGGCGATCAGCCGGCGCCTGTTCGGCGGCAAGCAACCGGTGGCCACCACCAGCGTCAGCCCGCTCGACCACGTGCATCTGGAATCCCTGGCCACCGCGCCATACGACCCGGAAGAGGCCGGCCGGCTGTTCGACGCGGCGGGCTGGACCCTCGGCGCCGGCGGCATGCGCCGCGACGCGGCCGGGCGACCGCTACGCCTGGAGATCATGACCACGGCCGGCAACCGGACCCGCGAGCTGGTTCAGCAGGTATTGCAGGCGCAATGGAAGGCGGCCGGCGTCGAGGTGGCCATCCGCAACCAGCCGGCGCGGGTACTGTTCGGCGACACGATGACCCGGCGCCGGTTTCCCTCGATGGTGATGTACGCCTGGATCTCGTCGCCCGAGAACGTGCCGCGCTCGACCCTGCATTCCGACAGCATTCCGACCGCCGACAACAACTGGGCCGGTCAGAACTATACCGGCTACGCCAACCCGGAGATGGACGACCTGATCGAGCGGATCGAGGTGGAACTGGACCGCGAGACGCGGACCAAGCTGTGGTATCGGCTGCAGGAGATCTACGCCCGCGACCTGCCGGCACTGCCCCTCTACTTCCGCGCCAACGCCCATATCCTGCCCAACTGGCTGCGCGGCGTCACCCCGACCGGCCACATGGGGCCGAGCAGCCTGTGGGTGGAGACCTGGCGGGTCGACGAGACGCCGCGATAGATCCCGCGCATGCAGGTGGCCGCTTCCCTTGAGAGGGGAGACGCGCCCGGAAACCGGAACCGTTCGGTCCCCGTCGCTTCGCGAACTCTGGCCGGAAGGGCGGTTTCGGCGTCAGACAAATTTTTTCCAGAGATGATATATTAGAAATACGCGGTAAGGTTGACATGCCCCGCGTTCGACTTAGAATTCATCTAAGAATCGACCCTCGCAAGAACAAAGCCTTGAAAACAAACCTTTCATTTTCCACCGCAATGGAATCCTGTCCATGAGCCAGAACGCAAACGTTGGACCCGAAAACCTTGCATCGAATTATCTGTCGGCAACGAATGTATTTATACAGTTAGAAGAATTTTCGAACCTAAACTTAAGTCAGCAAGAACTGAATTTACCCGTCGATACAGGATTATCCTATGAAATCGAGACCTATCAGAATCAACTCAAATCAAGCGCCAGTGCGTTTTTTTCGGATATTTCCGGTAAATTCATTCACCAAATATCCTTGGGGCTGAATTTCGTCGCTCTATGGAAAGCCAGCGAGGAAGTCGAACTTCCCTTGCTGCGCCAGGCCGCGACCAACGAGAAGGCGCGACAAGCCAGCCAGCGGGCCTTCCAGGAACTCAGCGAGCAGTCCGGCCGCATTCACCAGTTCGGCACCGACCTGTCCGGCACGATCGGAGTCTACAACGGCACGCTCGGACCGCTGAACGACAAGCTGCAGGTTGCGATCGCCGAAGCCATCAAGCAGCTTGGCGCGGCGGCGGAAAGCGCGACCCAGGAGATCGACGCCCTCAACACGGCGATCGGCAAAAACATCGACGACATTGTCGCCGGGGCCACCGAAACCGGCTCGGCGGTGAGCGAGTTGCTGATCGGCATCCTGACCACCATCGCCGACGCGAAGCCCGACAAGACGTCCACCGGCACCGAAAGCCAAGGCAAGGGGACCAAGACGAAAAGCGGCGATGGCGACGCAAACAAGCCGCCGTCGACCGATTTCGCCGTCTCGGCGATCACCGCCGGATCGGAGGGCGTCGAGAAAACGTCCCAGGCCCGGGCCGATCTTCGCGCGAACAACGAAAAACTCGCCAAGGCCTACCAGACGCTGGCCCAGGCCAACGCCCTGAGCGCGGTCGGCAAGGTGGTCGCGGTCCAGGCCGCGCAGTTCGCCTCCGCCATGGCCGAGTTGCAGACCCAGACCGAGACGCTGGTGGCGAGTTGGGGCCAATCGCCCATCACGCCGCCGGGAAGCGGACGAAGCCTGGCGTTTCAGCAGTTCGCCGACGAGATCGCGGCAATCTCCAGCCAGACGGAGGCGGACGGGCTGGTCAAGCAGGTGGAATTCGTGTCCACCGATTGGACGCTGCTGGGCGACCGGCTGCAATCCCTGAAAACGAGGTTGGTCGGCGTGTCGTGAATTCGGGCATGGCGGCAAGGACACGAGAACGACGACCCGGAGCCGGAGTACGGGCTCGACCGTAGGCGCGGATCTTACTTCACCCGACAGGAGAGCAGAGAATGGGAAAC
The DNA here is from genome assembly GCA_028282245.1 of Magnetospira sp. Lineage (GTDB taxonomy): Bacteria > Pseudomonadota > Alphaproteobacteria > Rhodospirillales > Magnetospiraceae > JANQGL01. The sequence goes on from JANQIL010000041.1 coordinate 10,933, forward strand.
AGCACCATCATCGCGGCACAGAAGATCTCATCCGCGAACAAGTCTCAGACGTCGCAGGGACTGCTGATTCAGAAATACGCGAACAGCGTCAAGGAACAGCCCGACGTCGACTTTTCCGGCTTCAAGAACCTTGAGCAATACCAGACCGACATCAACAGCGGCCTGAAGACGGCGAAAGAGCACGCCGACACCTACCTGAACAAGATCCAGCCGGCGATCATCACCAATATCTCCAACATCTCGAACTATTACGCCCTGCACAACGCGGTCGCGGCGACCCTGCCGCCCGGCTCGACCGAGAAACAATGGATCGAGGCGCTGACCGCGCTCAAGGAGCAATCCCAGGATTACCAGACCGACGCCAAGAACGTGGTCGGCCTGATCACCACCCTGCATAATGATCTCACCACCGACGCCGCGGCCTTCGCCAAGTTCGTCAGCGACCTGAACACCGCCGTGAACGGCGACAACGGCGTGCTCAGCTCGATCAACGACGAATTGAGCAGCATTCAGAGCAAGATCGACGGCGCGATCGCCGGCACCGTGCTCAGCGGGCTCGCGATCGTCGGCGGCGTGTTCATCGCCGCCGTCGGCGCGGTCGCCGATTTCGTCACCGCCGGCACCTCGACTCCGCTCGTGGTCGGCGGAGTCGCCCTGATCCTGGCCGGGGTCGGCGGCGAGGTGGGAAGCGCCATCGCGCTGAAGGCCCTGAACGACGAAAAGGCGGATCTTCTGCAACAGAAGGCCAAGCTCAAGGACGAGGTGAAGCTGGCCAGCGGCATGAGCAGCGCCTATTCGTCCCTGGGGGATCAGGTCAAGGCGGCGGTGAAAGCCGCCACCGAGATGCAGAGCGCCTGGGAGTTCCTGGATTCCGATCTCGGCAACCTGATCAGCGACCTGGACAATGGGATCACCAGCACCGGCGAGGCCCGGAAGCTCTTCCTGACCGCCGCCAATACGGAGGTCGCCACGGTGAACAAGGACATCACCATCATCAAGCATCAGATGACGGGCGTCCAGAACGTGGGCGTGCCGCAGGGCGGCAACGTGGGCGATGCGATCGTCGAAGCCGCCAAGAAGGCCGCCTGAGTCCGTATCCCGCAACCATCGGGCCGCCGCTCGGCGGCCCGGTCCCATCGGCGTTTCGCCCGCGCCGCGATTGGAGAGACCGATGACCGGCTTGATGTCCCAGGCCCTTGCGAACGTCAAGGCCACCGAAGATACCATCACCGCGCTGAGCGGCCTGCCCGCGGCGGCGGAGTCGATCGTCCAGCAGTCCTCCGACCTCATCGGGTCGGTCGCGAAAGGCATCGAACACCTTCAGACCGACGCCGGGGTGTTGGTTCCGAGGATCGAGGATGCCCTGAGCCAGGCCGAGACCGCGCTCCAGCAAGGCAAACCGCTCGGCGAGGTGAAGGTATTGATCGACGCGGCAAACACCGAGGCCCGGGGCCTCGAAACGACGGCGAACGACGTCTCCGATCTGCTCGGAAAGGCCCGAAACTCGATTGCCGCCTATTCGAACGACCTCGCGGGGATCGAGAACCAGATCGGCAAGGAGATCGCCGCTCTCAACGGAGAGCTCGGCAACCTGAAGAGCAAGCGGGACGCGGCCAAGAAAAAATACTACTGGCTGATTGCCCTGGGTCCGTTCGGAGTGGCCGGGCTCGCCGCCGCCCTGGCGCTCTACCTGAAGTTCAAGCACGACGTCGACCATCTGCAAGGCGAAATCAACGGCAAGCAGAAGCAGGTCGACAAGCAGAAAGCGCTGGTGACGGCCGTGAAGTCCCTGAACGGGGATTTCGATACCCTGGTCGACAAGGTTTCCGGGATCAAGAACGCCGTCGGATTCCTTTCCGACGACATCGGCCGCGTGATCTCCGATCTCGAGCACGAAGGCAACCGCACGATCATCGAGCTGTTCGTGAAGGCGGCCCAGACCGAGGCGAAGGAAGTCGCCGCCGACGTGGCATGAGAGGCGTTCGCCGGAGGCCGGGTTTGCGCGGTTGACCGAAAACAAGGGGTGGACCCGGTCCATCCCGATACATCCCCCCCCGGCCGCCGGCCGGTTTGCCCGCCACGCCGTTTGGCGCTACACAGGACACGGGCAACGGAAGGGGGAGGCGCGGCATGCGCACGGTGGTCTATTTCAGGGCCGGCACGGTGGGCGACTTCGCGGTCGAGGACGATCGCTTCGCGGCGTTCAGCGCCCAGGTGCCGCGCGACATCAAGTATGACGACGACGAACTGACCCGCGCCCGGCGGGTGCTGGGCGCCTTCATGGCGGCCGACGTCGAGCGGCCGGTGAGCGCCACCGAGGAGGCGGCCGCCTGCTTCGTCTGGACCTACTTCAACACCCACCCGGACCCGCAGAAGCACATCCAGGGCGACGTTCTGGTGATCGACCTGAACGGTGACGGGGAAACGGTGGACTACGCCGCGGTCGACGACGTGGATCTTGTCCAGGAGCAATAGCCCATCCGTCGTTCAGCGCGGGACCCACCCGCGCCGTCGGACACCGGGAAAGGACACCGGACTCAGGCGCGCCGCAACGCCCGCCAGCCGATGTCGCGGCGGCAAAATCCGTTCGGCCAGTCGATCCGGTCGACCGCCGCATAGGCCCGGTTCCGCGCCTCGGCGACGTCGTCCGCCAGCGCCGTGACCCCGAGGACCCGACCGCCGTCGGCTAGGATAAGGTCGCCGTCGGCCCGGGTGCCGGCATGGAACACCGTCACGCCGTCAACCGCCTCGGCCCGCTCAAGGCCGCCGATCTCCGAGCCCTTGCGGTAGGCGCCGGGATACCCGTTGGTGGCCATGACGACAATCAGGGCGGTGGCGTCGTGCCATTCGACGGAAATTTCGTCCAGCCGTCCCTCGGCGCAGGCGAGCAGCATCTCCAGCGCGTCGGACTTGAGGCGCAGCATCATCGCCTGGCACTCCGGATCGCCGAAGCGGGCGTTGTATTCGAGCAGCTTCGGATCGCCGTCCGGGCCGATCATCAGTCCGGCGAACAGCACGCCCTTATAGGGCATGCCCTCGGCCGCCATGCCGGCCACGGTGGGCTGGATGATCTCGCGCATCACCCGCTCCTGCAGGTCGGGAGTCATCACCGGAGCCGGGGTGTAGGCCCCCATGCCGCCGGTATTCGGTCCCTCGTCGCCGTCGAACGCCGGCTTGTGATCCTGGGCCGAGACCAGGGGCAGCGCGGTCGTGCCGTCGACCAGGGCGAAGAAGCTGGCCTCCTCGCCGTGCAGGAATTCCTCGACCACCACGTTGTCGCCGGCGCCGCCGAACGACCGCTCGGTCATGATATGGTCGATGGCGGCGAACGCCTCGTTCAGATTGCGGCACAGGATCACGCCCTTGCCGGCCGCCAGGCCGTCCGCCTTGACGACGATCGGCGCGCCGCGCGCGCGGATGTATTCCTTCGCGGCGTCGCATTCGTCGAAGCTCTCGAAGGCGGCGGTGGGAATGTCGTACTTGGCGCAGAGGTCCTTCATCAGGGTCTTCGACCCCTCGATCCCGGCCGCCGCGGCGCTCGGTCCGAAGGCGGTGATTCCGGCCCGTTCCAGGCGATCGACCAGACCGGCGACCAGCGGCGCCTCGGGACCGACGACCACGAAATCGATCCGCCCGCGCTTCGCGAACTCGACCAGACCGGTCAGGTTGCCGGCCTGGATGTCGACGCACTCGGCAACCCGGGCGATGCCCGCGTTGCCCGGCGCGCAATAGAGCCGATCACAGTTCGCGGATCGGGCGATGGCCCAGCACAGCGCGTGTTCGCGACCCCCCGATCCGACGACCAGTACGTTCATTTTACTCGGTCCCTCCGTTTTTCGTTGCGGAACCGGCAAACCCCTTTGCCCGCGCCCCTTGGCATGTTACGGAATTCCGCATGATCGACAATGGCGAATTCGGCGACAACCTGCCGATTCTCGGGGTAGGCGAGTTATCGGCCGCTCTCAAACGAACGGTCGAGAGCGCCTTCGCAAGGGTGCGGGTACGCGGTGAAATCTCCGGTTTCAAGCGCGCGGCGTCGGGTCACCTGTACATGAGCCTCAAGGACAGCGAGGCGGTTCTCGACGCGGTGTGCTGGCGCGGCGCCGCCCAGCGCCTGTCGGTGCGCCCCGAGGACGGCCTGGAGGTGATCGCGATCGGCCACCTGACCACCTACGGCGGACGCTCGAAGTATCAGATCGTCATCGAATCCCTCGAACCGGCCGGCGAGGGAGCGCTGCTCAAGCTGCTGGAGGAGCGCAAGCGGCGGCTCGCCGCCGAGGGACTGTTCGACGCCGCCCGCAAGCGCCGGCCGCCCTATCTGCCGGAGGTGATCGGCCTTGTCACCTCGCCCACCGGGGCGGTCCTGCGCGACATCCTGCACCGCCTGAACGACCGCTTCCCGCGCCGCGTGCTGTTGTGGCCGGTGCTGGTCCAGGGCAACGGCGCGGCGGATCAGATCGCCGCCGCCATCGCCGGATTCAACCGGATCGGCGCCGCCGACCGGGTGCCACGCCCGGACCTGCTGATCGTGGCGCGCGGCGGCGGTTCGCTGGAGGACCTGATGGCGTTCAACGAGGAGGCGGTGGCGCGCGCCGCCGCCGCTTCCGACATTCCGCTGATCTCGGCGGTCGGCCACGAGACCGACACCACGCTGATCGACTTCGCGGCCGATCTGCGCGCCCCGACGCCGACCGCAGCGGCCGAGCTGGCGGTCCCGGTGCGTGGCGAACTGCGGGCCCAGACCCTGGACCTCGGGGGGCGCCTGATCGGCGGCGTGACGCGGCTCGTCGGGCAGCGGGACACCCGCGTCGAGGGACTGGCGCGCGGTCTGCCCGACCCGCGCCGACGGCTCGGCGAACTCGCGCAGCGGCTCGACGAGCGGGCGGAGCGCCTCGCGCGGGGCCTGTCCACCTGGCTGGAACGACGCCGGGCGCTCCTGATCCAATGGTCGATCCGGCTGCCCGATCCGGAACCGCGACTGGCCGAGGCGCGGGCCCGCCTGAAGGCGGAGGCGCGGGCTCTCGGCCGGGCCGGACGGTCCTTGCTGCGCGACCCGCGAACCTGGATCGATCATCTCGGGCGGCTGCTCGAAAGCTATTCCTACCGGCGGGTGCTGGAGCGCGGGTTCGCCCTGCTCCGCGACGCCGACGGGCGACCGGTCTCCAGGGCGGCCGGCGTGCGGCCGGGCGACGCGCTGACGGTCACCCTGCGGGACGGCGACCTTCCGGTGGTGGCCGGCGGCACGCCGGCGAAGCCGGCCGGCCGGCCGCGCAAGGGGACCGACCCCAGCCAGGGGGATTTGTTCTGATGCGTCTGGCGGCGGCGATGATGATGGTTGTCGGATTGCTGATCGCCGATCCGGCGATGGCCGACACGACGTTCGAGGGCCAGGCCACGCAGGGCGGGCTGCTGATCGGCCGGACCCACCCCGGCGCCAGGATCGTTCATGACGGACGGCTCGTCCGGGTGACGGCGGACGGCCGGTTCCTGATCGGATTCGGGCGCGACGCCTCGGCGACGAGCAGAGTCGTGTCGATCCTGCCGGATGGTCGGCGCGACGCTCGAACCATCGCCGTGGCGCCGCGTCGCTGGGATGTTCAGCGCATCGACGGCCTGCCGGCGCGTCAAGTCACGCCGCCCGAGGTGGACTGGGCGCGCATCCGGCGGGACAGCGACCTGATCAAGGCGGCGCGGCGGATCGATTCGGCGGCGCCGCTATTCGAATCCGGATTCCAGTGGCCGGTGACCGGACGCATCAGCGGTCCGTTCGGCGGCCAGCGGATTCTCAATGGAACGCCGAAACGCCCCCACAAGGGAGTCGACGTGGCGGCGCCACGGGGCACCCCCGTCGGGGCCTGCGCCGACGGCGTGGTGACCCTCGTTCAACCGGACATGTTCTATACCGGCAAGACCGTGATGCTGGACCATGGACACGGTTTGAGCAGCATCTACGTCCACCTCCACCGGATCGCGGTAAGCGAAGGCCAGCACCTCGCGAAGGGCCAGGTGTTGGGCACCGTGGGACAAACCGGCCGGGCCACCGGTCCGCACCTGCACTGGGGGGTGAGTCTGTTCGCGACCCACCTGGACCCGCAACTTTTGGTTCCGCCGATGGATCACTAAAGGCCGTTCCAAGCGAACGGCCGCGAATTCATGACGGCGCGGCGGGCGGCGAGCCGGTCGCGCCGGCGGATCAGTCCAGGGCGATCAGGTTGTCGGCCGCGGGACGACCGTTGCGGCCGGCGACCAGATCGTATTCGACCTTCTGCCCCTCGCGCAAAGAGCGCAGCCCCGCCTTCTGCACCGCGGAAATATGGACGAAGGCGTCGTTACCACCGTCATCCGGCCGGATAAAGCCATACCCTTTGGTTTCATTGAACCACTTAACCGTACCCGTAGCCATGAATCGGCCTTCCCTCGCACTGTTGAATCACTCCAGGCCGCCATACACGGCTCCCGTTCAACAGTACAACAAACCCTGCGGTCGTACAGCCCAAATCTCCATGCGGAATGCGAATTATGTGGTGGCCGGGTACCCACCCCGGACACGCCATGATAAGCGTTTGACCGGCAATGCTCCCCGGCGCGGACGAGGCCGGCGTGGCGGCCGCGCCGCCGGACGCCCGAGGACATGCGGGACCACGGGCGACGCCTTCGCAAGAAACCGACAAAAATCAAGTAAACACAAACACTCACAAATCCGACCCGCAAATAAATATTTTTCTGTACTTTAAGGTCAAAAAATCCCAAGAATAGCCTATAACACCGAATGTACTGGAAATATTATTTATTTGTTTCCATTGTTTATTATTGCGAATTCCCAGGAACGTTGACTCGTATCATGATACCTGTAGATTCGACTGTGCCATATTCATCCCGAGGGTATTGGCCACCCTTCATGATACATCCGGAGAACGCGGCTTGGAACCGAGAGAAAAACTCGTCGTCAAGAATCTGTTTAAAATATTCGGCGACGCACCGGACAAGGCCTTGGCGTTGTACAACGCGGGGCTCGGCAAGCAGGACATCTTCGACCGCACCGGCCAGACGATCGGCGTCTGCGACGCCAGCTTCACGGTCAACGAGGGCGAAATCTTCGTGGTCATGGGACTGTCGGGATCCGGGAAATCGACCCTGGTCCGGCTGCTCAACCGACTGATTGAGCCGACCGCCGGATCGATCAGTTTCGAGGGCACCGACATCGCGGCGGTCAGTGCCCAGGAATTGCTCGAAATTCGCCGCAAGCACATGAGCATGGTGTTCCAATCCTTCGCCCTGATGCCGCATTTGAGCGTGGTCGAAAACGCGGCCTTCGGAATGGAATTGTCGGGCATCCCCAGGGACCAGCGCGAGGCCCGGGCGCTGGAGGCGCTGGACCAGGTGGGGCTGGCGTGCTGGGCGCGGAACTACCCGGACGAGCTTTCGGGCGGCATGCAGCAACGGGTCGGCCTGGCCCGGGCGCTCGCCAACGACCCCACGGTGATGCTGATGGACGAGGCCTTCTCGGCCCTCGACCCGCTGATCCGCACCGAGATGCAGGACGAGTTGCTGAAACTCCAGCAGGTGCACAAGCGCACCGTGATCTTCATCTCCCACGACCTCGACGAGGCCATGCGGATCGGCGACCGGATCGCCATCATGGAGGGCGGCCGGGTGATCCAGGTTGGCACCCCGGAAGACATTCTCAACAATCCGGCCGACGACTACGTGAGGTCGTTCTTCCGAGGCGTCGACGTGTGTTCGGTCCTGTCGGCCGGCGACATCGCGCGACGCAAGCAGACCCGGGTGTTCGACCGCAGCGGCATGGGCGTCCGCGCCGCCCTCAAGGTGCTCAGCGAGGACGACCGCCGTTTCGGCTACGTGGTCACCAACGATCAGAAAGTGGTCGGCGTGGTGTCCAGCGAGAGCCTTGAGACGGCGCTCAACGCGCACCGCGACCGCGCCCAGTTGCAGGACGCGTTCCTGCCCGATGTCCCGGTTCTGCGGTTCGACACTCCGCTGAGCGAGCTGTACGGCCCGGTCGCGCAGACGCCTTGCGGAGTGCCGATCGTCGACGACGACGGACGCTACATGGGCGTGGTGACCAAGACCACCCTTCTGGAAACCCTGAATCAGCGGGACGAAGCCGTATCGGAGACCCCGGTCCATGCCTGAGCAATCCGTGAACCCCTGGAGCGGCGACAAACAGAGCGCCGCCGGCACCAGCAACACCGTCGAGTCCAACCCCTGGGGCTCCACCAGCGCCCCGCCGGCCGATGCCGCCGCGACACCGGGCGACTGGCTATCGGCCGCCGGACCCGCTCCGGAACACCAGTTCGACTGGATGCACCCGTTCGAGCGAGCCCAGATCCCGCTCGATGTCTGGGTGGGACAAGGGCTGGAATGGGTGGTCGGAAACTTCCGACCGCTGTTCCAGGCCATACGGTGGCCCATCGACGCCACCCTGAGCGGGGTCGAGACCGGCTTGCTGGCCACCCCGGCGCTCCTCATGATCGCCATATTGACGCTGATCGCCTGGCAACTGGCCGGGCATCGGCTGGCCATCGGCACCGCCATCTCGATGATCCTGATCGGATTCATCGGCGCGTGGTCGGAAGCCATGGTCACCCTTTCCCTGGTTCTCACGTCGGTTTTCTTCTGCATGCTGATCGGCCTGCCGGTGGGAATCTGGCTGGCCCGCAGCGACCGCGCGGCGGGCGCGGTGCGGCCGATCCTCGACGCCATGCAGACGACCCCGGCCTTCGTCTATCTGGTCCCCATCGTCATGCTGTTCGGAATCGGCAACGTGCCCGGCGTGGTGGTGACCATCATCTTCGCCCTGCCGCCGGTGATCCGGCTGACCAACCTGGGCATTCGCCAAGTTCCCGCCGATCTGGTCGAGGCGGCGCGCTCGTTCGGCGCCAACCCCCGGCAACTCCTGTTCAAGGTCCAGCTTCCCCTGGCCATGCCGACCATCATGGCCGGAGTCAACCAGACCCTGATGCTGGCCCTGTCGATGGTGGTCATCGCGTCGATGATCGCGGTTGGCGGCCTGGGCCAGATGGTGCTGCGCGGCATCGGCCGCCTGGACATGGGTCTCGCCACCGTGGGCGGTGTCGGCATCGTGGTGCTCGCCATCGTGCTCGACCGGATGACCCAGGCCCTGGGCACCGACAACCGGGCCAAGAGTGCCCGCCATTGGTACGAGACCGGCCCCGTCGGTCTGGTGCGCCGTCTTGCCGGCCGGGAGCACGGCGCTTCCGGCGCCCCGGCAACCTGATCGAGAGGTTACGATTAAAGAGTTCGGAGGAGGTACACATGCACGTTTTTAAAACCAAGCCCCTTGGCCGCCTGATGTTGGCGGCGACCGTGGCGGCCGGCGTAGGCTGGGCCGCCGAGACCCGGGCCGAGGACGCACTGCCGGGCGCCGGAATCGTCGTCCAGCCGCTCAAGAGTTCGATCGCCGAGGAAACCTTCCAGACCCTGCTCGTCATGAGGGCCCTGGAAAAGCTGGGCTACGATGTTCAGCCGATCCAGGAAATCGAATACGCGGCCGGTCACGTGGCCCTGGCCAACGGTGACGGAACCTTCATGGCCGATCACTGGGATCCGCTGCACATCGATTTCTATAACAACGCCGGCGGCGACGAGAAATTGTACCGCGAGGGCAATTACGCGCCCGGCGCCCTGCAAGGATATCTGATCGACAAGAAGACCGCCGACGCGCACGGCATCGCCACCATCGACCAACTCAAGGACCCGGAGATCGCCAAGCTGTTCGACGCCGACGGCGACGGCAAGGCCGATCTGGCCGGCTGCACCCCGGGCTGGGGTTGCGAGAAGGTGATCGAGCATCACATGGACACCTACGGGCTGCGCGACACCGTGACCCACAACCAAGGTTCCTATTCGGCCATCCTCGCCGACGCCATCACCCGCTACAAGGCCGGGATGTCGGTGTTCTATTACACCTGGACCCCCTACTGGGTCAGCGGCGTGCTGGTTCCCGGACAGGACGTGGTCTGGCTTCAGGTCCCGTTCTCGTCGCTGCCGGGCGCCCGGGAAGACGTGGACACCTCCCTGCCGGACGGCTCCAACTACGGCTTCCAGGCCAACAGCCAGCGGATCGTGGCCAACCGCGAATTCGCCGAGGCCAACCCGGCGGCCGCCAAGCTGTTCGAGATCATGCAGATCTCGTCCAACGACATCAGCGCCCAGAACCTGCGGATGCGGGACGGCGAGAAGAACGCCGAGGACATCGAGCGCCATGCCGATGCCTGGATCAAGGCCAATCAGGCGGCCTTCGACGGCTGGGTGGAAGAGGCCCTCAAGGCCGCGATGTAACCCATCGCCGGGACCGCGACGACGGGGGATGCGACGACGGGGGAGGCTTCGGCCTCCCCCTGTGCATTGACCCTGGCGTTCGAGGCGCCTCCTCGTCCAGAGCTTGACGCGGCGCGCGAGCGCCTCAAGATAAGATAAGCGTCCCGGCGTTCCCGGACGACGCGGCGGGAAGCCTGGCCGCGACATCCGCCGCGACATCTCGCCCGCACGGAGGCCCGCATGCACCTGCTCGCCGCCACCCCGGGCGAGATCGTCGACGGATCGGAAGCCGTCGACCTGAACCAGACCCCGGGCGACATCGTGGTGCTGACCGCCGCCGATAGCGAGATCGCCTGTCTGGCGCGCGCCAACCGGCGGCTGCGCGCGAACGATCCCGAATTTCCGTCGTTGCGCCTCGCCTCGCTGCTGCATCTGGGGCATCCGATGTCGGTCGACCTCTACGTGGACTCGGTGATCCGCCGGGCCCGTCTGGTGGTGGCGCGGTTGCTCGGCGGAAAGAGCTATTGGCCCTATGGGGTGGAGCAGGTGGCCGCCGCCTGCCGGGCCGCCGGCATTCCGGCCGCTTTTCTGCCCGGCGACGACCGGCCGGATCCCGAACTGAACGCCTGGAGCACCCTGGAGACCGACGACTCCCGAGCCCTGTGGGCCTATCTGGCGCGGGGCGGACCCGACAACGCGGAACAGTTCCTGCGCCGTTGCGCGGCGCGGATCGGGCACCCGACCGAATGGCGCGACCCGGCGCCGCTGCTTCCGGCGGGGCTGTATGGAGCGCGCGACCTGGACACCCTGCGCGCCACCTGGAGCGACGATGCGCCGGTCGCCGCCCTGGTCTTCTATCGGGCGCTGTTGCAGTCCGGCAATCTGGCCGTCGTCGACGCCCTGATCGACGGCCTGCGAGCCGCCGGCCTCAATCCGCTGCCGCTCCACGCGGGCAGCCTCAAGGACCCGTTGGCGGCGGCCATCCTGGCCGATCTGCTGGAGCGCGCGGTACCCGACGTGATCGTCAACACGACCGGCTTCGCGGTGTCGGCGCCGGGCGCCGACCCCCGGGAGTCGCCGTTCTCCGGGGCCGACTGCCCGGTTCTTCAGGCGGTCCCGTCGGGCGGCAGCGAGGCGTCCTGGCGGGCCGGCGCCGGCGGCCTGGCGGCGCGCGACATCGCCATGAACGTGGCGCTGCCGGAGGTCGACGGGCGCCTGCTGGCCGGCGTGGTGTCGTTCAAGGGACGCCTGGAGCGCGACGACGACGCGCAGTGCGATCTGGTGGGCTACGGTCCGATCGCCGACCGGGTCGACCGGGTCTGCCGATTGGCCGCCAACTGGGCCGACCTGCGCCGCACGCCGCCCGAGAGACGAAAGGTCGCGCTGATCCTCGCCAACTACCCGACCCGCGACGGACGGATCGGCAACGGGGTCGGGCTCGACACCCCGGCGGCGGCGGTCAATATCCTGCGCGCCATGCGGGACGCCGGCCACGCCCTCGGCGATCTTCCGGCCGACGGGAATGCGTTGATTCGCCAGCTGCTCGACGGCCCGACCAACCGGCGCGACGACGCGCCGCGCGACGGAACCACGGTCCGCGCGGGGATTTCCGGCGACGCTTACCGGGTCTGGTTCGACGGCCTGCCGCTGCTGGTCCGCCGCAAGGTGATCGCCCGCTGGGGGACCGCCCGGTCCGATCCGCGCCGCCGCCGCGATGGCGGGTTCGACCTCGCGGTGCTGCCGCTCGGCAACGCGGTGGTCGGCATCCAGCCGGCGCGCGGCTACGACATCGACCCGGCCCGGACCTACCACGACCCGGATCTGGCGCCACCGCATTCCTACCTCGCCTTCTATGCCTGGCTGTCCTCCGTGTTCGGCGCGCAGGCGGTGGTCCACGTGGGCAAGCACGGCAACCTGGAATGGCTTCCCGGCAAGTCGCTGGCCCTGTCGGCCGACTGTTTCCCGGACGCGGCGCTAGGGCCGATGCCGCATCTCTATCCATTCATCGTCAACGATCCCGGCGAGGGCACCCAGGCCAAGCGGAGAACCCAGGCGGTGATCGTCGACCACCTGACGCCGCCCCTGACCCGGGCCGAAAGCTACGGTCCGCTGCGCGACCTGGAACGACTGGTCGACGAATACTACGACGCGGCCGGACTCGACCCACGCCGCCTCAAGGTGCTGAAACAGGACATCCTGTCCCTGTGCCGGGTCACGGGCCTGGACACCGACTGCGGGATCGATCCCGCCGAGACCGACGACGCGGCGCTTGCGAAGCTGGACAATTACCTCTGCGAACTCAAGGAGCTGCAAATCCGAGACGGCCTGCACGTGTTCGGGGAAAGCCCGGACGGAGCACGCCTCACCGACCTGCTGGTCGCCCTGGCCCGGGTGCCGCGCGGCGCCGGCACCGGCGGCGACGCCTCGCTCCTGCGCGCCCTGGCCGACGACCTGAGACTCGACCTCGATCCCCTGGACGCCGATCTCGGCGCGCCCTGGACCGGGCCGCGCCCCGACGCCCTGGCCCACGACGTCCCCTGGCGGACCGCCGGCGACACGGTGGAGCGCCTGGAGCTGCTGGCCGCGCGGCTGGTCGGTGGCGCGATGGACCCGGACCCGGCATGGACCCGCGCGGCGGCGGTGCTGAACCATGTTTCGGGAACCCTGCGCCCGGCCGTGGAGGCCTGCGGAGCGGCCGAAATCACCGCCCTGCTGCGCGGCCTGGACGGCCGTTTCGTGGCCCCGGGGCCAAGCGGCGCGCCAACCCGGGGGCGGCCCGACGTTCTGCCGACCGGGCGCAATTTCTATTCGGTGGACACCCGCGCGGTCCCCACCCCGGCCGCCTGGCGACTCGGCTGGACCTCGGCCACCCGACTGCTCGAACGCCACGCCCAGGAGCACGGCGACTGGCCGCGCGCCCTGGCGGTCACCGCCTGGGGCACGTCGAACATGCGCACCGGCGGCGACGACATTTCACAGGTCCTGGCCCTGATGGGCGCGCGGCCGACCTGGGACGCGGTGTCCGGGCGGGTGACCGGGTTCGAGGTGATGCCGGCGACGACCCTGGGCCGACCCCGGGTTGACGTCACTCTGCGGGTGTCCGGGTTTTTTCGCGATGCCTTCCCCACCCTCATCGACTTGGTGGACTCGGCGGCCCGCGCGGTGGCGGCGCTGGACGAGCCGGACGAGATCAACCCGCTAGCCGCCCGGGTGGCCGCCGAGCGGGCCGAACTGGCGGCCGCGGGCGTCGGCCCGGACGAGGCGGCGCGGCGGGCCGGAGCGCGGGTGTTCGGATCGAAGCCGGGCGCCTACGGAGCCGGGTTGCAGGCGATGATCGACGCCAAGGGCTGGGATTCGGCCGACGATCTGGGCGCCGCCTATATGCATTGGGGCGGCTGGTCCTACGGCGGCGGGGACGAGGGCGCGCCGGCCCACGCGGCCTTCGAGACGCGCCTGGGGCGGGTCGAGGCGGTGATCCAGAACCAGGACAACCGCGAGCACGACCTGCTGGACTCCGACGACTACTACCAGTTCGAGGGCGGCATGACGGCCGCCGTGCGGCATGTGTCGGGCCGCCAGCCCGCCGTCTACCACGCCGACCACTCGCGGCCCGAGAGCCCGCGCATCCGCACCCTGGAGGAGGAGGTGGCGCGGGTGGTTCGGGGCCGCGCCGCCAACCCGAAATGGATCGCGGGCGTGATGCGCCACGGCTACAAGGGGGCGTTCGAGATGGCGGCCACGGTGGACTACCTGTTCGCCTTCGCGGCCACCGCGCGTTGCGTGCGCGATCACCATTTCGAGGCCCTGTTCGACGCCTATCTGGGCGACGAGGCGGTGCGCGGCTTCATCGCCGAGCACAATCCGGCGGCGCTCGCCGAGATGTCCGACCGCTTCCGCGAGGCCATCGAACGCGGACTGTGGACACCGAGGCGGAACTCGACCGCACAGGCCCTGAATACCCTGGCGCCGGCCGAACGGGACGGTTGATCCGCGCCGGGCACCGTCGTAGGGTCCGGCATGTTTTCGCGCCTTTATACCCAACCATATTTGCTGCTTACGCTCGCGGTGACGTTCTGGTCGATCAACTTCGTGGTCGGGCGGGCGGTCAACGAGGACGTGCCGCCCATCGGCCTGGCGTTCTGGCGGTGGGCCGGAGCGCTGCTCATCCTCACCCCGTTCGTCTGGCGCCATCTGCGCGCCGACGGACCGGCCATGCTGAACGGCTGGAAATCGATTCTGCTCTGCGCGATCACCGGAGTTACCCTGTTCAACACCCTTGTCTACATCGGACTGCACGACACCGTGGCGATCAACGCGGCGCTGCTGCAATCGGCCATGCCGGCGCTGATCGTGCTGCTCTCGTTCGCCGCCCTGGGCGAGTCGTTCCGGCCGGTGCAGGTCGTCGGGCTGGTGGTGTCGACCGTCGGCGTCCTGGCCGTGATCACGCGCGGCGATCCGACGGTGCTGGCCGACCTTGGCCTGAACCGGGGCGACCTTCTGGTCCTGATCGCCGTGGTGGCCTACGCCGTCTATTCGGTGGCGGTCCGCCGACGTCCGGCGATGCATCCACTGAGCTTCGTGTGGATCACGTTTCTCGTCGGGCTGCTGTTTCTGGCGCCGTTCTATGCCGCCGAGCACCTGTCGGGCGACGTGGTCTATCTCACCGATCCGATCACCCTGGGCGCGATCGGCTATGTGATGGTGTTCCCGTCGATCCTGTCCTACCTGTTCTTCAACCGGGGAGTCGAGCTTGTCGGGCCGGGCCGGGCCGGGCTGTTCATCCATCTCCTGCCGGTGTTCACCAGCCTGCTCGCGGTCGGCCTGCTGGGTGAATCCTTCCGCTGGTATCACGCGGCGGGGCTGCTGCTCATCGTGGCCGGCATCACCCTCGCAAACCGCCGTCCGGCGCCTTGATTCGGACATCATCACGCTCCAGATTCGATCCATGCGTCTGTCCCTGACCTCCTTTCTGGCCGCCACCCTGCTGCTTGCCGGCTGCGCCCACGCCGACGTAAACGATGCGGCGAAGCGGATTCGCCTGCCGGACGGCTTTTCGATTGACGTCTGGGCGCGCGTGCCCGGTGCCCGCTCGCTGGCCGTGGCGTCCGAGACCGGCACCGTGTTCGTCGGCACCCGCGACGAGCGGGTGTTCGCGGTGGTCGACCGCGACCGCGACGGAACGGCCGACGACGCGTTCCAGATCGCCTCGGGACTGAAGGTGCCGAACGGCGTCGCCTGGCGCGACGGCCACCTTTACATCGCCGAGCAGCACCGGCTGATCCGGCTGCCGGTCGGCGACCTCCCGCCGCCCGGCCGGCTGACGGGCGAGGTGCTGTTCGACGGTCTGCCGGATCGTCGCTGGCATGGCTGGCGCTATGCCGCCTTCGGCCCCGACGGCCATCTCCATTTGGCGGTCGGCGCGGCCTGCAACGTCTGTGCCCTGGTCGGCCACGAGGGCTCGATCCTGCGCTTCGATCCGGTCACCTGGACGCCCGAGGTGTTCGCCACCGGGATCCGCAACTCGGTCGGCCTGGATTTCCATCCGACCACCGGCGATCTGTTCTTCACCGACAACGGCGCCGATTGGATGGGCGACGATGTTCCCAACGACGAGTTGAACCACGCCCCCGAGGCGGGCCTGCACTTCGGATTCCCCTATTTCGGCGGCGGCGTCCATCGGACCGACGACTTCGCCGACCAAACGCCGCCGGCGGGGACCCGGGCCCCGGTGATTGCCTTCAACGCCCACGTCGCGGCGCTGGGCATCCGCTTCTATACCGGCGACCGGTTCCCGGCCGATTACGTGAACGACGCCTTCGTGGCCCAGCATGGTTCCTGGAACCGCTCGGAACCGGACGGCTACCGGGTGATGCGCATCCGCTTCGACGCCACCGGCAAGCCGCTTTCGAGGGAGGTGTTCGCCGATGGATGGCTGATCGACGGCGAGGCCTGGGGGCGACCGGTGGACGTGGCGCAACTCTGGGACGGCACCCTGCTGGTGTCCGACGACGCCAGCGGGACGATCTACAGGATCGATTACGCCGGCCCCTGATCCTCGCCCGGGACGGCGCCTACACCGCGATATTGTCGATCAGCCGGGCGTGTCCCAGATGCGCCGCCGCGAGCACCCGGCACGGGCGGTCCGCGTCGAACCGGTCGACCCGGTCGAGGGTTTCGGCGTCGCGGATGGTGAAATAGTCGACGCTGCGAAAACCGCCGTCGACAAGACAGCCGCAGGCCCAGGTTTCCAGGGATGCCTCGGCCTCCCCGATCCGGAAGCGGCGCGCCGTCTCGACCAGGGTCTGGTGGAGGATCGGCGCCTGCGCCCGCTCGCCCGCCGTCAGGTAGGCGTTGCGGGACGACATGGCAAGGCCGTCCGCCTCGCGCACCGTCGGCCCGGCGTCGATCTCCGCCGGCAGGCACAGATCGGCGGTCAGGCGGCGGATCACCAGGAGTTGCTGGTAGTCCTTCTCGCCGAACACCGCCACGTCGGGCAGCGTCTGGACCAGAAGCTTCGTGACCACGGTGGCGACGCCGCCGAAGAACCCCGGCCGGAACCGCCCCTCAAGTCGCGTGCCCAGCCCGCCGACGGCGATCCGGGTCCGCTCGCCGGGTGGATACATTTCCGCCACCGCCGGGGCATACATCAGATCCGTCCCGGCGGCCCGCAGCTTGTCGCGGTCGCCCGCCTCGTCGCGCGGGTAGCTGTCAAGATCCTCGTGCGGCGCGAACTGGGTCGGGTTGACGAACACCGAGACGATTACCCGGTCGCATCGCTCGCGGGCCCGGCCGATCAGCGACAGGTGGCCATCGTGCAGGGCGCCCATGGTCGGCACCAGGCCGACCCGCAGGCCGTCGGACCGCCAGTCGGCGACCCGGCGGCGCAGGTCGGCGGCGGTGCGTGGGACATCCGGCATCCCGTCTCCTATCCGCTGACCGCGCGCACCGCCCGAGGAACGCCGAAACAGTGCTCGGGACCCGGAAAACGGCGTTCGCGCACGTCATTGGCATAGGCCTCGGCCGCCGTGTGAACGGCCCCGGCCAGATTGGCGTAGCGCTTGACGAACTTCGGCGTGAAATCGGTGAACAGACCGAGCATGTCATCGACCACCAGGATCTGGCCGTCGCAGGCCGCCGAGGCGCCGATGCCGATGGTCGGCACCTCGATCTGCTCGGTGATCTCCCGGGCCAGGGATTCCACGGTGCCCTCGACAACGACCGAAAACGCGCCGGCGCCGGCAATGGCGCGGGCGTCGTAGACGATCTTCTCGCGCTCCGTCACCTCCTTGCCGTGCGACCGGTAGCCGCCGGCCACGTTGACCTGCTGCGGCATCAGCCCGACATGGCCCATCACCGGAATTCCGCGCTCGACCAGGAAACGCACGGTGTCCGCCATCTCGGCGCCGCCTTCCAGCTTCACGCCGTCGCAGCCGGTCTCGGCCATAACCCGGGCCGCCGCCCGGAAGGCATCCTCCCTGGACGCCTGGTAGCTGCCGAACGGCATGTCGACCACCACGCAGGCCCGCTGGACGCCGCGCCGCACCGCGGCGCCATGCGCGATCATCATGTCCAGGGTCACGCCGAGCGTCGTTTCGAGGCCATAGACCACCATACCCAGGGAATCACCGACCAGCAGCAGATCACAGGTCGCGTCGAGGATGCGCGCCACCGGCGTGGTATAGGCGGTCAGGCAGACCAGAGGCTGACCGTCCTTGCGGCGCCGGATGTCGGGGATGTTGATGCGGCGGGTCTGGGTGACGGCACTCATCGCAAATTTCGCCTCGCGTCGGGACATTGGGAACCTGGCGATGTGTATCACATATTGCTGCACCCGCGAAGGCGGTTTGCGAGCTCCGGCGGCGCGATCATTTGTCGAGCAGGCGCTGCCTCTTCTTGCGGGCCTTTTCCTCCGGAGTATCCGGAGTTTCGGTGACGCCGTCGCCCCATTCCTCGATCAGCTTCCTCTGCCGCTCCCGCAACTGGGCGATCTTGCGCTCGTTGAGCACCTGGAGGCCCATCGCCGCGAACGGCGGCACGAACATGAACAGGACCCAACCGATGGCCGCCGCGCCGTACATGATCAGCAACGAGAACACGTCGGCCAACACCAGAATCGCCGCCATGGTGGTGTTGGCGCCGGTCCAGACGTCGATCAGGTACGGCAGGGTGCCGCAGAAGTTAAGGCCGCCGACGCAGAACGAGGCGTATTTCTCCTTGGTCTGGTCGATCAGGAAGATCGCCACCCAGGTCGGCAGCATGCCGATGGCCAGAATCAGCACCTGGGGCAGGGCGAGCAGCATCACCACCACCAGGATGATGGCCGACAGCACCAGATTGGGCCGCTTGCCGCCGGACGGCGCGCCGCCGCCCTTGGCCTTGGCCTTGCCGGCCGGCGGCGGAAGGGCCTTCGGGTCGTCCGGTTGCCTGGCCATCGCCCGCCGTCTCCGTCAGTTCCGGGACAGGAAGATCATGATCGAGGCGAAGATCGTGAAGATCACCGCGACCACGGCCGAAACCCGTTGCGCCGCCTCTTCCATGGTTGCCCGGTCGAGGGCTCGGCTCTGCACGGCATTGATATCCTCCTCGGCCTCGTGAAACGACTTCTGGGCCGCCAGGAACCCCCTGTAGTCCTCCTGGCGGGCCTCCGGATCCTCGATCCGGTTGTACAGTTCGGTCAGACTGCCCTTGCGGGCCAGCTTCGGGATGTCGCGCTCGATGTCGTGCCGCCGCTGGCGGCTGTGGTAGGTCTCCAGGGCCGGGCCGACCTGACCGCCCATCCAGCGGGTGAGTCCGTACAGGGTTTCGATGCCGGTCCGCCACTGAACCAGGGCAAGCAGCGACAACATGCCGAGCACCTGACGGTCGAGGCTCGGATCGGCCATCACGGCCAGATGGGCATCGACCTCGTTGCCCAGGCGGCTGGCGATGAACGCGGCCACGTGGCGGTCGACGGGCGGCTTCTTCGGATCGACGTCCTCGGCCACGGTATCGAGCGCCCGAATCAGTTCGGACAGATCGGTCACGTGGCGGCCGGCGACCAAGGGGCTCTGGCAGGGCAGCGTGAAATTGAACTCGTAGAGGCACCGTTCGGGCCCCGATCCGAGAACCGGCGCGCGCAGCCATTTCTCCATGGCGTCGAGCCGCTTCTCGAACGCCTGGGCCTGGGCCTGGCCGCGAAACCAGTTCTTGTGGATGCCGCGCAGGATGACATCGATAATGTCCTTGGGATCGCCGCGCAACATCTCGGCCGCGAACACCGGGCCGATTCCTTCCGGCAGAAAGGCCATGCCCTTGTATCGGATCGGGCCTTCGGGATCGAGCCTGAGACACAGGTTGGCGATCATCTCGGCCTCGGCGCGCTGGCGGTCGCCCTTCGCGGCATCCAGGTCGGTGAGGGCGCTTTCCATGGCGACCGCGATGTCGGGGGAATCCAGGCTGCGGCGCACCCAGCGGATCAGGTGCCCCTCGCGCAACGTCTTGATCGCCAGTTCGGGATGCCGCGAGAAGCCCAGCGCCAGCGTTCGCAGGTTGTCGTATTCCTTGTCGCCGACGGGGAATCCGCGATCGGCCTTCTTGACCGCCTTGCGCTGGATCGGCGTCATCCGAAGGCCGTCGATCCACAACTGGATCTCGTCGAGCCCCCAGGACTCCATCGGATCGTCGCTCAGCACGCCGCGCAACACCTCGAGGAGCGAGACCGGAATCCGCTCGCTGCCGCAGATGGTGGCGTAGGATCCGTCGGAAATCTTGCGATCGATCAGCTCCTCGTCGCTCAGTCGCGGCACCGGATCGAGCCCGAGCAGCAAAAACACCATCGAGACCCCCAGGGCGTAGAGGTCCTCGCGGGTATCGCCGGCACCGCGTCCGGCCGGCTGGCAAATGCCGCGCTCGATGGTCTCGAACAGGATCGGCTGGTCGTAGCCCGGGGGCACCGCCAGGCAGTCACCGAGGATCACCCGTTGCCGGCCGGTATCGGCGTAGAACATGTTGTCGGGCCGAATGCCGCGATGCGTCATGCCCATGACATGGAATTCGCGGATGGTCGTCACGATCGGCTCGATGAACAGCCGTTGCAGGTCGCGCGTGTTATTGAATCCGGGGTGCCTTTCTCCCGGCGTCATGACCCGACCGCCGGTCGGCCGCTCATAGACCACGGCGCGGCAGGACTGGCCGTACGGCGGCCACTCGACGGCCCCCCACTCGATCGGTTTCAGGGCCCCGCTCAGGCTGGACTTGCGCAGCGAGTCGCCACGGTTGGTGCGGTCCGGAATGTCGGGCGGCACGATGAGCGCGAACAGTTTGCTGTCCGCTTCCTTGCGATCCTCCACGTGGAACGCCTTAGCGGTCGGTCCGTCGAGGTCGGGCGCCGGGCGGCCGGGAAAAATCAGGTAGCGGCCGGCCAGAACGCTGGGCGCGCCGCGCCCGGCCGGAACCTTGGCGTCACCCTGCGGCGGCGTGGCGGTCTCGGCCGGCGATTCGGCAACGTCCGCCTCGACGTCCACGATCTGTTCAGCCGGCGGAGCCATGCCGATCAATCCCCGTTGCCGGATTTTTCCTCGCCCGGACAATCCTATCGGGCGGCGCGCGACGATGCAAACGGCGTCACGCGCCGCCGGCCGGGACGCGGACTCAGTCGGCGAACGGATCGTGTACCAGGATGGTGTCGTCGCGTTCCGGGCTGGTCGACAGCAGGGCCACCGGAGCCTCGATCAGCTCCTCGATAAGGCGGATGTATTTCACCGCCTGGGCCGGCAAATCGGCCCAGGAGCGGGCGCCACGGGTGCTCTCTTGCCACCCCGGGATGGTCTCGTAGCGCGGCACCACGCGGGCCTGCTTGATCGAGCAGGCCGGCAGATGATCATACGGCTCGCCGTCGATTTCGTATCCCGTGCAGACCTTGAGTTCCTCGAAGCCGTCCAGGACATCGAGCTTGGTCAGGGCGATGCCTTCGATGCCCGACACCTTGACCGTCTGGCGGACCAGCACGGCGTCGAACCAGCCGCAGCGCCGGGCACGTCCGGTCGTGGTTCCGAATTCGTGGCCGCGCTCGCCGATCCGCCGGCCGATGTCGTCGGTCAATTCGGTCGGGAACGGCCCCGCGCCGACCCGGGTGGTGTAGGCCTTGGTGATGCCGAGCACGTAGTCGATGGCGCCCGGTCCCTGTCCGGATCCGGTGGCTGCCTGGGCGGCGACCACATTGGAGGAGGTGACGTAGGGATAGGTGCCGTGATCGATGTCGAGCAACACCCCCTGCGCGCCCTCGTACAGAATCCGCTTGCCGGCCCGGCGGGCGTCGTCGAGCCGCCGCCACACGGTATCCGCGAACGGCAGGATGCGCGGCGCCAGCTCGGTCAGGTCGGCGACGATCGCGGCACCGTCCAGCTCCTCGAACCCCCAGCCGCGCAGCAGGGCGTTGTGATGGAACAGCAGCCGCTCCACCTTTTCCTCGATGATCCTGGGCTCGGACAGATCGCCGACCCGAATCGCGCGGCGCGCCACCTTGTCCTCGTAGGCCGGGCCGATGCCGCGCCCGGTGGTGCCGATCCTGGCGTTGCCCAGCGCCTCCTCGCGCTTGACGTCGAGGTTGCGATGCAGAGGCAGAATAAGCGGCGCGTTCTCGGCGATCCTGAGATTGTCCGGCGTGAGATCGACCCCCTGTTGGCGCAGGGCGTCGATCTCCTTCAGCAGGTTCCAAGGGTCGAGCACCACCCCGTTGCCGATGATCGACAGGGTGCCGGGTCGCACCACGCCCGACGGCAGCATGTGCAGCTTGAAGGTCACCCCGTCGATGACGAGGGTGTGCCCGGCGTTGTGGCCGCCCTGAAAGCGGACCACCACGTTGGCGCGGCGCGACAGCCAGTCGACGATCTTGCCCTTGCCCTCGTCGCCCCACTGCGAGCCGACCACCACCACGTTGGCCATGTCAATCTCCTTCGTCGTCCACCGCGACCACCGCGCGCGCGGCGCCGTCGCGCAGCACATGGGTGCACGCCAGCCGCCGCGCCTCGGCGGCCGGATCGTCCACCGGATCAAGGCCGGCCACCGTCGCCCAGCCGGCGTCGCGCATCTGGTCCGCCGTCGGCGCCGGCGTTCCGGCCGGCAGGAATATGCGCGTGCGCGGATCGGGCTCGGGCAACACCCTGAGCACCGCGTTCATGTAGAGGGTCAGGCCGGTCGCCGGCTCGCCCGGATGGCCGTCGCCGCGATCGGCCAGGTAGCGTCCGCCGCGCCCCAGCTCGCCGCGTCCGTGGCGGGCGAAGAACGCGAACGTGACCCCCGCGTGATACTCGAAGCCACGGTTTTCCACCGGATCGAGGGTCACCGTCAGATCCGGCGCCCCGGCCCGCACCCGCTCGGCGACCTCGGCCAGACGCGACCGCTCGGCGGCGGCGGCGGCCGGCAAATCGAGACCGGCCAGACGTTCGAGCGCCCGCCCGGCCGGTCCGGCGGTGTTCAGAAGATCCGCGAGCAGGGCGGCCCGGTCATCGCCGATACGCGGCGCCACGGCGGCGACGGCGCCGGCGTCCTTGCGGTCGAGGGCGGCGCGCAGGGTCCGCGCATCGGCCTCGGCGACTCCCCAGTGGCGGCACAGGGCCGGAATCAGGGTCGGCAGGCCGAGATCGACGGACAGCCCCTCCACTCCGACGGCGCGCAGGCCGGCCACCGCCATCAGAATCATTTCGGTGTCGGCGGCCGGCGACGCGGAACCGATCAATTCCGCCCCGACCTGTCCGAACTGACGCTCGGGGCGTAGCTGCGAGCCGCGCACGCGCAGGATCTCGCCGGCATAGGCGAGGCGCAGGGGGCGCGCGGCGCGGGCCAGGCGGGACGCGGCGATGCGGGCGATCTGCAGGGTCATGTCGGGACGCAGGGCGAGCATGCGGTGCGACGCCGGGTCCATCAGCCGGAAGCTGCGCTCGGCCAGGGCGCCACCGCTGCCGGACAGCAGGCTGTCCTCGAACTCGATCAGCGGCGGCTTGACACGATCATAGCCATGGCGCTCGAACACCCCGATCAGGGTTTCCGCCACGCCCGCCTCGTGCGCCGCGTTGGGCGGCAGGATATCGCGCAGCCCGGCCGGCAGCAGGGCCTTGTCGCGCAGGGTCTGGGTCATCGTCCGGATCGTCCGTTGGCTCGAAAACCTGCCGTGTGTAGCGGCAATCGCCCGCCCCGGCAAAGGAAAAGCATCTCTTCCGGGATCATCGCTTGGCGAGCAGATGCCGCCACAGGCCGGCCCGTTGGCGGACGGCGCGACGCTCCGCCTTGGCATACTCGAACCCCTCGCCGGAGACGGCGCGCGCCCATCCGCTCTCCACCATCGCCCGATTGATTTCCAAACGGTCGCTGCGGCAGACCGCGCGTGGAGCGCTCGTCCCGCGAGTCTCCCTGGGAACGCAGGTAATCGACTCCGAGGGAATCAGGTTCTTCAAGGCGGCCGTCGCCATGTCGCCGCAGGGAATCGGCGCGCCGCCCCGGAACGGGGTGCAGACACGCCCCGGTCTTGGCGCCCGGATGCCCCACAGGGTGATCTCGCTTCGCCCGATGCGCAGGGTATTGGCGTCGATCACCGTCGCCCGGCCGGTCAGATCGCCGTCGGCGGCGGCCGACGGACCGAGGAGGATCGGCAGCAACGCGACGGCCGCGGCGCCCAGGATCGCGCGGTGCCTCACCGGGGGATCGGGAAGGTCTGCTTGCGGACGGTGCGGCCGACCACCGAGACCAGCGGCTCGACCATCAGCCGGGTCAGCAGCCGGGAGTCGGCCCGCGAAAGCTCGGCCGTGGCCCAGCCCTGCCACAGCCGCTTGCCGGTTTGCCGCTCGGCGATCAGGGCATCAAGCCGGTACCGGGTCGACGAACCGGTGTTGTTGTCGCTGCCCGGGTTGAACAGGCCACCCTGGGTGCTGTTGTAGAGATTGAACCGCACCCCGGCGTCGTCGCCGCCGGTGTCGCCGCCGCGCGCGTGCATCTCCACCATGTAGCGGTTGTCGCGGCCCCAGGTGCCGAGCGTCCCATGGGTTCCGAACTCCAGGATCAGCGGCGCCCCCTCGACGACCCGGTGACCGGCCGCCCGCAGGCGATGCACGAATTCGTCGCGCAGGTCGGCGTTGTCTCCCGACTCGTCGACCAGTCGCACGTCGATCGCCGCCGCCGGCGGCAGTGGCGCGTAGGACTGGCCGTTGACCAGCCCGTCGGCGGCGCGGGCGGCGCTGGCGGCGAGCAGGATCAGGCAGATCAGCGGAACGGAAATGGCGCGCATGAGGAGTTTCCTCCGGGGCTCGGAAGGTTGGCCGGCATGATGGTGGCTGGGCCGGACCTT
>JANQIL010000049.1 GCA_028282245.1 Magnetospira sp.
CGCCATCATCGTCGCCGAGGCCAAGGGCGAAAGCTGGCTGCAACGCAACTGGCGGCCGATGCTGATGTGCCTGTTCGGCCTCATCATCGCCAACAACTATGTGGTCGGCCGCTCGGTCGAGAAGGGGGTCAGAGTGTGGGAAAAAGGGGAGTGAGGTACGCTCGTACCTCGCGACCCCTGTCTAAAAAACAAGTAAGCATTTGATTTGAATGGTGGGCACGACAGGGATTGAACCTGTGACCCCCGCCGTGTGAAGACGGTGCTCTCCCGCTGAGCTACGTGCCCGATCCAGAATCGAAACGTCCGTATAGGCGGCGTCCGGCGGCCTGTCAAGCACCGAGCAGGCGGTCGATCGCCGCCGGAAGCTCGTCGTAATGATCGATCACCGCGTTGGCCGGCAATTCGCGCGGCGGGATCGAGGTATAGCCGAACGACACCAGTACCGAGCGCAGCCCGGCATCGCGGGCCGCGTAGGCGTCGTTGGGGCTGTCTCCCACCACCACCACCTGCTCGGCGGTCACCCCGAGCGCCTCCACGGTGGCCAGGACATGGCCCGGGTCGGGCTTCCGGACGCTGCACGCATCGCCGCCGAGCACGGCCGAGAAGTAGTGCGCCAGATTCAGCTCGGCCAGGATCTTGATGGTCGCCGACTGCGGCTTGTTGGTGCAGACCCCGAGCACGAAATGGCGGTTCGCCTTCAGGCCGTCGAGCACCGCCACGACGCCCGGGAAGGGCACCGTCTCGTCGGTCAGCATCTCCTCGTAGAGGTCCATGAACCCGTCGACCATGGTCGGAGTGGCGTCGTCGTCGAGCGGCGCTCCGGTCTCCGCGAAACCGCGCTCGACCAGTTTCTGCACGCCGTCGCCGATCATCCCGCGGACCACGCCGAGATCGAGACGTTGCCGTCCCTCCCGTTCGAGCAGCCGGTTCAGGGCGCCGCAAAGGTCGGGCGCGCTGTCAACCAGAGTCCCGTCGAGATCGAAGATCACCGCTTTCATGAGGCTCCCCCTGGGGTCACTTTGTTCTTTGCGGCACCGCGCGGCTTGTGCCAAGCTGCCGCCAGCCCGATCCTCATCCTATGTAGCGATCCCGTCCCGCCATGACCAACGAAAAAACCGCCGCCGTCGTCCTCGCCGCCGGATTGGGAACCCGCATGAAGTCGGATCGCCCGAAGGCGTTGCATCCGCTGGCCGGGCGGCCGATGGTCGCTCATCTCCTGTCCGAGATCGAACGCCTGTCGCCCGACCGGGTGGTGGTCGTGGTCGGCCCCGGGATGGACGACGTGGCGGCCACCGTCGCCCCCTGGCCGACCGTCGTGCAGACCGAGCGGCTGGGCACCGGGCACGCGGTGCTGCCGGCGCGCGAGGGACTGGCCGGCTTCGACGGCGACGTGCTGATCATGTTCGCCGACACGCCGCTGCTAAGAGCCGAGACCATGCGCCGCATGGTCGCCGCCAGGCGCGCCGAGCCGAACCGTGGACTGGCCGTTCTGGGCTTCCGGGCGGCCGATCCGGGCGCCTATGGCCGCCTGATCCTGGAGCCGGACGGGTCCGTCCGGTCGATCGTCGAGGCGCGCGACGCGAGCCCGGACGAACTGGCCATCGACCTGTGCAATTCGGGCCTGATGTGCGTTTCGGGCCGCCACCTGTTCGGACTGCTCGACCGGATCGGCAACGCCAACGCCAAGGGCGAGTACTATCTGACCGACATCGTTGCCCTGGCCCGCGCCGACGGCCTCGCCTGCGCGATGGTGGAAGGCGACGAGGCGGAGCTTCTGGGCATCAACTGCCGCGCCGACCTGGCCAAGGCGGAGGCGGCGGTGCAAACCCGTCTGCGTGCCGCGGCGATGGACGGCGGCGCCACCCTGACCGACCCGGACAGCGTGTTCCTGTCCTGGGACACGAGGCTCGGCCGCGACGTGACGGTCGGCCCCAACGTGGTGTTCGGTCCCGGGGTGGTGGTCGGCGATCGGGCCGAAATCCGTTCGTTCTGTCACCTCGAGGGCGCCAGCGTCGCCGAGGGCGCGCAGATCGGCCCGTTCGCCCGCCTGCGCCCGGAGGCCCGCGTCGGGCCGAAGGCACGGATCGGCAATTTCGTCGAGGTCAAGAAGTCGGACATCGAGGCCGGGGCGAAGGTCAACCACCTGAGCTATATCGGCGACGCCCGGATCGGCCGCGAGGCCAACGTCGGAGCCGGCACCATCACCTGCAACTACGATGGCTTCCTGAAGCATCACACCGACATCGGGGCCGGCGTCTTCATCGGCTCCAACACCGCCCTGGTGGCGCCGGTGGCGGTGGGCGACGGCGCGATGATCGGAGCCGGCAGCGTGGTGACCCGCGACGTGAAATCGGACGCCCTCGCCGTGACCCGCGCCAAACAGCAGGAACTGGGAGGCTTCGCCGCCGACTTCCGCGACCGCAAGGCGGCGGAGAAGGCGGCCCGCAAGAAGGGATAGCGCGCCATGTGCGGGATCATCGGAATCATCGGCAAGGGCGACGTGGCGCCATTGCTGCTCGACGGCCTGAAACGGCTCGAGTACCGGGGCTATGATTCGGCCGGCATGGCGTCGCTCACCGATGGCGGCATCGAGCGACGGCGGGCCGAGGGCAAGCTCGTCAACCTGGAGCGGCTGATCGACACCACTCCGCTGCCCGGCACCGTCGGAATCGGCCATACCCGCTGGGCCACCCACGGCGCGCCGACCGAGATCAACGCCCACCCGCACACCGATGAACGGGTGGTGCTGGTCCACAACGGAATCATCGAGAACTATCAGGACCTGCGCAAGGAGCTGGACGCCAGGGGGCATCGGTTCGAGACCGAGACCGACACCGAGGTGGTGGTGCACATGGTCAGCCGCTTCCTGGACGACGGGATGGCTCCGCGCGACGCCGTGTTCGCCACCCTGGAGAAACTGGAGGGCGCCTTCGCCCTGGCCATCCTGGTCGCCGGCCAGGAAGACCTGATGATCGGGGCCCGGCGCGGCAGCCCGCTGGCGATCGGCTACGGCGACGGCGAGATGTACCTGGGCTCCGACGCCCTGGCCCTGGCCCATCTGACGCAGCGCATCTGCTACCTGGAGGAGGGCGACTGGACGGTGGTCGGCCGCGACGGCGCGGCGATCTTCGACGCCGCCGGCAACCCGGTGGTGCGCGAGGTGAAGCTCACCGCCACCTCGGGGGCGATGACCGGCAAGGGCAATTATCCTCACTTCATGCTCAAGGAAATCTACGAGCAGCCGTCGGTCATGGGCGACACCCTGCAGTCGATCCTCAATCCCTGGAACCGGGTCATTACCCTGCCGGACCTGTCGTTCGATCCGGGCCGCCTGGCGCGCATCACCATCGTCGCCTGCGGCACCGCGTTCTATGCCGGGCTGGTCGCCCGCTACTGGTTCGAGCAACTGCTCGGCCTGCCGGTGGAGACCGACATCGCCTCCGAGTTCCGCTACCGCAACCTCCAGATGCCGCCGGGCGGTGTCGCCCTGTTCATCTCGCAGTCGGGCGAGACGGCCGATACCCTGGCCGCGCTGCGCTACGCCCGCGCCCAGGGTCAGCACATCGTCTCGGTGGTCAACGTGCCGGAAAGCACCATCGCCCGCGAGTCGGACCTCGTGCTGCGGACCAAGGCCGGCCCGGGGATCGGCGTCGCCTCCACCAAGGCGTTCACCACCCAGCTCACCGTTCTGGCCTCGCTGGCCATCGGTCTCGCCAAGGCGCGCGGCGCCCTGACCCGGGCCCGCGAGGAGGTCTTGTGCCAGGCCCTGACCGAGGTTCCGGCGCGGGCCAACGACGTCCTGATGCACGACGAGCGGCTGGCCGAACTGGCGCACGACGTGGCGGAGGCCCGCGACGTCCTCTACCTGGGCCGTGGCACCGGCTATCCCATCGCCCTCGAAGGCGCCCTGAAGCTCAAGGAGATCAGCTATATCCACGCCGAGGGCTATGCCGCCGGCGAGATGAAGCACGGCCCCATCGCGCTGATCGACGAGGCCGTGCCGGTGATCGTCGTCGCGCCGTCCGACGGCCTGTTCGACAAGACCGCGTCGAACATGCAGGAGGTGAAGGCGCGCGGCGGCAAGGTCATCTTTCTGTCCGACCAGGCGGGAATCGCCCGCCTCGGCGACATGGCGGAGGCGAGCATCGAACTGCCGACCATCGATCCCTTCGTGGCGCCGATCCTCTACGCCATTCCGGTGCAGCTTCTGGCCTACCACGTGGCGGTGCTCAAGGGCACCGACGTCGATCAGCCGCGCAACCTGGCGAAGAGCGTCACGGTGGAATGACCGCCCCGGTCCGCGTCCTGATCAACGGCCTGCATGCCAAGAGCGGCGGCGGGGTGACCTACCTGCGCGAAATCATGCCGCACCTGGTCGCACGCCCGGAGATCGAACCGATCCTGCTGCTCCATGACTCCCAGCGACCGCTGTTCGCCGACCTGGACCATCATGTCCCGGTCCGCTGGGTGCGTTTCCGAAGCGGTTTCCTGCGCCTGCTGGCCTGGGAGCAGGTGCGCCTGCCCGGACTGGCCCGTCGCCTGAAGGTCGACGTCACCTTTTCGCCGGCCAATTTCGGACCGTTGCTGGCGCCCCGTCCGGTCGTCCTGCTGCGCAATACCCTGGCGGTCGGGCAGACGGAGACACGGTTCTTGAAGCGCCTCTACTGGTGGGTGCTGGGGATCGTCACCCGGGCCTCCATCCGCCGCGCGCCGGCGGTGCTGGCGGTTTCCCGCCATGCCGCCGACATCCTGTACCGGGGAGTCGCCGCCGCGCACCGGACCAAGCTGCGCATCGTGCCGCACGGAGTCTCGCCGTTGTTCCGTCCGGACGACGCGCCGCGCGAGGATTTTCTGCTGGCGGTCGGCGACCTTTATATCCAGAAGAACTATCACGGCCTGATCGAGGCCCTGGCCCGGTTGCCGGACGGGATACACCTCAGGATCGCCGGGCGGCCGGTGGATGCCGATTACCACGATCGCCTGCGGGCGCAAGTCCGCCGGACCGGTCTCGCCGCGCGGATCGCGTTCCTGGGCCATCGGACTCCCGGACAACTGGCCGATCTGTACCGACGCTGCCGGTTGTTCGTGTTCCCGTCGCTGGCCGAGACCTTCGGCAATCCGCTTGTCGAGGCGATGGCCTGCGGAGCCCCGGTGGCCTGCGCCGAGGCCGCCGCCATGCCGGAAATCGCCGGGGACGCGGCGGTCTGGTTCGATCCCGCCGATCCGGACTCGATGGCGCGCGCGATCGCATCCATGTGGGGCGACGATGCCCTGCGTGCCCAGTATTCCAAACGGGCGCGGATTCGGGCCGCCCGATTTTCCTGGCCGGAGACCGCCCGCCTGACCGCCGGCGCCCTGTCCGGAGCGGCGAGGTGAGGGGGCCGGCCTTCCGTCTATGACGTGGCGGCGGGCGCGAGGCCGGCGTGCAGCGCCCGCAGATCCTTCAGCGTCACTTCCGCGAGGTCGTCGAACGCGGCCAGGGCGGCCGAGAAGTCGTCGCCCTCGGTCCATGGATTGCGGGTGATCACCGTCGGCACCTCGGCCGCCGTCGCCGCGGCGAGGCCGATTCCGGAATCCTCGATCGCCAGGCAGGCCTCGGGCGGCAGGCCAAGATGGCTCAGCGCGGCCTCGTAAACCATCGGATCGGGCTTCTTGCGGATCGCGTCCTCGCCGGTTGCCATGACCTCGAACAGGTTCGGCCCCTCGGCCCCCAGATTGGCCGCCAGGAGTTCGATGACGTTGCCGCGCGAGGTGGTGGTCACCACCGCCAGGCGCAGGTCGTCCGCCCGGGCGGCGTGGAGCAGATCGGCGACGCCGGGACGCAACGGCAGGCGCCCGTCGGTGATGCCCTGCTGGTAGCGGGCCGTCTTGGCGCGGTGGATGTCGGCGATCAATCCGCCGTCCAGCACCGTTTCGCGATGGTCCTCGGCGTAATGGCGGATGCGCTCGCGTCCGCCGCCCACCTTGAGCAGCCGCTTGTACAGCGCGGCGTCCCAGGACCAATCCAGGCCGAATTCGGCGAAGGTCTCGTTGAACGCGACGCGGTGCAATTCCTCGGTTTCGGCGAGGGTGCCATCGACATCGAACAGCAAGGCGGAAAGATCTGGCATTGGGGTGCTCCCGATTCGGTGGTCCCTTCAATGGCCCGAACGGCGCACCGGGTCAAGGGGCGTGACCGGCGGCGGCGTTTCGCGGTACAACGGACACCGCCATGACCGATCAACCGAACCATGCCGTCGAATGCCCGATCCGATGCCTCGCCCCGTCGGACGTGGCAATGGCCCGCGAACGGGCCGGGCCGGGGCGGCTGGCGTGGATCGAATACGGCACCAAGGCCTGTGGCGAGATGGAGACCATTCCCCGGCCGTCGGAGTCCCAATGCGTCCGTCTGGCCGAGGATCTCTCGCTCGATGGCCCGCTGGAGGCATGCCTGCTGGCGGCGCTGGTCGACCGCGAGCTTTGCGAGGCCGATCTGGCCACCCTGGCCTGGATTCCGGAGGACGAGACCCTGTCCGCTCTGGCGCGCCTGGAGCGGGCCGGGCACCTGCGGCGGCGCGACGACGAATACATGCATCACTACCGCCACGCCGAATCCGGCCTCGAATCGCGCCTGCGCGCGCGCCTGGCCGCCCTGGATTGACCGCGATGGGCATAAATCCGCCAAAATCCGTCCGTAGCCAGGACATCCCGCCAGCCACGCAACGATCCGTGCAGGGAGCGCCGACGTGACCCATTCCATCGCCCTGGTCGACGACGACCAGAACATCCTGACCTCGGTGGCCATGGCCCTGGAGGCCGAGGGATTCGAGGTGATTACCTACAAGGACGGCGCCGAGGCCTTCACCGGCCTGATGAACCGGCCGATCGACCTGGCGGTACTCGACATCAAGATGCCGCGCATGGACGGCATGGAATTGTTGACCCGTCTGCGCAAGGAGCGCGACCTGCCGGTGATCTTCCTGACGTCCAAGGACGAGGAGGTGGACGAACTGCTGGGCCTGCGCCTGGGGGCCGACGACTACATCAAGAAACCATTCTCCCAGCGCCTGCTGATCGCCCGCATCCAGGCGGTGCTCCGTCGGCGCGAGCCGGATCCGGCGCCGGCGCCCGACGACGGCTCGGCGGAGCCGGCGCCGAAACTGACGCGCGGCGACCTCGTGCTCGATCCGGCGCGCCATCTGTGCGCCTGGAAGGGGCGGCCCCTGAACCTGACGGTGACCGAGTTCCTGATTGTTCAGGCGCTGGCTCAGCGGCCCGGTCATGTGAAGAGCCGCGACCAGCTCATCGACGCCGCCTACGGCGAGAACATCTACGTGGACGATCGCACCCTCGACAGCCACATCAAGCGGCTGCGCAAGAAGTTTCGGGCCGCCGACGATACCTTCGACAGCATCGAGACCCTATACGGCATCGGTTACAGGTACCGGGACTGATCGATGGCCGGGGGCGACCAGCCGCCGGTCCGGCGGCGCCGTTTCTCGCCGATCACCCGGCGCATCCTGGCGGTCAACGCGCTGGCCCTGGCGGTTCTGGTGACCGGCCTGCTGTACCTTGGCGAGTACCGGCGCATCCTGATCGGCGCCGAGCTCACGGTTCTGCGCACCCATGCCAAGATCTTCGCCGCCGCCCTGGCCGAGGGCGCGGCGGTGAAGACCGGCCCCGACACGCACGAGATTTTTCCGCCGATGGCCCGCCAGATGGTGCGCGGCATCGTCCGCAACACCAGCGCGCGGGCCCGCCTGTTCACGCCGGACGGCGCCCTGCTGGCGGATTCCCGGCGTCTCCTGGGCGGCATGGGAACCATCGAGATCGAGCGCTTGCCGCCGCCGCCCGATGCCTCGGGCCTCCCGGAAGGCGCGGTCGGCTTGACCGATCGGCTTCTGCGGTGGCTGTCCGGCCGCAAGAACCTGGAACTGTACGAAGAGCACCTGGACCAGAAGGCTTCCGACTACCCGGAGGCGGTGGCCGCCCTGACGGGCGGGGTGACGATGGCCGAGCGGGCGTCGTCGAACGGCGACGCGGCGACCATGCTGTCGGTGGCGGTGCCGGTGACGCGCTACAAGAAGGTCATGGGAGCACTGATGGTGACCACGGATTCGCGGCGCGTCGACGCGGCGTTGCTCGATGTGCGGGTCGACATCCTGATGGTGTCCGGAATCGCGCTGGCGATTTCGGTGCTGCTGTCGCTCTATCTGGCGGCCAGCATCGCGCGACCGTTGCGCCTGTTGTCGCGGGCCGCCGACCGGGTGCGTTCCAGCGTCGGGCGCAGTCTCAGCATTCCCGACCTGTCCGGACGCAACGACGAAATCGGCGACCTGTCCAACGCGCTGCGCGACATGACCACCGCCCTGTGGGCTCGCATGGATGCCATCGAGCGGTTCGCGGCCGACGTCTCGCACGAGATCAAGAACCCCCTGGGATCGCTGCGCAGCGCCGTCGAGACGGCGGCGCGGATCGACGATCCGGAGCAGCAGAAGCGGCTGATGGCGATCATCCTCGACGACGTGCAGCGACTCAACCGGCTGATCACCGATATTTCCGATGCCTCGCGCCTCGATGCCGAGTTGTCGCGCGCCGAACACCAGACGGTCGACCTCGGCGGCCTGATCGCGACCCTGGCCGATGTCTATCGGACCACCGGCGAGGAACGCGGCGGCCCCGATATCGCCCTCGACATCCGGGCCGACCCGAGACATCTGCGGGTGTCCGGGCTTGAGGATCGGCTGGTCCAGGTGTTCCGCAACCTGATCGCCAACGCGATTTCGTTCAGCCCGCCGGACGGCGTCCTGCGCCTCGTTCTGGGTCGCGACGGCGATCGGGTCGAGGTGACGGTGGACGACGACGGGCCGGGTCTGCCGCCGGGCAAGGAGGAGGCGATCTTCAGCCGCTTCTACAGCGAGCGACCGGCCGGCGAGAAGTTCGGCACCCATTCGGGGCTCGGCCTGTCCATCTCGCGGCAGATCGTCGAGGCCCTGGGCGGCCGCATCGATGCCGCCAACCGGCACGCCGCCGATGGCCGGGTGGCCGGGGCGCGGTTCCGGGTCCGCCTGCCGGCCGAGGTCGATTGAGCGCGGCGGCCCGGGGCTTGATTTCGGGCCCGTCCGGGGCCACCCTCGCGGAATACCCGCCGCGCGCCGCCTCGATCCGATCGGAGACCGCCCATGTTCGTCGCCATGAACCGCTTTCACATCGTCAAGGGCCGCGAGGCCGATTTCGAACGCATGTGGGCCGAACGCGACAGCCATCTCGCCGAGGTGCCGGGCTTCGTGTCCTTCCACCTGCTCAAGGGTCCGGAGGCCGAGGACCATGCCCTCTATGCCTCGCACACGGTCTGGGAGTCGATGCGGGCATTCGAGGACTGGACCCGCTCGGAGGCCTTTCGCAAGGCCCATGCGGGAGCCGGCGGCAACCGCGATCTGTACCTTGGGCCGCCTCGGTTCGAGGGGTTCGAGGCGGTGCGGGGTCTCGAATTCGGCGACGTCTGATGGCTGGTTGCAGCGGCCCCTATACCCGGGTGTTCTTCGAGGACAAGGATGCCGCGCGCTGTATCCGTCTACGCGACGATCTGGCCGGGCGAGGCCTCCTGATCGGCGATGTCCGGCTGCCACCCGGCGACGGTGGCCTGGACGATCTGGCCTGCGACATCGCGCTCCGCGATCCGTCCGTTCCCGATATCGCGTGGACCCTGCGCATCGCGAAGTTCCTGGGACCTCGCAGAATGCTGCGCCAGACCCACGTCTACGAACTGACCGTCCAACGCTCCGACCCGGGAGAGTCCGAGATCTCCTGGCAGGGACATCTCTACGCGGACTCGCTGGATACCTTGTGTGGACGGTTGGTCGGGGTGT
Organism: Magnetospira sp.; assembly: GCA_028282245.1. Lineage (GTDB taxonomy): Bacteria > Pseudomonadota > Alphaproteobacteria > Rhodospirillales > Magnetospiraceae > JANQGL01. The sequence continues at coordinate 9,849 of JANQIL010000049.1, forward strand.
GGGACGATCTGGCGTCCGGGCGGGCGGTCGAGGGGACGGTCGCGAAGGAGGACTCACACCTGACGCGGATCGCATTGTGCAACGCGTAGTGCCGCCGGTCAGTTCGGCCGCCGACCGGGTGGCGGCGCCTCGTGGGCCAGTTCGCGCACCGCGTCGAGAACCGCCTTCCAACGGGCGCTGGCCTCGAAGTCCCGGGCGTCCAGGAAGTCGTTGGCCCGCCGTTGGGCGATTCGCCGGGCACCCGCCGCGCCATGGGTCTCCATCAGAGCCGCGGCGGTGCGATAGGCGTCGCCGGAAAGCAAGTCCATGATGTCTGCCCTCGTGTCCGAGACGGATAGTCCGGCGCCGCCCCACGATCTGGCGTCGCGGGTGCTGTACCGCGACAACCTGCTCCTGGTGCTCGACAAGCCGTCCGGGCTGGCGGTTCACCCGGGACCGAGCGGCGGCGATCACCTGGAGTCCTATCTGGCGGCCCTGCGGTTCGGTTACAAGGAAATCCCGGCGCCGGTCCATCGGCTCGACCGCGACACCGCCGGATGTCTGGCGCTCGGCCGCAACCGGCGGGCGCTGCGCAGGCTGGGCCGGCTGTTCGAGCGGCGCCTTGTCGAGAAAACCTATTGGGCCGTGGTGGCCGGCCGGCCGGCCGACGACGCCGGAACCGTCGACCTTCCGCTGGCCAAGCGCAGCGATCGCCGCGACGGCTGGCGGATGGTGGTCGATCCGACGGGGCGGGCGGCGGCGACCGACTACCGGCTGCGCGGGCGGGGCGATGGCCTTGCGTGGCTGGAACTGCGCCCGCGCACCGGCCGCACCCATCAGGTGCGGGTTCACTGCGCCGCCCTCGGGTGCCCGATTCTCGGCGATCCGGTCTACGGAAGCGGCGGCCCGAGGCTGCATCTGCTGGCCCGCGCCCTCGTCCTGCCGCTTCACGACAACCGGCCGCCGATCTCGGTCGTGGCGCCGACGCCCGATCACATGGCCGTCGCGCTGGCCGCCTGCGCGGGCGATGCGGGCGTTCACCGGTCGTGATGATTTGACCGCCACGCCGGCGCCGGCCGGCGACGGATTCCGCATCGACTCGCCATCACCCGACCACCGAATGCTTGTCGATCGCGTCCTTCAGTTCCTTGAGCAGTTCCTTGCCCAGCGGGCCGCCGTCGCCGCGCACCTTCTCGCGGATCACCGCGCGCATGGAATCGATGTGCGCCTTGACGATCTCGACCGCGTTGTCGTCTTCCCGGCAGCCTTCCTGGGTCAGGTTGAACAGACCCTTGGCGATGACGGACACCAGCGGGAACCCGAAGGTGCCGCCCTGGCCGCGCAGTTCCAGGGCGAGCAGGTTGATTTTTTCGAAATGGGTATTGCGGCGCCCCGGTTGCAGCAGCGCCTCGGTGCACAGGTCGGACAGTTGGGACAGGTAATCGAGCGCCCAGGTGGTGAAATCGAGCTTCGCGCGCTCCAGTTTCTCCTCAGCCATCTCCAGGAGTTCGCTGGGCAACTCGCCGCCGCCGGTGGCGCCGATGCCGCCCGCCTTGTCGCGCAGGGAATTGGGCAGGCGGAAATACCAGACCCCCGTGGCGCCCTTGCGGGGCCGTTTCATTTCCTTGGCGTTGTAGACGATCGTGATTTCGCTCTCGGGCGTCGTTCGGCGCTCGTCGTCGCCCGGCGGCATGCCGGTTTTCTGACGCCGTCGGTCGGGGCCGAAGTATTCGTGGGTCATCACGAACTGACGCGGATGGTCGGTCAACTCGATGAGCTTCTTGTAGACGGAGGTCACCGAGAACGGCTTGGCGAGGAATTCGGTAACCCCGAGGTCGCGGGACGCCTCGACGTATTTGCGGTCGGCCGCCCCCGACAGCATGATGAACGGCATGAACCGGTTCGGGGATTCGTTCGCGGTGCGGATCCAACGCAGCAACAGGAGGCCGTTGATCGGAGACATCACCAGGTCCGAGATCACGAGGTCGATCCCCTGACCCGCGCGGCTCGGAGCGGCGAACGACTTCAGGTGCTCGATCGCTTCCTGACCGTTCTCCACCGTAATGACCCGGCCGAAGCCCAGGTGTCGCAGAAGATCCTGCATGGTGCTGCGGACGAACTGGTTGTCTTCCGCCATGAACACCCTGAATCGTTCGTAGTTGTATAGGGCCAATGATCGTTCCCGCGCGAAGGCATCTTGTCGACAAGTGTACCGATGCCTCACTATTAACCCATCGGCGAGGTAGATGCCAACGGCTTGCCTCGCCGACCGGTCGGCGTTAAACCCGGAGGCCGTAACCGCCCGCCAGCACCAGAAAAAAGGACACCGTCGATGGCCGAAACCGGAGCAATCGCCGCCGATCGCCTGCGCGGCTTCATCGAGCGAATCGAACGGCTCGAAGATGAAAGGGCGACCATCGCGGCCGACGTCAAGGAAGTGTACGCGGAGGCCAAGGGCGCCGGGTTCGACACCAAGGTCATGCGCCAGGTGATCCGACTCCGCAAGATGGACCAGTCCGACCGCCGCGAGGCGGAGGAGTTGCTCGATCTCTACAAGTCCGCCCTCGAAATGGAGTGACCCGGCGGCCCGATCCCGTGGCCGATTGAACGGAGGTCGCCGCATTCCGGCCGGATACCGCCCTTAACACGCCGGACGCGATTCGTTACCCTTGCCGGACGTTCCGAAACCGGAGGACGACGACATGACCGAAACCGCGCCGACCGCCAGACCCCGCCGCGCGGGGATGCCTCCGCCAAGGTCCGCGTGGCGGGACATGGGCGCCGGCTTTCTGGGGGCGGCCGTCATCCTGGCGCTGTTCGTGCTTGCCGGCTCGGGGCCGGCCCGGGCCCAGGAGCGGAGCGTTCTCTCGACCCTGGCGCGGCACAACGCACCGGTCATCGAACACGATCTCCGGCAGTGGATCAAGCGGATCGAGCGCATGGACGGCACGGAAGAGCCGAAACGGGTGCTCGGCATGGCGAATCGTCTGGTCCGCCGCTACCCGCATCTGGCCGAGCCGCGCTACCTGTATGCCGTGCGTCTGGCCGGCATGGGGGGGGCGGAGGAACAGATTCTGATGGTGCTGGAATCGGCCGTCGCGCGCGGCTTTCGCGATGTCCCGCGATTACAAGCCGAACCGGCCTTCGCGGCGTTGCGCGATCGGCCGCGATTCCACGATCTGATCGCCGCCGCCGGCGCCCCGGCGGTCCAGGATCCGCGGCCGTTCGAGCCGGGCCGGCGTCCGATCAAGGACGGAATCGCCCTGGTCGGCGAACGGAATACCGGATTCGACCGCCGACTCAAGACCCTCAAGGCGCTGTTCCTGTTCGACAGCGACCAATCGGACTCCGCCGTGGTGCGCGCCATCGACGCGCCCCATGCCGACCTGCTGAACGACTGGTACGCCGAGGGCCGCGCGGCCGGCAATCACGGCGACCTGTACGACAACCGGGATTTCGACCACGCCTCCCTGCGGCCCGAGCGGTTTCCGCAGGTGGCCTTCGTGGAATACTCGGACATCGCCCACGCGGCGGGTGTCCATCAGGGCCTGGGCGTTGCCCTGATGTTCGACCACGTCACGGTGGGCAATGCGTCGACCGTGCGCACCGGGGTGCTTGGCCGCAGCCACCCGCGCGACGCCATGACCCGGCCCGGAGTGCCCGATAAGCTGTATCGCCAATATCGGAGCGATCATCTGTATGTGTACCCGGGGCATCGGGATCACGACCTGAGGCAGGGCGACCTGTTTCCCGCCAACATGCCCTATCTGATCGCCTCGCACGGCTCGTCCCGTTCCGACAAGCCGTTCGTCGCCGCCGCGCTCGACATCCTGGCGGCGTTCCGACCCGACGTGAAGGCCTACCTGCGCGCCAACCGGCTTCTGATGCCGACCGTGCAGATGATCCTGCGGCGTGGCCAGACCTTCGTGGACGACGACGCCGACTACCTGAGCGGACGCGCCCATCCCTCGGCCTTCGAGGCCGAGCACCTCGACCGGGCCAAGATGGTCACCCTCGCCAACGGCCTGACCGTCGACCGGGTGCCGCCGATGGTTCACCTCGACGTGGTGAACGAAAGCCGGCCTCGGCCGGGGATCGAGGCGTTTGGTCCGGAGGTCTCGGAAACCCTGTTCACCACCCCGGCCGCCATCGCCCGCGTGGTGCGCGGCACCACCCATGAAAAACGGATGGTGATCAGCGCCGCCAACACACAAAACCTCGATGACACGCCGCTGCGCTTCGAATGGGTGGTGCTGCGCGGCGATGCCGAGCGGATCCGCATCGTGCCGAAGGATGATCGGGCATCGCGGGTTGAAATCGTGGTGCCCTGGCATGGCCGGCGGCCGGTGCCGGGACACCCGGAACTGACCACCGACCGCGTCGACATCGGGGTGTTCACCCGGCGCGGCGGCATCTGGTCGGCGCCGTCGTTCGTCAGTTTCGTCTATCCGCCCAACCAGAAACGGGACTACGCGGCCGACGGTCGGCTGCTGAGCGTCGACTACCGGGCGCCGGATCTGGCCGACCGCGCCGTCGACCCGGTGCTCTTCCACGCGCGGCGGTGGTCCGACGTCTACGATTATGACGCTGACGGACACCTGCTCGGCTGGCGGCGCTGGGGCCTGGGGCCGGAACAGCGGTTCACCCGCCACGGCGCCCGGGTCGAGGAGGTCGATCCGCTCGGCCGGCCGTTGACCGCGCGCCAAATCGTTTATCGCTACGTGGAGGAGGATCGCCGCGAGATCAATAAAGGCACCCCGAAGGAAATCGAGGCGGTGCCCGGCGACGCGACCCTCACCTACCGCTACGACGGACCCGACGACCACCTGGGCACCCTGGTCGATAACGGAGGAGGTTGACGCGCCCGGTTTTCCGGACGCTCGACCGGCCGGATCCGGAATGCGGCCGTCGCGCGCCCGCGACGACCCGTTTATGGAGATCTTCCGCGAGTCATCACGGGGCGTAACCAAACTCGTGACCGCAGTCGCGGCAGACGTGCCGTCCGGTTGGGCGGGGAGCGGCGACTCCATTTAGCAGCCCGAGCACCGACCAGAACCAGGATCGCTTCTGAAATATCCCCACGGACCCGCAGGCCGGGCAGGCCGTTGAACCGTCGTTGGATGCCGCCTTTCGAACGGGGTCGAGTGTCTCGAGGGCGGAACCGGCCTCGGCGGCCGGCACCGAGAGGCGCAGCCCTCCCAGCGCGAACAGATATCCCCAGTTCATGGCGACGGTGTTGCGGTCGCGGAGCAGCGGGTGAAATCCGCGCGCCTCGAGAAACGAGCATGCGACCTGCGCCTCGGACAGGTCATGGAACACCGCGACCACCGCCAGACCGTGCAACGCCTACATCCCTCCCAGGCAGAGGTACTTGATCTCCAGGAACTCCTCGATGCCGTACTTGGAGCCCTCGCGGCCGAGGCCGGATTCCTTGAATCCTCCGAACGGCGCCACCTCGGTCGAGATGATCCCCTCGTTGACGCCGACGATCCCGTACTCCAGCGCCTCGGCGACCCTGAATACCCGGCCCACGTCGCGCGCATAGAAATAGGCCGCGAGGCCATGGCGGGTATCGTTGGCGAGCCGCACCGCCTCGTCCTCGGTCGAGAACCGGTACAGCGGCGCCACGGGACCGAAGATTTCCTCCCGGGCGCAGGCCATCTCCGCCGTCACTCCGGTCAGGATGGTCGGTTCGTAGAAGGTGCCGCCCAGATCGTGGCGGCGACCGCCGCAAACCACCCGCGCGCCCCTGTCCACCGCGTCGGCGACCAGGCGCTCCACCTTTTGTACGGCCTCCGGATTGATCAGCGGTCCCTGCTGGGTGTCGCCGTCCAGCCCCGGGCCGACCTTGAGCGTCCCCACGGCGGCGGCCAGCTTTTCGGCGAAGGCGTCGTGCACCGAATCCTGCACCAGGATGCGGTTGGCGCAGACGCAGGTCTGGCCGGTGTTGCGGTACTTGCTGGCCAGGGTTCCGGCGATCGCGGCATCCAGGTCGGCGTCGTCGAACACGATGAACGGCGCGTTGCCGCCCAGTTCCAGGCTGACCTTCTTCATGGTGTCGGCGCACTGTTTCATCAACAGCTTGCCGACCTCGGTGGAGCCGGTGAAGGAAAGCTTGCGGATCGCCGGGTTGGCGGTCAGCTCGCCGCCGATGGCCGCCGGGTCGCGGCCGGTGACGACATTGAGCACGCCCGGCGGAAAGCCGGCCCGGTCGGCCAGCTCGGCCAGCGCCAGGGCCGACAGCGGGGTGTCCTCGGCCGGCTTGACCACCACCGCGCAGCCGGCCGCCAGGGCCGGCGCGCATTTGCGCGTGATCATCGCGTTGGGGAAGTTCCAGGGGGTGATCGCGGCGACCACGCCGACCGGCTCCTTGAGCACCAGGATGCGCTTGTCGGCGGCATGGCCGGGGATGGTGTCGCCGTAGATCCGCTTGCCTTCCTCGGCGTACCATTCGATGAAGCTCGCCCCGTAGACCACCTCGCCGCGTGATTCGGCGAGCGGCTTGCCCTGCTCGGCGGTCATCAGGGTGGCCAGGTCGTCGGCCGCGTCGAGGATCAGGTCATGCCATTTGCGCAGGATCGCCGCCCGGTTCTTGGCGGTGAGCGCCCGCCAGCCGGCCTGCGCCGCCTCGGCCGCCGCGATGGCGCGCCGGGTCTCCGCCGCTCCCATGTCGGGCACCCGGCCCAGTTCGGCGCCGCTGGCGGGATCGATGACAACCAGGGTGCCGCCGCCGTCGGCCGTCGTCCAGGCACCGCCGACGTAGGCGGTATCGCGCAGCAGGGCGGAATCATCGAGCCGCATGGCGGTCTCTCCCAGGCTTGGGGGGATTATGGAGTCGGGCGGCTCCTAGATTGGCGGTTCGACGCCGTCCAGGCAAGGGGCTCGCGTCAAACTCGATACCGGCCTTGTATCCCGACTTTCGGTTGCCTACAGTCGATCCTCCCGACCCGGCATCCAGGAGTCTCCCCATGAAGCAGCCGGCGATTGCCCGGAAGGCACCCTATGTAGTGGTGGTGGAAGAAGGAAAATCCTACTGGTGGTGTAGTTGTGGTTTTAGTCAAAATGAACCCTGGTGTGATGGCGCGCACTGCGGAACCGGGTTCGGCCCCAAAAGGTGCGTGGCCAAGAAATCCGGAACGATGTATCTTTGCGGATGCAAGGCGACGGCCAACCCACCCTTCTGCGACGGCACCCATAATTCACTCTGAGACGCCATGCCCCGATCCGCAATCCTGGCCGGCCTGCTTGCCGCGACCCTTTCGGCGAGCGGCTGCGAGAGCATGTTCGGCAAGCCCGAGACCCTGCCGTGCCCGACCGTCGGGGTGCCGCGCGACCTGTCGGAGATCGTCGTCTTCGCCGGTTCGGGGCGCGACCTGATCGATGTCGACCATGCCGGCCGCATCCGCGACGTGGACAGCACGTGCCGGTTCGAATTCGACGACGACGCGCACACCCGGGGCACCCTGCATGTCACCGTGACGCCTCTGTTCGAGGCGGAACGCGGCAACGCCGACAATGACCGGGCCGGCGTGCTGCCCTATTTCGTCGCCGTCGCCACGGCGGCCCGCGCGCCGCGCCAGAAACGGGATTTCTCGGTGACCGCGCGGTTCCCCGGTAACGTGTCGCGAATGCGCTTCGCCGACACCCCGGTGCACCTCGAGGTGCCGCTGGGCGAGGGCGAGCGCGGCCATAGCTATCGCATCTACGTGGGCTTCCAACTGACGCCCGAGCAACTGGCCTTCAACCGCAAGCGATTCCAGCGACGCTGAGCGATCGGCCGGTCGCGCCGCCGATGTTGACCTTCGACCGGAAGCCCCTAAACTCCTTGGCGACACCCGGACGGACCCCGCGACGGCGCCGTGCAACGGCGAGAACGACCGTCGCGCCGAACCGGAGCGGAGGACTCGATGAGCGCCCAATCCGCCAACCAGCTTCTCGCGACGCCGCTCAACGCCCTGCACCGTGGTCTGGGCGCCCGGATGATCGCTTTCGCCGGCTACGACATGCCGCTCCGCTACGCCGCCGGCATCCTCGACGAGCATCGTCATACCCGCGACTCTTGCGGTCTGTTCGATATTTCGCACATGGGCCAGGCGATCATCCGCGGATCGAACGCCGCCCGGGCGCTGGAGGCCCTGGTGCCGAGCGACATCCAGGAGATGGGCGCCGGGAGCCAGCGCTACACCCTGCTGACCAACGATGATGGCGGAATCCGCGACAACCTTATGGTCTCCAACATGGGCGACCATCTTTTTCTGGTCGTCAACGCGGCCCGCAAGGCCGACGATTTCGCGCATCTCGCCGCCGCCCTGCCGTCGGACTGCCGGCTGGAGGTGCTCGAGGATCGCGCTCTGCTGGCCCTGCAGGGGCCAAGGTCGGCCGAGGTCCTGGCCCGCTTCTGCCCGGCCGTCCGCCACATGCCGTTCATGAATTGCGAGATCATGCGGACCCTTGATGTCCAATGCCGGGTGTCGCGCTCGGGGTTCACGGGAGAGGACGGATTCGAGCTGTCGGTGCCGGCCGGCATGGCCGACGAGTTGGCCCGCCAGTTGCTGAACGAGCCGGAGGTCCGGCCGGCCGGCCTGGGGGCGCGCGACACCCTGCGCCTGGAGGCCGGACTGTGCCTCTATGGAAACGATCTGGACGCCACCGTCACGCCGATCGAGGCCGGGCTCGCCTGGACGATCCCCGAGCGGCGCCGCGAGGACGGCGGATTTCCCGGCGCCGCGACGATTCGCCGCCAACTCGCCGAGGGGCCGGCGCGACGACGGGTCGGCCTGCGGATCGAGGGCCGCGCCCCGGCGCGTGCCGGAGCGGCGATTTTGAGGCCGGGCGGAACGCGCGCCGGGACCGTCACCAGCGGCGGGTTCGGCCCCTCGGTGGGGCATCCGTTGGCGATGGGCTACGTGGCGGCCGATCTGGCGGCGCCGGGCACCCGCCTCACCGTCGACCTGCGCGGTCGTCCGATGAAGGCGTGGGTGACCGAGCTGCCGTTCGTTCCGGCGCGCTATTTCCGAAGCTGATAATCGAGCAAGGGGGAGGACTGGCATGACGACCGTCAAGTACAGCAAGGATCACGAATGGATCCGAATCGAAAACGGCGAGGGCGTGGTCGGCATCACCGACTACGCGCAGGCGCAACTGGGCGACGTGGTGTTCGTCGATCTGCCGGAGATCGGGGCCGGCCTGAAAACCGGCGCCGAGGCGGCGGTGGTCGAATCGGTGAAGGCGGCGAGCGAGATCTACGCCCCGGTGTCCGGCGCGGTGACGGCGGTCAACGAGAGCCTGAACGACGATCCGTCGCTGGTCAACGACTCGGCCGAGGACGCGGGATGGTTCTTCCGGATGACCATTGCCGACGCCTCCGAGCCGGACGGCCTGATGGACCGCGACGCCTATCTGGAGTATGTCGAGGGCCTGTCCTGACGCGTCTCGCGAACCCGTCCCACGTGGCCGGGACGGCCGGGTCATTCCCGGTGCCGTTCCGGCCCTTGAAATCAAGCGATTTTTTTAGTCGGGTTCTCAGAACGACGACCCGGGCTGGGTGAGAAACAGCGCTTCCTCCGGCGTGGTGTCGCGGCCGAGAACCGCGTTGCGGTGCGGAAAGCGGCCGAAGCGGGCGATGATGTCGCAATGCGCCTCCGCGTAACGGGTCAGGTCGTCATTGCCCAGCGCCGCGATCAGGCGCACCGAGTCCGCCTGGTCGGCGAGGTTTTCGCTGTGCTCCAGCGGCAGATACAGGAACAGCCGTGCATAGAGCGGCATGTCGGCGTCGTGGCCGCGCGCGAGAGCGAAGCGGGTGGCGGCGCGGGCCAGCGCGTCGTGCGCGAACGCCGCCGCGTCGTCGCGGTGGATATTGCGGGTGAACTGATCCAGCAGGATCACGTAGGCGAGGCACCCCCGCGGCGCGTCCAGCCAGCCTTCCAGGTCCCCGGCCGACGCCCGGGCCACCCAGGCGCCGAAGCGATCGCGGATTTCCCGGTCGATGTCGACCGATTTCTCGAACCACATCGGGCGGAACGTGGTCCCGTCGCCGAGCCAGAAACCGATAATCTCCTCGATCGCGGCGTCATTCCGCATTGTCCCACCTCCCGCGTGTCGTAAAACCGCCCCTTGCCTTCGCGCCCGGTTCCGACCATAACGAACGTCAAATTCGTGACGACAAGGGGATGGACATCATGAGTGCGTTCAAGACAATCGACAGCCTAGACGTAGCCGGCAAGCGCGTATTCGTCCGCGCCGATCTCAATGTCCCGATGAAGGACGGCGCGGTGAGCAACACCACCCGCATCGATCGCACCGTCCCGACCCTCAAGGAACTGATGGACAAGGGCGGCCGGGTCATCGTCACCAGTCACCTGGGGCGCCCGAAGGGCAAGCGCAACCCCGACTTCACCATGAAGCCGGTCGCCGAGGCCCTGGGCAAGGCGCTGGGGTGCGAGGTGAAGTTCGCCGAGGACTGCGTGGGCGACGCCGCCAAGGCGGTGATCGATACCCTCGGGGACGGCGACATCTGCGTTCTGGAGAACCTGCGGTTCCACGCCGAGGAAGAGAAGAACGATCCGGGCTTCGTGGCGCAACTGGCCGAATTGGCCGACGTCTATGTCAACGACGCGTTCTCCAGCGCTCACCGGGCGCACGCGTCCACCGAGGGCCTGGCGCACAAGCTGCCGGCCGCCGCCGGCCGCCTGATGCAGGCCGAGCTGGAGGCGCTGTCCGGCGCCCTGGAAAACCCGACCCGCCCGGTCGCGGCGGTGGTCGGCGGCGCCAAGATATCGACCAAGCTGGAGGTTCTGGGCCACCTGGCGCAAAAGGTGGACGTTCTGGTCATCGGCGGCGGCATGGCCAATACCTTCCTGAACGCCAAGGGTGTCGACGTCGGCAAGTCGCTGTGCGAGCACGATCTGGCGGACACCGCGCGCAAGATGCTGGCGATGGCCGAGGAAGCGGGTTGCACGGTGATGCTGCCGGTCGATGGCGTGGTGGCCAAGGAGTTCGCCGCCAATGCCGCCAACGAGACGCTCGACATCGCGGCGATCCCCGAGGATGGCATGATCCTGGACGCCGGCCGCAAGACGGTCGCCCAGTTGCGCGCCAAGCTCGGCGAGTGCAAGACGGTGCTGTGGAACGGTCCGCTGGGAGCGTTCGAGATCGCGCCGTTCGACGCCGCGACGGTGGACCTCGCGAAGTACGTGGCCGATCTCACCAAGCAGGGCAAGATGCTGTCGGTGGCCGGCGGCGGCGATACCGTGGCGGCGCTCCAGCATGCCGGGGTCGAGCCCGATTTTTCCTACGTCTCCACCGCCGGCGGCGCGTTCCTGGAATGGCTGGAGGGCAAGCAGCTTCCCGGCGTCGCGGTGGTGCGCGCCTGAACATCCGGGCGTCGAGCCGCGCCCGTCGCCGGGCGCGGTTTCGCCTTGCGGTGAACGCGCGTCGGCTGCCAAACTAGCTCCATGGCCGGATCGTGGACACCCTATGGCCGCAAGGGCGCGCCGTTCGTGATCGCCGTTCCCGACGGCGACGAACGGGAGCGTCTGACCTGTCCCGATTGCGGCTACATTGCCTACGAGAACCCGAAGCTGGTGGTCGGCGCGGTGGTGTTCCACGGCGAGCGGCTGTTGCTTTGCCGGCGCGCTATCGCGCCGCGCGAGGGGTTCTGGACCATGCCGGCCGGGTTCCTCGAACTGGACGAAACGACCGCCGAGGGGGCGGTTCGCGAAACCTGGGAGGAGGCCTGCGCCCGGATTCGCATCGATCGCCTGCTGGGAATTTACGAACTGCCGGGGATCGGCCAGATTTACATGATCTACCGGGCGACCATGACGTCGCCCGACTATGCGCCGGGTCCGGAAAGCCGCGAGGTCGGCCTGTTCTCCTGGGACGAGGTGCCTTGGGACGCGCTGGCTTTCCCGAGCGTGCGCTGGGCGCTGGACCTGTGCCGCGACGGCGCTCCGGACGGCCCGGCGATGACCGTTGCCCGCCTGGGAGGATTGCCGGACACCCGGGCCACCTGATAGATTTTTTCAATTCGCGTTAACCCGATACCGCCGCGCCACAGCCATGGACCCCGTCACCTCCGCCCTTGACGCCGCCCTCAGGCGCCTGGACTCCGCGAAGGCCTCCGGCAAGGCCGGGGCGCGCAGCTACGCCGCCTCCGGCGACGTGGTCAGCCGCGCCCGCGCCTTCGATCAGGAGACCAGCGACCAGGAACGCCGCGCCCTGGAGCGGCTCGACCGACTGCTGCGCTCCGGACAGCAAATGCGCGGCGACGTGCCGCGCGGGTTCTATTTCGATCTCGCGGTGTGATGTCGGGCAACCCCTAAGGCATGCCCCCTTGAACCGGACGCGCGCGACCCCAGGTTCAAGGTTCGCGTCCCGGGGAGTTCCGCATGACCGTCCTCACTTCGCCCTGCGTGGGAATCTGCCGCCTCGACGAGTCCACCGGCCTGTGTGTCGGATGCGCCCGCGACCGCGACGAGATCGGCGGCTGGAGTACCTGGACCGCGACGCGCCGACGCGCCGTCTGGGCCCGACTGGCGTCTCGGCGGGCGGCCAGCGGGCTCGGGCATCCGGTGCTCGATCTCTCGACCGCCGACACCGAGCGGCGCCTTCTCGACTCCCTGCGCGCCCGGACCGGCACCTGGACGATCGGCACCCATGGCGGGCTGGCCGAGTTCTCGCGGGTCGACGACGAGCCAGTCGCGTGTCGCGACATCGCCGAGGGCGTGGTGCTGGAGACCTCGCGCGGCGCTCTCGGCGTCGCCGTCACGACCCGGCTGCGCGCCTTCGCCGCCGACCCGGAGGCCGGCCCGGTGACCTATGCCCTGTTCCACGAGAAACTGCCGCCGCATCCGCCGGCGTTGGTGCGCGAGATCGGCCCGGACCGCGATTCCCTCGATCCCGATCGGCGCGACGCCCTGCTGTTCGACCTGGGCCTGGGACGTCGTCAGGTCGCGTTCATGGTGCGGACCGGCGACGCCCGGTTGATCGATCGTCTGCGGGCGGCCGAGGGCGTGTCGTTGATGGCCGACGCGGAGTTGCGGGCAACGCTGATCGAGGCGTCGCCGCATCGGGTGGTGAAATCGCCGCTGGCCCGAATCGAGGTCTATCAGCCCATCGCCCGCGGCGCCGGGGCGAGCCCGGACGGTCCGCATACCCACCTGTTGACCGACCTGTTGGCCCTGGGCCTGGATCAGGACCCGGCGCTTGGTCTGCCGGAGACCTATTTCGGAGTGCTAACCCACTACGCACAACCCGCATGAAGGATTCGGAATCCGTATCATCCGGACTCCTTACCCGATCGAACGGCGCTACCCCACCAGGTCGCGCCACCCCGTCTCGTCGAGCACGTCGAGGCCCAAGTCCCGGGCTTTCCTGAGCTTCGAGCCGGCCCCGGGACCGGCGACCACGATATCGGTCCTCGCGGAGATCGATCCCGCGACCTTGGCGCCCAGGGCCTCGGCGGTGGCCTTGGCCTCGGCCCGGGTCATGGTCTCCAGCGTCCCGGTGAACACCACCGTCTTGCCGGCCAGCGGCGATTCGTCGGCCGGGGGCGCGGTGACGTCGGCCACCGTCAGGCGTTCGGTCAGGGCCTCCATGATCTCACGGTTGCGGCCCTCCCCGAAGAAGGCGATCAGGTCGTCGATCATCGACGGGCCGATGCCGTCGATTCCCGCCAGATCCTGACGGGCTTCCGAGCCCACGACGCGCGCCGCGTCCATGGCGTCGCGCCAGGAAGCGAGGTTGCCGTAATGACGGGCCAGCACCCTGGCGGTCGCCTGGCCCACCTGGCGGATGCCGAGCGCAAGGATGAACCGGTCGAGGGGGATGGTCCGCCGCTCGGCGATGGCCGCCATCAGGTTGTCGGCCGATTTTTCGCCCCAGCCGCGCCGCCAGGCCAGTTCATCCCATTGCAGGTCGAAGATGTCGGGCGGCGCGCAGATCAGGCCGTCTTCCCGGAACGTCTCGATCTGCTTGGCTCCCAGGCCCTCGATGTCGAAGGCGTCGCGCGACACGAAATGCTTCAGCCGCTCCACCGCCTGGGCCGGGCAGACGAGTCCGCCGACGCAGCGCCGCGCCGCCGCGCCGGCCTCGCGCACCGCGTCGGAGCCGCAGCGCGGACATTCGGTCGGGAACCGATAGGCGGGACGTTTCGTGTGCGCATCGTCGATCACGACCTCGACCACCTGCGGGATCACGTCGCCGGCCCGCTGGACGATCGCCGTGTCGCCGACCCGGATATCCCTGTCGGCGATGTAGTCCTCGTTGTGAAGGGTCGCCCGCGACACCACCACCCCGCCCACCGTGACCGGCGCCAGACGGGCGACCGGGGTCAGGGTTCCGGTGCGTCCGACCTGCACCTCGATGGCCTCGACCGTGGTGGTCGCCCGCTCGGCCGAGAACTTGTGGGCAATCGCCCAGCGCGGCGCCCGGGCCACCTGGCCGAGGCGTTTCTGCCAATCCACCCGGTCCACCTTGTAGACCACGCCGTCGATGTCGTAGGGCAGCGACGCGCGGCGGTTCTCCAGGTCGCGATAGAGCGCCGTCGTCTCGGACAGGTCGGCGCAGCGCCGGGAGTCCGGGTTGACCCGGAATCCCCATTCTTGCAGGGTCTCCAGATAGTCGCCGTGGGTCGCCCACGCGGCGCCGACGACTTCGCCCCAGGCATAGGCGAACATCCCGAGCGGCCGCTCGGCGGTCACCGCCGGGTCCTTCTGGCGCAGCGAGCCGGCCGCCGCGTTGCGCGGATTGGCGAAGGTCTTGCCGCCGGCCTTCGCCTGGCGGGCGTTGAGGTCGGCGAAATCGCCCTTCGACATGTAAACTTCGCCGCGTATTTCGAGAATCTCGGGGGCACCCCCGGGCAGGGTGCCGAGGATGTCATCGACCGTCCGCAGGTTGGCCGTCACGTCCTCGCCGGTGGTGCCGTCGCCGCGCGTCGCGCCGCGCACGAAGACGCCATTCTCGTAGCGCAACGAGATCGACAGGCCGTCGATCTTGGGTTCCGCCAGCAGGACCACCGGTTCGTCGGGGTCAAGGCCCAGGAAGCGCCGCACCCGGGCGACGAACTCCGTCACCTCGTCGTCTCCGAAGGCGTTGCCCAGCGACAGCATGGGCACCGCGTGGGTGACCTTGGCGAAGCCGGCGGCCGGTGCCGCGCCGATCCGCCGGGACGGGCTGTCCGGGCGGGCGAGCAATGGGAATCGCGCCTCTATGGCGGCGTTGCGGGTCACCAGGGCGTCGTAGTCCGCATCCGAAATGGTCGGCGCGTCGTCCCGGTGATAGGCCTTGTCGTGAGTCGCGATCTCGGCCGCCAGGGCGGCCAACTCGGTCTCGGCCTCGTCCGACGTCAGGCTCTCCACCGGGCGGTCGCGGCAGGTCACCGGCCACCCTCCAGCAGGCTGTCGGCGGCCGCCCGGGCGGCGTCGGTGATCGTCGCCCCGGCCAGCATGCGGGCCAGTTCCTCGCGCCGTTCGTCGGCGCCGAGCGGCGCCACCATGGTGCGCGGCACCGCGTCTCCGTCCTGTGCCTTGCTGACCCGCCAGTGGGCCGACCCGCGCGCCGCCACCTGCGGCGAATGGGTCACCACCAGCACCTGCGCCGATCCGGCGAGACGGGCCAGGCGCTCGCCCACCGCGTGGGCCACCGCGCCGCCGACCCCGGAGTCCACTTCGTCGAACACCAGGGTCGGTACCGGGTCGGCATCGGCCAGACAGGCCTTCAGCGCCAGCATGAAGCGGGCCAGTTCGCCGCCCGAGGCGATCTTGTCCAGCGGCCCGGGCGGGGCACCGGGATTGGTGGCGACCTGGAAGGCCACCCGGTCGCGGCCCCCGGACGTCCAGTCGGACGGATCGTCCGAGGTATCGACCCGGGTCTCGAAGCGCGCCCTGTCCAGCTTGAGCGGCGGCAGCTCGGCGGTCACGGCGGCATCGAGCCGCAACGCCGCCGCGCGCCGCCCGTCACTCAGCCGGTCGGCCGCCCGCAGGTAGGCCTCGCGGGCCGCGCGGGCCTCCCCGCGCAGGGCCTCCAGGCGCGCCCCGCCGTCGTCCAGGGCGTGCAGCCGCGCCGTCAGGCGATCGGCCAGGTCGGCCAGATCGTCGACCGCCACCGAATGCTTGCGGGCGGCGGCCCGCAGGGCGAACAGGCGCTCCTCCACCTGCTCCAGATGGCGCGGGTCGAGGTCGACGGCCTCGGCCTGGCGGCGCAGCAGTGCCAGCCCCTCGGTCACCTCGACCGCCGCCCGGTCGAGCGTCGCGATGGCCTCGTCGAGTCGGCCGCCGGCCTTGTCGGCGATCCGTTCCAGATGGCCCAGCGCGTGGCGCAGGGCGCCATCGATCCCGGGCCCCGTCTCCAGCGCCGTCACCGCCGCGTTGAGGCCGTCGAGCACCCGCTCGCCATGTTGCATCGCGGTGCGCGTTTTCGCCAGGTCGGTTTCCTCGCCCGGTCGCGGATCGAGGTGCCGCAATTCCTCCATTGCGTGGCGCAGGAACGCCTCGTCCCGGCGCGCCGTGTCGAGGTCGGCCGCCGCCTGGGCGGCGGCCGCCTCGGCGTCGCGCCACAAGCGATGGGCGCCGGCGACGTCGGCGAGCCGGTCGTCGAGGTTGCCGTAGGTATCGAGGATGGTCCGGTGGGTGGCCGGGTCGAGCAGTCCCCGGGACTCGAACTGTCCGTGCACCTCGACCAGCAGGGCGCCGAGCCGCCGCAGCAGCGTCACGCCGGCCGCCTGCTCATTGATCCAGGCCCGCGAGCGGCCATCCGCCGACAGGCCGCGCCGCAGGATGAGCAGCGCCTCGTCGGAGGGAAATCCCTGATCGGCGAGCAGGCGGCGCGCCGGATGCTCGATCGGCAGGTCGAACGCCGCGCTGATCACCGCCTGATTGGCGCCGTGGCGAACCAGGCGGGATTCGCCGCGCGCGCCGAGCGCCAGGCCGAGGGCGTCGAGCAGGATCGACTTGCCGGCCCCGGTCTCGCCGGTCAGCACGCTCAGGCCCGGCCCGAACGAGAGGTCGAGGCGGTCGATCAGCACCACGTCGCGGATCGAAAGGTTGACCAGCATGCGGGAACCGCCGGATTCAGAACGGGGCGTACCAGGGCGGGTCGGCCTTCTCCGTATTGGGCACCACCCGAGGGTCCTCGTCGCCGTCGCTCCAGAAGTTGTACCAAGAGGTTTCGTCCTCGCCGGCGTCGCGGACCCGTTCGTTGGCCACCATCTCGAAGGAATCGATGTACCATTCGCTGCCCGGGAAATTGTGGCCGAGCACGGAGGCGTTGCGCCTGGCCTCCTCCGTCACCCCGAGGGCCAGATAGCTTTCGACCAGGCGATGCAGGGCTTCCGGAACGTGGGTCGTGGTCTGGTAGTCGTCGATCACCCGTCGGAAGCGGTTGATGGCCGCCAGATAGTGGCGTTTTTTCAGGTAGTAACGGCCGATTTCCATTTCCTTGCCGGCCAAGTGGTCGCGGGTCAGGTCGAGTTTCAATTGGGCGTCGCGCGCGTAGGGGCTGGCCGGGAACCGCGCCACCACCTCGCTCAGGGCCTGGGTGGCGAGGGAGGTCATCTTCTGGTCGCGGGTGACGTCGGAAATCTGCTCGTAATAGCACAGCGCCTTGAGGTAATGCGCGTAAGCCGCGTCGTTGTGCGACGGATGAAGTTGCAGGAACCGGTCGAGCGCCACGATGGCCTCGTCGTAGGCGTTGGTCATGTAGTGCGCGTAGCCGGCCATGACCTGGGCGCGGGTCGCCCACTTGGAATAGGGGTGCTGGCGTTCGACCTCGTCGAATTGCCGCGCCGCGGCCTGGAACTCGCCGGTTTCGAGGCTGGTCTGGGCCTCGTTGTAGAGGGCCTCGACGGGCCGCTCCACGTATTCCGGTTCGTCCTTGTTGCCGGAGCAGGCGGCGACGGCCAGCGCCAGCAGCGCGGCGAGCAGGCCCGAACGGACGGTCGGCGAGCGGAAAAATGGGGTCATGGGTCGCCTGCGATGCCTGGGACGCGGAGCGCCGATTATAGACCCGTCGGCCCGCCATCCGGCAAGAGACGAATGGGCGATAATGCTCAGGCGTTGGCGGCCAGCGGCAGGTCGGCGTCCGGTCGCGCGCGCGGGGGCTCTTCGGAGAGGTCGACCGAGGACCAGTTGGCGGGGTCGGCGAACAGGGCGCGCAGCACCGCGTTGTGGGTCTGGTGGCCGCATCGGCGACCCTGGAAGTGGCCGAGGATCGGCCCGCCGGCCAGATACAGGTCGCCCACCGCGTCGAGCATCTTGTGGCGCACGAACTCGTCGTCGTAGCGCAGGCCGCCTTCGTTGAGGATCGTGTCGCCCGACACCACGACGGCATTGTCCAGCGAGCCGCCGCGCGCCAGACCGATCGAGCGCAGGTGCTCGACCTCGTGCAGGAAGCCGAACGTGCGGGCCCGGCTGAGGGCGGCCTTGAAGCTGGCCGGGGTGATGTCCAGGCGCAATTCCTGGCGCGCCACCGCGGCGCTGTCGAAATCGATCTCGAAGCCGACCGACAGACCGCGCGACGGCGACAGCGTGGCGAACCGATCGGAGTCGCCGACGGTGACCGCGCGCTCGACCCGGATGGCGCGTCGCGCGGCGTCCTGCTGAACCACGCCGGCGCATTCGATCAGGAACACGAACGGCGCCGCGCTGCCGTCCATGATCGGCACCTCGGGGCCGTTGATCTCGATCTCCACGTTGTCGACGCGGCTGCCGGCGAGGGCCGCCATCAGGTGCTCGACGGTGCCGACCGTGACGCCGTCGGCGGTGCCGAGGGTGGTGCACAGCCGGGTATCGACCACCATGTCCCAGCGCGCCGGGATCACGCCGCCGCGCCCGGGGATGTCGGTGCGCCGGAAGCGAATCCCGTGGCCGGGGGCGGCCGGCTTGAGGGTCATGGATACCTTGGCGCCCGAGTGGAGGGCGATACCGGAACAATGAATGGCACTTTTCAGCGTGGTCTGGCGAACCGGATGGCGGGTCTGGGTCGGTGTGTCCATGTTAACCATTTCTTTACCGTTGCTGACGCGCATCGAAAGATGTTCCCGCATTGTCATTAATTTTTCACTCGAGCTTTTGGAATGATCCACGATTCGGGCAATAAAAAACGTTCCGAGTACGTTTGTAACAACCGTACCCGGAACGCTCAAATCAATCATTGTTACGCAATGTTACCGGATTCGTCCTGCGATCTCATCCATTTGACTGTCGCCGAAGGAAGGCCGGAATATCCAGCAGATCGTCATCCGGAGATCCGGGCAGACGATCGGCCTGGGTCGGGGCGCGCAGCCCGGAAGCGTCCGGCTTGGCCGCCGGGCGCGGTTCGGCCGGACCCCCGGCGCGGTTGAAGATCGACGGCTTGAGCGCCGTGACCCGCTGGCTGTCCGGCTTCGCGCCGCCGGTTCCGGTGACCCGTTCGAACAGGCTTGGGCCGCGATCCTTGCGGGGCTCGCCGGTGGCGGCCGGCCGCTGCGGCTCGGTCTGCGGGCGCGGTGGATTTGCCATCGCCGCGGCGGCGAACGGGTCGGCCTCGCGCGGCGCCGGATCGCGGGTCACCCGGGCCGGCGGCGGCGGAATGAACGGCGCCGGATCGACCGTCGGCGTCGGGGCGGCGGATTCGGACGCGGCGGGGGCCGGCGCCTCGGGCGGCCGGGCGGTCG
>JANQIL010000134.1 GCA_028282245.1 Magnetospira sp.
GGCCGCGATGGGCGACAATGGCGGCGAGACGCGTCGCCAGACGGATCAGGGCGTGACGCGCCAGGGCGGTCATGTACCGGCTCCATTCGCGGCGCAGGACAAACTCGGCGTCGGCCGCCGCCAGATGACCCTGGGACAGGCCGGCGGACATCGTCCGGGGATGGGGGGACGTGGGCATGGTCATCGGTCTTCCTGTTTCTTGTCGACTCATGGGGGGGCTGGATCGGTGGCGCGGCGCCGGTCCCGCCGCTCTCAATATGGGTTCGGTGGAAATATTCCGGTAGCGGATCATGTTGCGGGGCAGCCTTGTGCCGAGCGCATGCCCCGAGTGGTTCGATTCAGTCAACGGATGAGTCCCATCCGTTGACTGAATCGAACCACCAAATCAATAGCTTAGTGGATCGACCGATCCAAAGCTTGGGTACCAAGCGTTGGATCCGATCCACTAGGTCATAATCTGATTCCAGTGTGGTTTTGGGTTCGAGGTTCGCCATGGAGTTTGCCTCGAATAATGTCGCGAACCTCGAATCCACCACACCAGGACCAATCGCCCGAGCCGGCCGTTGGGATCGTTCGCGGCACGGTATGAAAAATCGTTCGCCGTTCCCACATCTGTGGTTAGAATTCGAAGCACCCACGGCTCGCGACACGAAACCCCGCCATGTCCGTCGTCCACCCCCATGCCGATCGCCTCGCCGCCCTGCGCGCCGTCCTCGCCGCGCGCGATCTGGACGGATTTCTGGTGCCGCTGGCCGATCGCCACCAAGGCGAATGGGTGCCGCCATCCGAGCAACGGCTCGATTGGCTGACCGGCTTCGACGGCTCGGCCGGCATGGCCGTGGTGTTGGCCGACCGGGCGACGCTGTTGGTTGACGGCCGCTACATCCTGCAAGCGGCCCGCCAGGTGGACGAGGATCTGTTCGAGGTGCGTCACCTGACCGATGCGCCGTTGAAGGCCTGGTTGGCCGAACACCTGAAAGAAGGCGGGCGCGTGGGGTACGATCCCTGGCTGCACGCGGCCGAGGAGGTGCGCGGCCTGGAGCGGGCCTGCGCGGCGTCCGGGGCGACGGCGATCCCGGTCGATGGCAATCCCGTCGATGCCGTCTGGTCGGATCGGCCGCCGCCGCCGGCCTCGCCGCTGGAGGTGTTCCGGATCGAATTCGCCGGCCGCGCGGCGACCGACAAGCTGGCCGAGGTGGCGCGGTCCCTGACCGACGCGAGGACCGACGCGGCGGTGCTCACGCAGCCGGACTCCGTTGCCTGGCTGCTCAACCTGCGCGGCGCCGACCTGTCGTACACGCCGGTCGCCCTCGCCTTCGCCGTCGTCCATTCGGACGCCACGGTCGACCTGTTCATTGATCCGGCGCGCGCCGGCGCGGCGGTGCGGGAGCACCTCGGCGACGCGGCGCGGCTATGCCCGCCGGACGATCTCGGGTCGCTGCTCGACCGTCTGGGCGCGGAGGGCAAGGGGGTGCGGATCGATCCGGCGACCGCGGCCCAGTGGCTGTTCGAGCGCCTTCGGTCGGCCGGCGCCCGACTGGACGAGGGACGCGACCCCTGCTCCCTGCCGAAGGCGCGCAAGAATTCGGTGGAGCTGGACGGCATCCGCGCCGCCCACCGGCGCGACGGCGTGGCGATGGCGCGGTTTCTGCACTGGCTGTCGGAGCACGGGCTGAGGCAGCGGGTGACCGAGCGGGAGGCGGCGGCCCGCCTGGAGACCCTGCGCGGCGCCCGCGACGAGTTTCGGGGGTCGAGCTTTCCGACCATTTCCGCGAGCGGACCCAACGGCGCCATCGTCCACTACCGGGCGACCGAGGACTCGGACCGGCCGCTGTCGCCCTACGAGCCGTATCTGGTCGATTCCGGGGGGCAGTACCTGGACGGCACCACCGACATCACCCGCACCGTCGTCCTGGGGCCGGCGACCGACGACCAGCGGCGCTGTTTCACCCTGGTCCTCAAGGGGCACATCGCCCTGGCCTCGGCGCGCTTTCCGGTCGGCACCCGAGGCAGCCAGCTCGATACCCTGGCCCGCCGGCCGCTGTGGGAGGCGGGGCTCGACTACGACCATGGGACCGGTCATGGGGTCGGTCATTTCCTGGGCGTTCACGAGGGGCCGCAGCGGATTTCCAAGCGGGCCGGCGATCCGCCGCTGGAGCCCGGCATGGTCCTGTCCAACGAGCCGGGCTACTATCGGACCGGAGCGTTCGGAATTCGGATCGAGAACCTGGTCGCGGTATGCACGCCGCCGATGCCGCAGGGCGGCGAGCGGCCGCTGCTCGCCCTCGAGACCCTGACCCTATGCCCGATCGATCGTCATCTGATCGACCGTGCCCTGCTGTCCCCGGCCGAGACGGCCTGGGTGAACGCCTATCACGCGCGGGTGCGCGACGCCCTGTCGGCCGACCTGGACAGCGAAACCCGCCACTGGCTGCACGACGCGACGCGACCGCTCGACTGAGCGCGACGGGTCGCGCCGCTGGCCAGGGTCAACCGGTGACCTTGGCCAGGATGCGTTCTTTTTCGATCGTTTCCAACTCGGCGTCACGCTCCGCTTCGGCCTCTTTGAGCCGTTCGGCGCACGCGCTGCCGAAGTGCGAGTCGCGGTCGCGGTTGCAGGTACGGCGCGCTTTCTCAAGCGCCTTGTCCCATTTCTCGGCGGTCGTGGTTTTTTTTCGGTCGAACCAAGCGTCGCGCTCGGTGGGGTTGGTGAAGGTTTCCGGCTGAAGGCTCACGTGAATCTGCGGCGGAAATTTCTGGCCGGCGCCGCGTCCGGCGTCGATGGCGACCCCAATGATTCCGCCGAAAATGATGTTGCCGAGAATCCAACCATCAAGTTCGGTGTCGAGGGGCTGGGTCGTGTTCGTGAAACCGTCCGCCTTGCAGGCGATGGTGATCGGCGCCGCGCTGGCCGGCAGATGAATGCTGCCCGGCGTCACAAGAACGCGCGTGAAATCCTGTCCGTGGAGTTCGCAGCGAGCCGATTCTGGAGTTGTGGAAACATAGGTGGTCGAATCGTTGTCGCTGACGATGCTCGCGCATCCGGTGATGCACATTGAACCGGCGATGGCGGCCCATCGAAGAATTGTCATTTTGCATTCCCCCATAACTCGAACGAATCACGTGTCTTTGCACGCTCGGTGTGTTTGCTAACCATCTATTCAGGGAAGTGCAATAAAAAACAAACCTCTCGATCTGCATTCATCGTCCCGGGTCACGCCGCGACGAGGGTCCGGCAGTCCTCGGCCAGGGCGGTCAGATGATCCAGGGTCCAGGCGCCCTGGTCGTTGAGTCGCGTGGCGATGCCCCAGGGGATGTCGTTCAGCCCGTTGCGGGCTCCCGAGATGGCGCCGGCCATGGCGCCGGTGGTGTCGACGTCGCCACCCACCGTGACCGCCGTCGTCAGCGTGGTCCGGAAATCATCCGGGCTGCGCAGGAAGGCATACAGCGCCCACAGCACGCTTCCCACCACGTAGGGCGAGATTCCCACCCACATGTCCCGGTGGCCGGTCGGCAGGCCGGCCCGCGAGATGAAGCTCACCGCGCGCTCGGGCGGCAGGGTGATCCAGTCGGCGAGGCGGGCGAGGGCGTCGGCCATGGTGTCGTCGACCGGGGCCACCCAGGCCGACAGTTCGCCCAGGAACCGCCGGGGGACGATCTCGCCGCGCGTCATGGCGAGGCGCACCGCTCCGGCGATCGCCACCGAGCCGCCGGCGCAGCGGCTGTCGGCGTGGGTGATGCGACTCTGCTCGCTGGCCGCGCGGACCAATTCCCCGGCCGGCCGGCGATGGAACATCAGGCCGATCGGCGCCGCCCGCATGGCGCTGCCGTTACCGGCCTCGGGCGGCGGCGCTCCCGACTCCGTCCATGGCACCCCGGCGGCGAGGCGGGCCGCCGCGTCGCGGGTCGCCCGGCCGCCGCCGACCACGGCGTCGCGGGCGAACAGGTCGGCGATCCGCTTCGCGTAATCGGCCGGGTCGAAGGCGCCGCGCTCGCGGAAGCTGATCAGCATCTCGCGCGCCAACTGGGAATCGTCCGAATACTGGCCGAACGGGAAAACGCCGCGATGGATGTCGGGAATGCGCCCGTGCGGATCGTGGCTGCCGATCGCGCCACCGAGCACGGAGTCCACGTAGCGTCGGCACACGGTGTCCAACTGTCCCTCGACGATGAACCCCAGGGCGTCGCCCACGCACTGACCGATCAGGCATCCGGGGAAGGCGTCGTGACGCGGATCACCCATCGGGGATCTCGAAGGCGGCGACCACCGGCGCGTGGAACGACTCCGGGCCGCCGGGCACCGCGCGGGCGCCGATCATCTCGTCACCCAGGGCCTCGTTGTGGATTTCCGATCCCAGGTACCAGCCATAGAGACGTCGCGACACCAGAACGTGATCGAGCATCTGGGGCCGTCCATGGTGCACCACCGAGAATCTCTGGGAACGCGGCAGGCTCCTCTCAAGGGGCACCAGGGTGCGCGCGATCAGGTGCGGATTGCCGGCGTCCTCCTCGTCGCCGCGGATGGCGCGCACCGGAGTCTCGTGGAGGTCGGCGTTGAAGTCGCCGCACACGGCGATCAGCGGCTGCGCCTCGGCGTCCATCAGGGCGTCCAGGAACAGCCGTGTTTCAAGGGCCTGGCCGGCCCGCTTGACGACGGCCAGGAACATCCCCTCGGCCCAGCCGCGCATGGTGAGCCAGCGGTCCGACCCCTGCTTGCCGCCCGCCACGTAGGCGGCGCGCGGCGCCCGGAGATGCACGTTGACCACGTGCAGAACGCGGTCGCCGCCCAGATCGAGCGCCGCGTGTAGAATCGGGCGGTCCCATTCGATCGCCCTCGGACCGCCGCCGTCGACCGGGTGGCAGGTGGGGGGCGCGACCAGATCGTGGCGCAGTTCCCGATGATCGGTGATCGGAAACCGGGCCAGGATCACCAGGTTGTGACGGTCGCGGGCGCCGCCGGTCGAGCGGCTGTGGGTGTGGACGCGCCGGAAGGAATCGTAGACGGTGCCCTCGAGCAGCGCGTCGAGGGCCGCGAGGTGGCGCCGCTTGCCGGTCTCGCCGCGCTGGCCGTCGACCTCCTGCAGGCACAGGACATCGGCCCGCAAGCGGTCGAGTTGCGGACGGAGCACGGCGATCCGCTCGTCCAGCGTGACCTCGCCGCCCAGTCCGAGGCTTTCCATGTTGAAGGTGGCGAGACGCAGGGACTCGGGCATCGGAGGGCGGCTTTCGGTCGATCGCGACGCCACAGAATAGGGGCGATGCCCAAGACCGATCAATCGCTTCCCGCGTCGCCGTCCGATGACACGAGGGACGGGAATGGTTTACCGGATGCCACCGAAGCTGTAAACTAATCGAAACCTTGGCCGTTCGGGATCGGGGCGGCCGACGACGGCGACGTCCCACAGCGAAGGCGGCATCAAGCATGGCGATCACGGCCAACCAAAGGATGTTCACCCTCGAACGCCAGCAGCTCGGCCAGAAACGGCCGCAACGGGCGGAGTCCTCGACGGTGGCCGTCAAGCCGGCCCCGCCCGCGCGGGCGGCGGAGGAGTCCGGCAACGGCGAGGTCCTGAAGGCCATCGAGGCGTTGCGCCGCGATTTGCTTGCCGCCGGTCGACTCGATTCGGCCGACGACGACACGGCCGATGCCGACCTGACGGCGCGGCGGGCGGAGGCTGCCGCGGCGTCCGACGAGGTGGCCAAGTATCGCGAGCAGATCAACCTGCTGAAGGCCGAGATCAAGGGATTGGCGCGGATGATCGCCGAAACCAAGCAGGAGATCGCCGCCCTGCGTTCGGACGACCCGGACCAGGACAAGATCGTGGCGATGACCAACGAGCTCGACGCCGTGGTCACGGCGACCGAGGGGGCCACCGAGACGATCCTTGAGGTGGCCGAGAAGGTGGACGATCTCGCGGCGCGTATCCGCAACGATTCCAAGGAGATCGACGCCCGGGCGAACGCCGAGGAGATCGGCGAGTCGGTGGTGCGGATTTTCGAGGCCTGCAACTTCCAGGATCTGACCGGACAGCGGATCAGCAAGGTGGTCAATACGCTCAAGTACGTGGAGGAGCGGGTGAACGCGATGACCGAGATCTGGGGGGCCGACGAGGCCCCGCTGTCGGAAGTGGACAATGCCCCCTCGCCGGAACCGGATACCGACGACCATCTCCTGAACGGGCCGCAACTGGAGAATCAGGGGATCAGTCAGGACGACATCGACAAGATGTTCGGGTAGAGCACAATCCGGCAAGGCCGGATCTCCCAACGTCCGGTTGCGCTAGTGGATCGGATCCAACGCTTGGTACCCAAGCTTTGGATCGGTCGATCCACTAATACCAACCGCCCTATTGATCAACTTGCGCGCGCCCATTTCCTCAGTCCTATGGACATGATCTTCCAGGGCTTGTCTACGAGGCGGTTCCAGGCTTCGCAGCAGTCCTCGACGATGGCTTCATAATTCTGGAAGACCCTATTGGACAGCCAGTTTTGGCGCATGTACTGCCAGATATTCTCGACTGGATTGAGCTCCGGCGAGCGGGGCGGCAGGAAGATGGGGGTGATGTTCTTGGGCATTTTGAGGTCGCCCGCGGTGTGCCATCCGGCCCGGTCCATGAGCAGCACGGCATGGGCATCGGGCGCGACGGCGCGGCTGATCTCGCCGAGATGCTGTTGCATGGCCTGGGTGTCGGCGAACGGCATCACCAGCCCGGCGCCGGTTCCCCTGGCCGGACAGATGGCGCCGAACAGGTAGGCGTTCTTGTAGCGCAAGTCCTTGACCTGGCGGGGCCGCGTGCCCTTGCGCGCCCACTGGTAGACCAGGCCGTTCTTCTGGCCGACCCGGGCCTCGTCCTGGAACCAGACCTCGATCGGCGTATCGGCGGGAAGATGGCCTACCGCCGCCGCCAGCGTCCGGGGGAAGTTTTTTTAAAACCTTCGATCGTTTCCGCCGTCTGGCCGACATGCCGGGGGCGTGCCGAGACATGCGAAAAGCCCAACTCCTTGAGCAGCTTGCCCACCGTCCGCTCGTGGTAGTCGACACCGAACCGCTTACGGATTTCCGCCTTCAGGTCAAGGCAGCGCCAGCGCACCACGCCATCCTTGTCGAGATCCGGACCCGCCTCGACGAGCCGCGCCAACTCTTCCTTCTGCGCCGCCGTCAGACGCGACTTCGGCCCACCCGCCCAGCGGTCCACCAGCCCGTCCGGCCCTGATGCATTGAACCGAAGCACCCAGTCCCGCAGCGTCTGGCGGTCCATGCCACCGACCCGCGCCGCCGCCTCCCGGTCCATGCCGTCATAGATCGCTGCCATCGACAGCAGCCGCCGCACCTGCGAAGCATCCTTCAAACGCCCAGCCAACACGCGCACCGATGACGCGTCATAGTCCTCCCGCAAACGGATCGAAGTCCACATTCCATACCCTCCTTCGCCTGAAAGGGCATCGAATCACACTATATCTGGATTGGGAATCCCCCAGCGAGTCTCCGCATTGGGCGGCTGGTATAA
>JANQIL010000137.1 GCA_028282245.1 Magnetospira sp.
CGAATCCCTTGATTTACCGGGCGTTTCGATGTGCCCCGCCCGCTCCCGCCATGCCCCGGCCCACCCCCGGTCGACTGCGGATTCATGTGCCGTCCGACACCCGGCGCACGGAGTTCAGGGCACTCTCCGCTCGGTCGATCGTCCGATCGAATCCCTGATAACGATCGCGAGGCCGACAATCACGATGGCGGTGCCCAGCAGGTCCGTGGCCGTCACGGCGGTCCCGAAAACGGCCGCCGAGAACATCAGGCCGAAAACGGGATTGAGCAAATGAAAGCTCGATGCATGCGCGGCGCCGATTTCGCGCACGAGAGCAAGCCAGATGAGAAATCCGGCGATCGACACCGCGATGGTCAAATGGGCGAACGGCAAGAGAAAACCCGGATCGGACATGGCAAGGTACGGCGCCAGCGGCTCCGGCGCGAACGGCAGCAGCAACAGGGCGCCGACCAGGTTCTGAACCCCGTTGAGCGCCACCGCGTCGTGATGCGTGGCGCGCGCCCGATAGACCACGGTACCGAGGGAGAACGCCAGCGTGCCGAGAAAAATCAGCCCCAGCCCGATCGCCATCGCGCCGTCCCCCGGCAACCGCGAGGACAGGACGACATAGACGCCCGCGAACCCGACGATTGATCCGGCCGCCTGGGCGATCGATCGCGGGCCGCCGGACGCGACGGACAGGGCGGCGGTCAGGAACGGAGCCGTCGAGACGATCAGCACGGTCATCGCGGCCGACACCGTTTCCAGTCCCGCGAAACTCAGACCCAGATAGAGGGCGTGGTTGAGCGTTCCAAGAATCGCGCCGTCGACCAGAAGATCGCGCCGCGCGAACACGCCCGGCCCCCGCCACGCCGCCGTCCAAACGGCCATCGCCAGACCGGCCACCGCGAACCGCGCGCAAAGCAGTGACAGCGGATCGCAGAACACCATCGCCGCCTTGCCGGCGATGAAGGCGGACGCCCACAGCGCGCTGAACAGGCAGCCGGTGAGAATCAGGGAAATGCTGGCCGTCATGTCGGGGGATTCCTGGTTCGAGGTCGGGTGGCGGCATGTTGCGGGACCCCTGAAAATCCGTAAAATGAATAATCATTCGTTTATAATGAGGAAATTCGATATCCATGGACGGCGGCCGAAGACTGACCCTGGAGCACTTCCGCGCCTTTGTCGCCGTCGTCGACAGTGGCGGCTTCGCGGGCGCGACGGAGCGCCTGATGCGGACCCAGAGTGCCTTGACCCGCCAGATTCAAGGCCTTGAGGACATCCTGGGCGAGCGGCTCCTGACCCGGACGCGCGGGCATTTCGGTGGCCCGACCGAGGCGGGAAACCGATTCCTGCCCCGTGCCCGGCGCGTTCTCGGCGCGGTCGAAAGCGCCTACCTCGGGACCGGGCGCGCGGACCTTGCCGGGCGGCTCCGAATCGGCGCCATGGACGATTTCGATATCCGTTGGCTGATCGATCTCATCGGGCGGTTCGAGGCCCGTCACCCCGGGGTGGAGGTCAGCACGGTCCTGGACCTGTCGTCCCGTCTCGACGAACGTCTGGCGCGCGGCGAGATCGACGTGGCGATCACCAAGCGCCTGTTCGACCCGTCGGTTTCCAATTCCGACGACGCGCTTCGGATCGAGCGTCTTCACTGGGTATCCGGCGTCGATGCACGATGGACCGTCGTCGATCGTCTACCCCTCGTGGTGTTCCACGAGGGCTGCGTTTACCGAAAACGGCTGCTCGACGCCTTGAACCGGGCCGGGCTTGCATGGCGCATCGCCTATGTCGGACAAGGATACGCCAGCATCCGCGACGCCGTTGCCGCCGGGTTCGGGATCACGGCGCTGCCGGACCGGCTGGTCGCAGCCGGTCACGTGATCCACCGGGGGCGGGACGCGGGCATCGATCTTCCCGATCTCGGCCACATCGAACTTCTGACGCGCGCGGCGGGCGATCGAAACGACCCGGCCGTCGCGGCATTCCGCCTGGACGTTGAGCGCGGACTGCGTGCCGGCGGCGATCCCTGGAGGCCCGCGGCGGAGACATAGGCTCGACGGCCTCGTCAGACCTCCAGTCCCATCAGGTTGCGGGCATAGGAGATGCCGGTGAACGGGCGCATGTCCTCGATGGTCTCGCCGACTCCGATGGCATGCACCGGCAGGCCGAACTTGTCGGCCAGGGCGACCACCACGCCGCCCTTGGCGGTGCCATCCAGCTTGGTGACGACCAGGCCGTCGATGGCGATCATCTTCTGGAAAACCTCCACCTGCGACAACGCGTTCTGGCCCACCGTGGCATCGAGCACCAGGAGCCGGGTATGCGGGATCGCCTCGTCCATCTTGCCCAGCACGCGAACCATTTTCTGTAGCTCGTCCATCAGGCCCTGCTTGTTCTGCAGCCGCCCGGCGGTGTCGATCAGCAGCACGTCGTAGCCCTCGGCGCGCGCCTGGGTCAGGGCATCGAAGGCCAGCCCGGCGGCATCGGCCCCGATATCGCGGGCGATCACCGGGCAACTGGCCCGCTCGCCCCAGATCTTCAACTGCTCCACCGCCGCCGCGCGGAAGGTGTCGGCGGCGGCCAGCATGACCTTGCGGCCGCGTTCCGTCAGATGATGCGCCATCTTGCCGATGGTGGTCGTCTTGCCGCTGCCGTTGACTCCGCAGACCAGAATCACGTGCGGCCGGTGCCGGCAGTCGATGGTCAGCGGCCGGGCCACCGGCTCGATGATCTTGGCCAGTTCGGTGGCCACGCCGGCGCGGATCTGCTCCGGCGTCGCGTCGCGGTCGAACTTGGCCTCGACCAGGGCCTCCACCGTCCGCGCCGCCGCCGTCACGCCCAGATCGGCGCCGATCAGGAGGTCCTCCAGGTCTTCCAGGTCCTCGTCGTCCAGGTGCCGCTTGTTGACCAGATCGCCGATGCCGCCGACCAGCTTGTCGGAGCTGCGCCCGAGACCCAGCTTCAGGCGTCCCAGCCACCCCGACTTGCCGCCCTCCTCGGTCG
Organism: Magnetospira sp.; assembly: GCA_028282245.1. Lineage (GTDB taxonomy): Bacteria > Pseudomonadota > Alphaproteobacteria > Rhodospirillales > Magnetospiraceae > JANQGL01. The sequence continues at coordinate 2,986 of JANQIL010000137.1, forward strand.
CCGCCGCGTCCTCGAACAGAGTGATCGCGTCGGGCGAGGAATCAAGGGCCACCGCCTCGGACTTGGCCTTCTTGTCCGGATCGCGTCGAAACAGCTTCCGGGGTTCCGGCTTCCTATCGACCGCCGGCGCGGACTTCGGAGGCGGCGCCGGCGCCGCGACCGGTGTCCGTTCCATGGCCGGTTGTGGTTGCGGGCACGGCGCGGGTTCCGGATCGGGGAGCACGCACGGCCGGGGCTCGGGAGCCGGCGCCGCGACCGGCTCGACTTCCGGCGCGACGGGCGGCTCGCGGGTCGGTTCGGGTTCGGGTTCGGACCTCGGAACCGCCAACGGCCGAGGTTCCGGAGCGGCCACCGGGTCCGGCTCGGGACTCGGCGCCGCGACCGGTTCCGGAATTGGTTCGGGGATTGGCTCCGGAACCGGAGCCGGCTCGGCGGCCCGATCCTGTTTCGGCTCCGGTTTCGACTTCGACTTGAACAGCTTCCTAAACATGGGTCTCTCCGGTCAGGCCGTCGGCGCCGCGCCTGAGACGCACCGTCGCAAGGGCGCCGGGCGGCGCGTCGAAAGCCAGGGTCACGGGGGTATAATCGGCACAGCGGGCGCGCCGCCCGTCCTCCGCCAGAACCTGCTCGACCCGCCCGTTCTTGCGGTCGAGATGGCCGGCCACGGCGGCATCGCCCAGGGCGCGCAGACGGGCCGCGCGAGCCCGCCGGAGCGGTCCCGGCACCATCGGCATGCGGGCCGCCGGGGTGCCCGGACGCCTTGAATAGGGAAACACGTGCAGCCAGACGAGGCCGAGCCGGCGCACCACGGCCTCGGTCGCCTCGGCCATCGCCTCGGTTTCGGTCGGAAAGCCGGCGATCAAGTCGGCGCCCAGGATCACGTCGGGACGCGCCGCCCGGGCGCGCGCCACGAAGGCCTCCGCGTCGGCCACCACATGGCGTCGCTTCATGCGCTTGAGCACGAGATCGTCACCCGATTGCAGGCTCAGGTGCAGGTGCGGCATCAGACGTTCCTCGTCGGCCAGCAGGTCGAACAGGGCATCGTCGGCGACCGCCGGATCGAGGGTCGACAGGCGCAGGCGCGGCAATTCCGGCACCCCGCGCAGCACGGCGCCGGCCAACCGTCCGACACCGCCGGCATAGGAGCTGAGGTCGATTCCGGTCAGCACCACCTCGCGATGACCGGCCTCGGTCAGCCGTCGCGCCTGATCCACCGCCCGACTGACCGGCAGATCGCGGGCCGGACCACGCGTGAACGGCACGATGCAGAAGGTGCAACGGTGGTCGCACCCCTGCTGGACCTGCACATGGGCGCGGCTGCGCCCGGCGGCGACATCGAGCGGCGGCAGGTCGAGGGTCGGCGGCGCGGCCATCACGTCGGTCACCGCGAGGTCCGCCGCGCCGTCGGCATAGGCCGCCGGATCGAGCTTCTCGGCATTGCCGAGCACCCGATCCACCTCCGGCATGGCGGCGAACGTTTCCGGGTGAAGCTGCGCGGCGCAACCGGTGACCACGATGCGCGCCTCCGGACGGTCGCGGCGCAGCCGGCGGATGGCCTGCCGGGCCTGGCGTTCCGCCTCTCCGGTCACCGCGCAGGTGTTGACGATCACGGTCGGCCGGGAATCGCCGACGATCGGCGCGTGACGGCGCATCAGGTCGGACTCGAAGCCGTTCAGGCGACACCCCAGGGTCACCACCTCGGGACGGTGGCTCATCGGTCGGTCTCCGGCAGCAGACCCGTGAAGGCGGTGGTCACCGGCCCGGTCATCAGGACCCGGTTGTCGTCCCGCCAGTGGATGTCCAACTCGCCGCCGTCCAGGATCACGCTCGCCCGCCGCCCGGTCAGGCCGCGCCGGTGCGCCGCCACCAGGGCGGCGCAGGCGCCGGTGCCGCAGGCCCGGGTGAGGCCGACCCCGCGTTCCCACACCCGCATGCGCAGGCGTTCCGGATCCAGGACCTGGACCACCTCCACGTTGGTCCGCTCGGGAAACAGGGGGTGCGCCTCCAGGACCGGCCCCAGGGCCGCCAGATCCACGGCCCCGACGTCGGCGACGAAGAACACCGCATGCGGGTTGCCCATGCCGACGGCCACCGGATCGGCGAGCGGTCCCTCGGCGATCTCCAGATGCAGGGTGTCGCGCGGCTCGGCGAGCGGGATCGATGCCCAGTCGGTTCGCGCCGGCCCCATGTCGACGGCGACCCGTCCCTCGCCGGCCGGCCACGCCATGACGACGCCGGCCGCCGTCTCGATCACCGCGCGGTCGTCGCACGTCTCGGCCAGGATCAGGGCGGCGACGCACCGCGCCGCGTTGCCGCAGGCACTCACCTCGCCGCCATCGGCGTTGCGGATGCGCATCCGCAGGTGCGCCGCCGGATCGGTCGCCGGTTCGAGGATCACCATTTGATCGAAACCGATCCCGGTGCGCCGGTCGGCCAGGGTCCGCACCCACGCGGCGGTTGGGCAATAGGAATCCGCCCGGGCATCGACGATGGCGAAATCGTTGCCCAGTCCGTGCATCTTGATGAATGCCCGCCCGGTCATGAGGGACTTATATGGCGCCGCCCGGCCGATTGTCCAGCCACCCCTGGATCAGGCGTCGCGCATGTCCAGGAACGCGCGCATGTGAAAGGCGGCCTGGGCCGGGGCGTAGACATGGTCGCGACCGACCGGGCAGGCGCGGCGGGCCCGGCAGCCGAGATCCCGGCAATCGGCGCCGGCGTGCCCCTTCAGGTGCGCCGCGCAGGCCGCGACATCGAAATGGCCGGGGATGAAGGCGCCGACCGGACAGGTCGTCAGACAGGGCCTGTCCGCGCAGGCCTCGCAGGGGTGGCTTGCGGTCGGGGCGGTCGGCGGCGCGATCGCGCGGTTAAACAGCAGGGCCGCCCGGTAGCCGTGCCAGAGTCCGAACTCGGGATGAATCAGGATGCCGAGCGGCGAGGCAAAGGACGTGCCGGCGCGGCGCGCCCAGGCCTGGAAGGGATGATACGGCGGTCCGTCGGAGGGATACAACGCCCGCGCGCCGAACCGCGCCGCGAGGGAATCCACCCCACCCGCGATCCAGCGGTCGAGAGGATGCGGACCGGGCACGCGATCGGCGGAGAACAGCCGCCACATGTCGGGACCCGCGTTGCCGATCAGGACCAGGCTTCGCGCCGACGCGGGAAGACGGTCGTCCGGTCGCGGCTCGACGACGCCAAGCACCCGCAGTCCCAGGGCCGAGAGGGCTCGCAAAAGACCGGCCTCAAGGTCCGCCGTCACGGGAGGTTCCGGTCAGATCTCGGCGTCCGCTTCGCCGGCATAGGCGCCGGCCAGGGATTTCACGAACTGATACAGCTTGCGGCGCACGTCGGGATCGGTGATCCGATAGTAATTGTGCATGAGCTCGATGGACTCCCGGGAGTTCATCGGATCGAACCGCAACTCCTCCTGCGGAGATTCGGACATTCCGGTACAGCAGAGCCCAACCGAGGCGAGAGTTGAATCCGGGATACCGTCGAAGAAATAGCCGACCGGAACATCGAGCACCCGTGCGATCTTGAAAAGATTGCTTGATCCGACGCGGTTGGTCCCGTTTTCGTACTTCTGAACCTGCTGGAAGGTGACGCCGATCGCCTCCCCGAGCTTGGTCTGGCTCATTCGGAGGCCCATGCGCCGGGCTCGTATCCGAGTGCCCACATACCTGTCTATGGGGTCCGCCGATCCTTTGGTCCGCCGTTTTTCCATTTGAGGTCAAGGTCCTGATTTCATAATGTAAAAAACGGCTCCAGGGCAACCAGAAACCGCCGGGGCGATGGTCGCATATTATCACACTCAATAAAAGAGAATACTACCGATTATGTTCGCTTGGTCGGGTTTCGCACCCTTGGTGATCAATCCTCGAGACCATCGAGGCTTCTAATGATCTCCAACAATCCATGACGCACCTGCGAATTTCTTATTCTGACGTATACCTCCAAGAAATCGCGCAGATCCTGCTCGATGGCGTCACGGTCCGAGTCCGGGGCGATCGGGGCGCTTGCCGGATCGTTCTTTCGCGTGAAGAGGTCGTCGATATCCGTGTCGAGGAGCCGCGACAGGCAATATAGCGTGCTGGCCGACACGCGGGTCTGTCCCTGCTCGTATTTGGCGATCTGCTGGGCCGACACGCCAATCCGCGCGGCCAGCGTCTTGCGGCTCAGACCGAGTTCCAGGCGCCTGGCCCTCAGATTTTCGCCCACGATTCGATCGATCGGGTGTCCCGGCGGCATCTCCACGGAATCCACGGCGCGCCTCCCTCGAAATTCAAAGGAAGGTTGTCCCTTCCCCGAACCATGAGTTTAGTCGCAATTATAGTTTGAATAAATTATCCCGTGGTGTAGGCGTAAATACCCCCAATAACAAATACTCCCAATAAGACGAAGGATCGGCGCCTCCTAGTGGTTCGATGCCAACGGATGAGTCCCATCCGTTGGCTGAATCGAACCACCAGATCAATAGCTTAGTGGATCGACCGATCCAAAGCTTGGGTACC
>JANQIL010000139.1 GCA_028282245.1 Magnetospira sp.
CATAAAACATAGTTTTTTTTGGTCTCATTTTGGAGAAATTAAAGCAATTTTTGGATAAAAAAAATTTACTGAGTAGAAATGAACAGGTAAGTTCTTTAATCATATCAGTATGTGTATGTGTGAGTGTCAGGGGCAGACTTATTCCATGTCTAAAGTGGAGGGTCAATTGGATTTGATGTCTTGTACTAGGACATTATGGAATGATGCTATATGTCAGGGCGCCCGGGTGGCCGTTTCGCGCCCGGCGACCGGGTGCGCCATCGCCGGTTCGGTCTCGGGACGGTGACCGCGGCGGATGGCGACAAGCTGGACATCGCGTTCGACGGCGCCGGCGAGAAAAAGGTCATCGACAGCTTCGTGGAGCCGGCATGAACGAGGCATGGCGGGCCGAGATTGCGGTGCCTCGGGCCGCCGCCGGAGACTTCGCCGAAGCCCTGGAGGCCCTGTGCGACAGCGTTCTGGTGCTCGGCGAGGACAGCGATCCGATGTGGGTGCTGCGCGGCTGGACCGACGGCCCGCCGGACCGCGCGCGACTGACCGCCGTGCTGGCGCTGCTGGCCGCCGAGCATGGCATAGAGGATGGCGTCAACCTGTTCATCGCGCCCCAGGAACAGAAGGATTGGGTGGCGGAAAACCTGCGGTCGTTCGCGCCGATCCGCGCCGGGAGGTTCTACCTGCACGGCTCCCACGTGACCGAGGCGCCGCCGGACGACGCGATTGCGCTCTGCGTGGACGCCACCACCGCGTTCGGGACCGGCGAGCACGCATCGACCCGGGGCTGCCTGTTGGCCCTCGACCGGCTGCCCGGCCCGGCGCCCCGCCGGGTGCTCGACATGGGCTGCGGATCGGCCATCCTGGGAATGGCGGCGGCGCGGCTGTGGGGCGCCCGGGTGGTGGCCGCGGACATCGACCCGCGCGCGGTCGAGGTGGCCGGCGTCAATGCGCGCCGCAACGGTGTCGCCGAGGCGCTGACCTGCGTGGTCTCGGACGGTTACCGGCATCCGGAAATCACCGCCCGCGCGCCCTATGATCTCGTCCTCGCCAACATCCTGGCCAATCCCCTGATCGCCCTGGCGCCCGATCTGGCGACGCATCTGGCGCCGGGTGGTCGCGCGGTGCTGGCCGGATTTCTCGAGGCCGACGCCGGCGCGGTCGAGGCGGCGCACCGCGCGCAGGGGTTGGACGTCGCGGACCGGGCGCGTGTTGACGATTGGGTGACGCTGGTCATACTACGCGATGGCTCGAGTTGAGCCGTTCGATTTTTCAGGGGAGACAACGATGTTCAAGACATTTCTTGGTGCCGGGGCCGCCGCCGGCGCCGCGTTGGGCTTGGCGGTGGCCGCCCAGGCCGCCGAGCCGATCAAGATCGGCACCTTCCTCGCGGTCACCGGGCCGGCCTCGTTCCTGGGGGACCCGGAACTGAAGACTTTGCGCATGTACGTGGACGAGATCAACGCCGGGGGCGGCGTCCTCGGGCGGCCGCTGGAACTGATCCACTACGACGTGCAGCACGACGCCCAGAAGGCGATCACCGCCGTCAAACGGCTGATCTCCGACGACAAGGTGGACGTCATCGTCGGCGGCTCGACCACCGGCACCACCATGGCCGTGGTGCCGCTGGCGGAGAAGGAAGGCATGCCGTTCATCTCGCTGGCCGGCGCGTCGGTGATCATCGATCCGGTCAAGCCCTGGGTGTTCAAGACGCCGCATACCGACACCATGGCCTGCGCCAAGATCTTCGAGGACATGCGGAAACGGAACATCACGCGGATCGGCATGATCTCCGGCACCGGCGGGTTCGGCAAGTCGATGCGCGGCCAATGTCAGAAACTGGCTCCGGCCTACGGTGTCGAGGTGTTGGCCGACGAGACCTACGGGCAGAAAGATTCCGACATGACGGCCCAGCTCACCAAGATCAAGAACACCGAGGGCGTGCAGGCGGTTCTGAACCCGGGCTTCGGCCAGGGTCCGGCGATCGTGACCAAGAATTACGGGCAGTTGGGGATGACCGGTCTGCCGATGTACCAGTCGCACGGCGTTGCCTCGAAGAGCTACATCGATCTGGCCGGCTCGGCGGCAGAGGGTGTCCGTCTGCCGGCCGCCGCCCTGGTGGTGGCCGACAAGCTGCCGGACGACGATCCGCAGAAACCGGTGGTGGCGGCCTACAAGACCAAGTACGAGACCGAGACCGGCGAACCGGTCTCGACCTTCGGCGGCCATGCCTACGACGGCCTGATGATGGCGCTGGCCGCCATTCACCGGGCCGGCGGACCGGAGGACAAGGCCAGGGTGCGCGACGAGATCGAGAAGACGACCGGGTTCATGGGCACCGCCGGGGTGGTCAACATGAGCGCCACGGATCACATGGGCCTCGACCTGTCGGCCTTCCGGATGCTGGAGATCCGCGACGGCGACTGGAGCCTGATCGATTGACGCGAAACCCGAATGGATGATTCGGACTTCGTGTGACGCGTCGCTTCGGCGGCGCCCGCTCGGCGAGACCCGGAACCGGTCGGTTCCGGGTCCCTGTTTTTGGTGCGCCGGGCGGCCCGATACTCTATAACGCGGGGCGGATTGAACACGGATGCGAGGAGATACCGCGATGTTTCGAAACGTCCCGACGGCCGTCGTCGCCGTTTGCGCCCTGTTCGCCCACGCGACGGACGCGGAGGCCGCCGATCCGATCCGAATCGGCAGCTTCCTTGCGGTGACTGGCCCGGCGTCGTTTCTCGGCGATCCCGAGCTGCGGACTCTTCAATTATATGTCGCCGAGGTCAACGCCGGGGGCGGTGTTCTCGGGCGGCCGCTGGAGCTCGTCCATTACGACGTGCAACACGACGCCAACAAGGCGATCACCGCCGCCAAGCGCCTGACCGCCAACGACCGGGTGGACTTCATCATTGGCGGCTCGACCACCGGCACCACGATGGCGGCGGTGCCGGTGATCGAGCGCTCGGGCACGCCGTTCATTTCGATGGCGGCCGGGGTGCCGATCGCCGAGCCGGTCAAGCCCTGGGTGTTCAAGGTGGCGCACAGCGACGCCATGGCCTGCGCCAAGATCTTCGAGGACATGCGGGGGCGGGGCATCGCCAGGATCGGCCTGATCTCGGGCACCGGCGGGTTCGGCAAGTCGATGCGCGGCCAATGCCAGAAACTGGCTCCGTCCTACGGCATCGAGATTGTTGCCGACGAGACCTATGGGCCGAAGGATTCCGACATGACGGCCCAGCTCACCAAGATCAAGAACACGGACGGCGTCGAGGCGGTCCTGTGTGCTGGCTTCGGCCAGGGACCGGCGGTGGTGACCAGAAATTACGGCCAGTTGGCGATGGCCGACATTCCCATGTACCAGTCGCACGGCATTGCCTCGAAGAGCTACATCGATCTGGCCGGCCCGGCCTCCGAGGGGGTCCGCCTGCCGGCCGCCGCCCTGGTGGTGGCCGACAAGCTGCCGGACGACGATCCGCAGAAACCGGTGGTGATGGCCTACAAGACGAAGTACGAGACGGCGACCGGCGATCCGGTTTCGACCTTCGGCGGCCATGCCCACGATGGCCTGAAGATCGTCATCGCGGCGATCCATCGGGCCGGCGGCACCGACAAGGTCGGGGTGCGCGACGAGATCGAGAAGACGACCGGATTCATGGGCACCGCCGGGGTCTTCAACATCAGCGCCACGGACCACGTGGGGCTCGACCTGTCGGCCTTCCGGATGCTGGAGATCCGCGACGGCGACTGGACCCTGATCGACTGACCCCTCCTCGCGAAACGGGTTGTTTCCGGGATGCCCGGGGCCGCGCGGTCCCGGGTTTTTCATGGCGGCGGGGCGGTGGCGGGAGTCAATCACCTCCGCCAATCGTTCTGTAATATAGAACGGTAACCCATCTTGAAAATATAGAATAAATACTATTTTTGACATCCGTAACCCAAAAAATATAGTTTAGTAACCCAATTTTTGAAAAAATGTTGCAAAAATAACACAATAAAAACGAAGCTGATGCGCGCGCGCTTAATTGCATTGCGAGGCATTCTCATTCATGAGATCGTCCCCATGAATGTAAGGGCATGAATCCGAAACGTTCATCAGGCTTCGCGCGGTCCACGGCGGATTTGTCCGTAGTTAATTGAAAACAAAAAAACTCCGGGCGCTCTGGATGGCATGCCGCTGGGTCGGGTCGACACAATCTCGCGGTGTCGAGGCTAGACCACGGCCGGTTTGCGAGCCGACGGCGAGGCGATTTTCGGAGTGTCGAGCTTGGTGAGGATTGTCGCGCTTGCAAATCGCGTTCCGCATACAGACTAAGGAAAGGTCAAAACGAAAATGAACATGAGACAATTGTTGACGTCCAGCGCGCTGGCCACCGGCATGCTTGCCCTGACCGTCCCGGCATGGGCGGCCGAGCCCGTGAAGCTGAGCGTCGGTGGGTACATGGAGCAATGGATCGGCTACGCGGACAACGACTCCAGCAACAACACCTTCGATTATGCCGATTTCGACACCCAGTCGGACACCGAGGTGCATTTCCTGGGCGAGACCACCCTGGACAGCGGCCTGAAGATTGCCGTTACCATCGAGTTGGAGGGCGATCATCCGGGCGACGGAATCGATCACTCGTGGCTGTCGGTCACGTCGGATACCTACGGCAGCCTGATTCTCGGCGGGCAGGAGGCGTTCCTGAACGACACCACCATCTCGTCGCCCGACGTCGGCATCGAGCACGCGGACGGCGACCTGGGCAACTGGGTGGTCAATCCGGGCAACGCGACGACCGGCGGCATGAACGTCGACAACACGTTCGGCGGCGACGTCGCATACCGCGTCAAGTACATCAGCCCGTCGTTCTACGGCCTGACGTTCGGGGCCGACTACGCGTCCGACGAAACCGACAGCAACGACATGCCGGACCGGCAAGGGGGCGCCAATCACAACTACACCTACGGCGTTGCCTACGAAGGCGAGTTCGAGGGCGTGGAGATCGGCCTCGCGGGCGGGATCGGCCATCGGTTGATGAACACCTCGGGCAGCTACGACCTGTATGGCGGCGGCGCCAGCCTCGGCTATCAGGGGTTCACCCTGTCGGGCGGCTACCTGCGCACCAAGCAGAGCCTGCATCAGAGCGGCGCCTCGGGGGACGCCACCGCGTCGAGCATGAACGGTTTCGGCTATACCGTCGGTCTGGCCTACGCCACCGGGCCTTATGCCGTCTCCCTGAGCCATGGCTACGAGGAACGCGAGGCCACTCCCGACGCGGCCGGCAAGGAAGATTCGGAAACCTCCTGGATACTGTCCGGGGCCTATGAAATGGGACCCGGCGTTTCGTTGGTCGGCTCGGTGTTCACCAATGATTTCGAGGGCGAGACCCCCAACGACAATGGAGCCGACGACAATGACGGATGGGCCGTCGTCAGCGGACTTATCGTGAACTTTTAGCGCGCGATCGCCCAAAACGGGGTCCCTTGACCGACTCCGTTTTGGGCGCCAATCGCATTAACCTGCCCGAAGCGAGGTCCGCGGGCGCGGTGCTCGGGGGCATTGCGCCGACTACAAGGATCGCGGCAGGGTGAAAAAGAACGTGCTTCCCTGTCCTGGAACGGAGTCGACCCAGATGCGCCCGCCGTGGTGCTCGACGATTTTCTTGCAAATGGCCAGCCCGATTCCCGTTCCAACAGAGTGCTCGCGTGAGTGTAGTCTCTGAAAAATAATGAAAATCTTTTCGAAATATTCTTTTTTTATCCCTATTCCATTGTCCGAAATGGAGAAAATCGTTTCTCCGTCTTGATTTGACGATGATATATGAATGACGGGATCAACGTTTTCCTTGGAATATTTAATGGAATTGCTGATTATATTTTGGAATAATTGATATATCTGCACCGAATCTCCCATGACATTTGGCAATTTGTCGTGGGTTATGGAGGCGTTTCTGTTTCCAGAATGCCCTTCGATGTCTTGTAATAATTTTTTCAGTACGTTTTCTGTATTCACGACATCGTTTTGGACCGTGTCCATTTTTATACTAGAATAAAAAAGAAGATCTCTAATAATGTGATCCATTCTTTTCGCGCCATCGACGGCGAATCGGATATATTCACGTCCTTCGTCGTCCAGGTTGAAGGTATATTTTTTTTCCAAAATTTGAAGAAAGCTGCTGATTGTTCGGAGTGGTTCGCGCAGGTCATGAGACGCCACATGGGCGAACTGACGAAGGTCGTCGTTCGAGCGCCTCAGGGCCTCAACCAGCCGTTTGTGCTCGGTGATATCCTGGACGATGCCGTCCGATCTGATCACGTTGCCCTCGGCGTCGCGCTGGTGTTCGCAGAGTTCGGCCACCCAGCGGACCTCCCCATCGCTCTGCCGGATGATCCGGTGCTCGATATCGTAGGGGCGTTTCGCGTGAAGCGCCTGCCAGTATGCCCGATCCACCTCCTCGCGGTCGTCCGGATACACCATGGACATGAATTGTTTGTATGTCAGGGCGCGGTCTTTTTCCGGCACGCCGAAGATTTCGAACACCTGCTTGGACCAGGTAAGATCGTTCGTGCGCATGTCCAGGACCCAGCTTCCCAGACGGGCGATCTTTTGCGCGTTGGCGAGGCTGCGCGCGTCCTCCAGGAGTTCTTGGATCCGCGCGTTGTCCCAACGTTCCGGAACCGAATTCGCCCACGGGAATTCCCATTCGGTCGCCACGTGCTGCTGGTGCTTGGTCGTCCGGCGCCTGTTGGGTTTTTCCGTGTATCGGTAGTGGGCCAAGGCGCCGACAAGAGCGCCGAGAACAAACAGGCTTCCGCCGAGCAGTAACATCCCGCCGTGATTCCAGAAGGCATTTGAGGTGCCGAGCCATGTCGCGTGGATCGATTGGTCGCCCTCGCCTTGGGCAAGCGTGGCGGTGGCCGTGTCGGGTCCTTGATGAAGGATTGACGGGTCATCGCGGATCGCGATGCCGCGCCCGACCTCCGCGAGGGTGCCGGGCGGAACGCGCGACCCGTCGTCGAGCCGGCCCTCCCGCGCCGGTTTCCGGGAAAGCGACGCAACGATTTCTCCCGTGCCCGGCCAGTCGTCGGCTTGCGCGGAAGGCACGCCGAATCCGACAACGGCGGCGAAGGCGAGAAGATTAGGTAAGCACCAACCGCGTGGCATGCGGACATCCGATGCGTTTTCAAGGCGCGATGTGATTATAATATCTAATAAAGCTGGCAAAAAAACCACTGAGTAATTATGCATTTCATGCAAAGGAAATATGCTCCGGCGGTTGTCGATGATCGGCGCGCCTTCGCGCCACCTTGTGAAATCGGCGCGCGCGGGAAGGTTTGTCCACGCGGGGTCGGTCGACATTTTGGCGTCTCGTCGCGGCGGCCCCGGTCGGGAGCACGTGTCGCCGCGAATGGCAAGCGTTCATTACATTAATTAATTCGATACCAGCCATCCGCGTCCGGAGCTTCCGGCGGGTGCCGGGGCGGACTAAAATCGAATTCAGGCCCATGCCCCGGGGGAGTCCGATGAGCGAGCGCGCCGTTCCGACCAATATCCGCATGATCGACCGCGACGGTCTCGACGCGCTGATCCGCGATCTGGTCGGACAGGGGCGTCGGGTGATCGGTCCGGCGCTCCGCGACGGCGCCCTGGTGACCGGACCCGTGGCCTCGGTCGACGATTTGCCGGCCGGCGTGATCGATCACCAGGAGGCCGGCGGATATCATCTCGATACCCACGGCAACGGCGCCCTGTTCCACAACGTCGTCGGGCCGCACACGTGGAAACGGTACCTGTATCCGCCGGTCCGGACCCTGTGGTCGGCCCGCCGCGCGGCGGGCGGGCTCGAGGTGATGGCGGACGACGCGCCGGTTCCGCGCTATGCCTTCCTCGGGGTGCGCGGCTGCGATCTGGCGGCCTTGCGGGTGCTCGACCGGGTGCTGCGCGACGACGCGTTCGCCGACCCCTACTATTCGGCGAGCCGCGATGCCTTGTTCGTGGTCGCCGTCAACTGTACCCGACCGGGCGGCACGTGCTTCTGTGCCTCCATGGGCTGCGGCCCGCGAGTCGGCGAGGGGTTCGATCTCGCGCTGACCGAACTGCCGTGCGAGGATCGCCATGTGTTTCTGGTCGAGGCGGGCAGCGAGGCGGGGACGGCGTTGCTGGCCGGTCTGCCGTCCGAGCCGGCCGATCGCGCGGCCCTCGCGGCGGCCGAGGCGCGTCTCGCGGAGGCCGCGGAGTCGATGGGCCGGGAAATGATCCCCGATGTCGCCCAGGTGCTTCGGGACGGCCTGAACAGCCCCCATTGGGCGACCGTCGCCGAGCGTTGCCTTGGCTGCGCCAACTGTACCCTGGTCTGTCCGACCTGCTTCTGCTCCACGGTCGAGGACGTCACCGACCTGTCGGGCGCCGAGGCGCGACGGGAACGCCGCTGGGACTCGTGCTTTACCCTCGATTTCAGCTACATCCACGGCGGCCATATCCGGCGCGGCGGCGACGCCCGCTATCGGCAGTGGATTACCCACAAACTGGCCCATTGGCACGACCAATTCGGTACCTCCGGCTGCACCGGCTGCGGCCGTTGCATCACTTGGTGTCCGGTCGGCATCGACATCACGGAGGAAGCGAAGGCAATCAAGAACCGGGAAGGGAGGGCATAGCACATGGTACGGATCGAGGGTTTGGAGCGGATTCTGCGCGAGCATCCGTTCTTCGAGGGGTTGTCGGCGGACTACCAGGATCTGTTCGCCGGCTGTGCCGCCAACGAGCGGTTCGAGGCCGGCGGATTCGTCGGCCGCGAGGGGGAGCCGGCCAACAAATTCTACCTTGTCCGTCACGGCATCGTGGCGCTCGAATACGCGGTGCCGGCCCGCCCGCCGTTGGTCCTTGAGACCCTGGAGGAGGGCGACGTCTTCGGCTGGTCGTGGATGGTGCCGCCGCATACCTGGGCGTTCGACGTCCGGGCGATGACCCTGGTCCGCCTGATCAGCCTGGACGCCGAATGCCTGCGCGGCAAGTTCGAGAGCGACCATCGGCTCGGCTACGAACTGTTCCGGCGTTTCGTCCCGGTGGTCGCCAAGCGCCTGGCGGCGGCCCGCATGCGGCTGCTCGACATGTACGACTCGCCAAAGTGAGGAACTCCGCCCGATGAGCCTGACCGCCGCCGCCGACCCGATGCTGCCGGAGCCGTTCGGCATCCTGCGCAAGCGTCGCGAGTTGTCCGATACCTTCACCCTGGAACTGGAACCGCTCGGGGGGCACCGCAAATTCGCCTTCCGCCCGGGGCAGTTCAACATGCTCTATGTGTTCGGCGTCGGCGAAATCCCGATCAGCATCAGCGGCGATCCCGACGACGACGGGCCGCTCGTTCATACCATCCGCGCCGTCGGCACGGTCTCCGACGCGCTCCGCACCATGGAGCCGGGCGGCGCGGTCGGAGTGCGCGGCCCGTTCGGATCCGCCTGGCCGGTCGAATCGGCGGAGGGGCGCGACGTGGTGCTGGTCACCGGCGGGGTCGGCCTGGCGCCCATGCGGCCGGTCATCTATCACGTCCTGACGAACCGCCAGCGCTACGGCAAGGTGGTCATCCTGTACGGCGCGCGGACCCCGGAGGACGTGCTGTTCCGCAAGCAGCTCGAACAGTGGCGCTCGCGCTTCGACCTGTTCGTCGACGTCAGCGTCGACCGGGCGACCGGCCGGTGGCGCGGCCGGGTCGGCGTGGTCACCAAGCTGATCGAGCGGGCCGGCTTCGACCCCCACGACGCGGTCGCCTTCGTCTGCGGCCCGGAAGTGATGATGCGGTTCTCGGTCCAGGCGCTGAACGAACGCGGGGTGGCGGATGAGCGCATCTACCTGTCCATGGAGCGCAACATGAAATGCGCCGTCGGGTTCTGCGGCCACTGCCAGTTCGGGGGGCAGTTCGTGTGCAAGGACGGCCCGGTGTTCCGGTTCGACGCGATCCGCGACATCTTCTCGGTGTGGGAGGTCTGACATGGCGGTCAAGCGGCCCAAGCTGGCGGTCTGGAAGTTCTCGTCGTGCGATGGCTGCCAGCTCTCCCTGCTCGACTGCGAGGACGAGCTTCTGGCGGTCGCCGAGGCGGTGGAGATCGCCTATTTCCTGGAAGCCACCCGGGCCGAGGTGCGCGGACCCTACGACATCTCGCTGGTCGAGGGCTCGATCTCGACGCCGCACGATGCCGAGCGCATCCACAAGGTGCGCCGCAAATCGAAGTCCCTCATCACCATCGGCGCCTGCGCCACCGCCGGCGGCATTCAGGCGTTGCGCAATTTCCACGACGTGAATGATTTCGTGCGCGCTGTCTACGCGCATCCCGAATACATCTCCACCCTGGCCAAGTCGACCCCGATCCAGGACCACGTGCAGGTGGATTTCGAGCTGCACGGCTGCCCGATCGACAAGTTTCAGCTCCTGGAGGTGCTGAACGCCTTCCTCAACGGCCGCAAGCCCAATATCCCGCGCCATTCCCAGTGCGTCGAGTGCAAGCTGGCCGGAACCGTCTGCGTGATGGTGGCGCGCGGCGAGCCCTGCCTGGGGCCGGTGACCCAGGCCGGTTGCGGCAACCTCTGCCCGTCCAACGACCGGCCCTGTTACGGATGCTTCGGACCCAAGGAGATGCCCAACACCGGCAGTCTGGCCGACTGGTCGGCGCGGCGCCTGGGCCAGGACGCGCGGCAGGTGCGGCATCTGTTCCGCGCCTTCACCGCATACGCCGAACCGTTCCGCAAGGAGAGCGAGGCCCATGAGTAAGGCGACCGGAACCCGGACCATCAAGGTCGACGCCCTGGCCCGGGTGGAGGGCGAGGGGGCGCTGCACGTCCGCGTCAAGGGCGGCCGCATCACGGACCTCAAGTTCCGCATCTACGAGCCGCCGCGCTTTTTCGAGGCGCTGCTGCGCGGCCGCATGTTCGGCGACGCCCCCGACATCACGGCGCGCATCTGTGGCATCTGCCCGCTGGCCTACATGATGGGCGCGTCGCAGGCGATGGAGGACGCCCTCGGCGTGGAGGTGACCGGCCCGTTGCGCGACCTCCGGCGGATCGCCTATTGCGGCGAGTGGATCGAGAGCCACGTGCTGCATGCCGCCATGCTGCACGCTCCGGATTTCCTGGGGCTCGACGACGCGCTGCTGATCGCCAGGGAGAACCCGGCCCTGGTCGAAAAAGCCTTGCAGTTGAAGAAACTGGGCAATGACATTCTCGACGTGATCGGCGGCCGCGCCGTGCATCCCGTCAATCTCAAGGTGGGCGGATTCTACAAGGCGCCCGACCGCCAGCGCCTGACCGCGTTGCGCGACCGCCTGGACTGGGCGATGGGGGCGTCGGAGGACCTGGCCCGCGCCTTCGCCGGGTTCGATTTCCCGGCCCTGGAGGTGGATTACGCCTGCGTGTCGCTGCGCCACCCGGACGAATACGCCATCTGCGAGGGCCGCATCGTTTCCAACCGGGGCGACGATCTGGCGCTGGAGGATTTCCTCGACCATTACCACGAGGAGCACGTGGCCCATTCCAACGCCCTGCACGGGGTGGGGCCGGAAGGGCGTTATCTGGTCGGGCCGCTGGCCCGCTACAACAACAATTTCGGCCAACTGTCGGATCGCGCGAAGGCGTTGGCGGCCGACTGCGGCCTCGGACCGATGGTCATCAACCCCTTCAAGTCGATCCTGGTCCGCATGGTCGAGACCCTCTATGCCTGCGAGGAGGCGGCGCGCCTGATCGACGCCCATGAGCGGCCGGTCGAACCGGCGGTTCGGGTGACCCCGGGTCCGGGCACCGGGCACGGCTGCACCGAGGCGCCGCGCGGCATCTGCTTTCACCGTTACACCCTCGACGACGAGGGCCGCATCGTTCAGGCGGTCATCGTGCCGCCGACCGCCCAGAACCAGAAGCAGATCGAGGACGACCTGCGCCGGGTGGTCGAGGCCAACCTGGACCTGGACACCGAGGCCCTGACCTGGCGTTGCGAGCAGACGATCCGCAACTACGACCCCTGCATCTCCTGCGCCACCCATTTCCTGAAGCTGTCGGTGGAGCGCGAATAGCCGACGGGTCTCGATCGCGGGGTGCCGGCCGGCCATGGGGAGGCCGCGTCGCCGGTGGTCGGGATCAACTCTGCGGCGCAAAAAAGTACTACATTTTCAATTAACTTATTCGCATGTGCAAAAAAACATTTTGCCAGCGCGGAATTCTTCCTATGTTGAGGGGGGATCACGAAGAGCCGCTCGGCGGCTTCACGCGCACAGGGAGGAAGGGACGGATGTCCATCGAAAGGGTCGGAATCATCGGTGCTGGCACCATGGGGCTGGGGATTGCGCAGGTCTGCGCGCGATCCGACATACCAACCGTCGTCGTCAAGGCGACGCCGGGCGATCTGGGCAAGCCCCGGGGGAAATTGGAGAGCGGCCTGGCCAAGGCCGTGGAGCGCGGCAAGATGGACGCCGCCGTGCGCGACGGGATTCTCGCCAACATCACCCTCTCGGATCAGGAATCGGCGGTCGCCGACTGCGATCTGGTCGTCGAATCGGTGGTCGAGGACATCGAGATCAAGAAGGCCCTGTTCAAGCGCCTGGAAGGTGTCTGCCGGGACGACGCCATCCTCGCCACCAACACCTCGACCCTCTCGGTGACCGCGATGATGGCGGTGTGCAAGCACCGCCAGCGGATCGCCGGCCTGCACTTCTTCAATCCGGCGCCGGTGATGAAGCTGGTCGAGGTCATCCACGGGTTCGAGACCTGCGAGGAGAACATCCAGGCGCTGACCGTCTTCTGCCGGCGGATCGGCAAGGAGCCGGTGCAGGTCCAGGACACCACCGGGTTCATCGTCAACCGCCTGCTCACCCCCTACATGCTGAATGCCATCCGCATGCTGGAGCGCGGCACCGGCACCATCGAGACCATCGACAAGGCCATGCTCACCGGCGCCGGGATGCCCATGGGACCGTTCGCGCTGGCCGACTACATCGGCCTCGACGTGGTCATTGCGATGTCCCAAAACATCTACGATGACGTGCGCCAGAGCCACCACGCGCCGCCTCACACCCTGGTCCGGCTGGTCCAGCTCGGTTACCTGGGCCTCAAGACCGGCAAGGGGTTCTACGACTATTCGGTGAAGCCGGCGGTTGGCAACCCGGATCTCGAACGCCCGGTCATCTGATCCCGGCGTCGCGCGGCCGTCCGCCCGGGTGGCCGCGCGGGCCGAAACTATTCGGGTGGCGGCCCGCGCGGCCATGCGATACCATCCCTCACGACACCGTATCGTTGCGACAACGAGCGTGAGGGCCTCCGCATGCTGGCGCGGGACATGTACGAATTTCGCGACGCGCTGGCCGCGCAGGGCGTCATCTTCTGTTACAGCGGCTATCTGACCGAGGACACCCTGTTCGGGATCGGTTCGGCGCTTCGCAAGAAGCTGGAACTCGAAAACACCGACAAGCGGCGCGCCAAGGATGTGTTCGCCATCTTCATCGAGCAGATTCAGAACGTCATCCGCTATTCGGCCGAGATTGTCGGTGGTCCGCCGCCGCGGGTGGTCGACGAACTGCGTTACGGGGTCATCGCCATGGGGGTGCAGGACGGCGAGTATTTCGTGTCCTGCGGCAACAAGGTCCTGACCTCCGACGTGGAGCGCCTGCGCGGATCGCTCGATCATATCGCGTCGCTCGACCGCGACGGCCTGAAGGCGCTCTATAAGAAGACCCTGCGCGGCGAGACGCCGGAGGGGTCCAAGGGGGCCGGAGTCGGATTCATCGACATCGCCCGCAAGGCCTCGCGCGGGTTCCAATTCGATTTCTGCGACGTCGACCGGGAGCACGCCTATTTCGTGGTCAAGGCCTTCGTCTGATACGCGGTCCGGACGATCGAGTCGAAAACCCGACTCCGCCGCCCTTGTTGTTCAGGGGCGCTCCGGGGTCGGCGGGTCGAGGGCCGGCGGCTCGACCTGAATCGGCGCCTTGTTGGCGTCGCGCTCGGCGCGCAGGGCCGCGTCGCAGAGCTGTCCGATCGCGACCAGATCGCGCAGGTCGTCGGGCACTTCGATCGTGCGGGGGGTCGTCACGGGCATGTTCGCCTTGGTGGCCATCATCGCCTCCCTATGCATCACGCTCCAACCGTAGCCGGAACCGCTGAACAAGGCTGTGACGGCGGACACGGGGGGAGATTTCCTTGGATCACCGCCCCAGGACCTCCTTGAGATAGCGTCCCGTGTGACTCTCCGCGACCTCCGCCACCTCCTCGGGCGTTCCGGCGGCGACCAGGCGGCCGCCGCCGTCGCCGCCCTCGGGGCCGAGATCGAGGATCCAGTCGGCGGTCTTGATGACCTCCAGGTTGTGCTCGATCACCAGAACCGTGTTGCCGGTATCGACCAGGGCGTGCAGCACTTCGAGCAGCTTGCGCACGTCGTCGAAGTGCAGGCCGGTGGTCGGCTCGTCGAGGATGTAGAGGGTCTTGCCGGTCGCCCGCCTGGACAGTTCCTTGGCCAGCTTGACCCGCTGCGCCTCGCCGCCCGAGAGGGTCGTCGCCTGCTGGCCCAGGTGGATGTAGCCGAGCCCGACCCGCTCCAGGGTCAACATCTTGTCGCGGATCGCCGGCACCGCCTTGAAGAACTCGGCCGCTTCCTCGACCGTCATCTCCAGCACGTCGGCGATCGATTTGCCCCGGAACGCCACCTCCAGGGTCTCGCGGTTGTAGCGCCGGCCCTTGCAGACGTCGCATTGCACATAGACGTCGGGCAGGAAGTGCATCTCGATCTTGATCACCCCGTCGCCCTGGCAGGCCTCGCAGCGTCCGCCCTTGACGTTGAAGGAGAACCGTCCGGGCTTGTAGCCGCGTTCCTTGGCCTCCGGCAGATTGGCGAACCAGTCGCGGATCGGCGTGAAGGCGCCGGTGTAGGTGGCCGGGTTGGAGCGGGGCGTGCGGCCGATCGGCGACTGGTCGATGTCGACGATCTTGTCGATCCGCTCGATGCCGTCGATCCGCTCGTGCGCTCCGGCGTGCAGCCGCGCCCCATGCAGTCGCCGGGCCAGCGCCTTCCAAAGGGTCTCGATGATCAGCGACGACTTGCCGCCGCCCGAGACCCCGGTGACGCAGTTGAACGTGCCCAGCGGGATCTCGGCGGTGACGCTCCGCAGGTTGTTGGCGGTCGCCCCGACCAGGGTCAGGCGGCGCCCCTTCCTCGGCCTGCGGCGGCGTTCGGGCAGCGGCACCGACCGGGTGCCCGAGAGGTACTGCCCGGTGAGGCTGTCGGGCGCCCCCATCACCGCCTCGGGGGGACCCTCGGCGATCACCCGGCCGCCATGAATGCCGGCCCCGGGACCCATGTCGATCACGTGATCGGCGGTGCGGATGGCGTCCTCGTCGTGCTCGACCACGATCACCGTATTGCCGAGGTCGCGCAGCCGGGTGAGGGTGGCCAGCAGGCGGTTGTTGTCGCGCTGATGCAGGCCGATGGACGGCTCGTCCAGCACGTAGAGCACCCCGGTCAGCCCGGAGCCGATCTGCGAGGCCAGCCGGATGCGCTGGCTCTCGCCGCCGGACAGCGTCCCCGAGGTGCGCGACAGGGTCAGGTACTCCAGCCCCACGTTGACCAGGAAACCCAGGCGCTCGTTGATCTCGCGCAGGACGCGGCGGGCGATCTCCGTCTGCTTGGCGGTCAGACGCGCGTCCAGCCCGGCGAACCAATCCCGCGCCGCGCGAATCGACAGGTCGGCCACCTCCGAGATGTCCTTGCCGGCGACCCTGACCGCCAGCGCCTCGGGCTTGAGGCGGCGGCCGCCGCAGGCATCGCAGGTGGTCACCGTCTGGTAGCGGGACAACTCGTCGCGCACCCAATTGGAGTCGGTCTCCCGCCAGCGGCGCTCCATGTTGGGAAGCACGCCCTCGAACGGCCGCTCCACCGAATAGGACTTGCTGCCGTCCTGGTAGTGAAACGCGATCACCTCGTCGCCCGACCCGAACAGGACCACCCGCCGAACCGCCTCGGGCAGTTCGCCGAACGGCGCCGTCATGCCGAAGCCATAGTGGGCGGCGAGGCTTTCGAGGGCCTGACGGTACATCCGCGCGGTGGTGGTGGCCCATGGGACGATGGCGCCCCGGGACAGCGACAGGCGGTCGTCGGGGATCACCAGTTCGGGGTCGAAGTACATCTTGGTGCCCAGGCCGTCGCAGGCCGGGCAGGCGCCGAACGGATTGTTGAAGGAGAACAGGCGCGGCTCGATTTCCTCGATGGTGAAGCCGGACACCGGGCAGGCGAACTTGGCCGAGAAGACGGTCCGCGCACCCGAGTCCGCGTCGTCGGCGAAAGCCAGGCCGTCGGCCAGATCGAGGCAGGTCTCCAGGGAATCGGCGAGTCGCTTTATCAGGCCGACTCGCGCGCCCGCGTCTTCCTTGCGAATCACCAAGCGATCCACCACCACCTCGATGTCGTGCTTGAGCTTCTTGTCGAGCGCCGGGGCGTCCTCGATATCGTGCTGTTCTCCGTCGATCCGCACCCGGGCGAATCCGTTCTTGCGCAGCTCCTTCAATTCCTTGCGGTACTCGCCCTTGCGGCCGCGCACGACGGGGGCCAGCAGGTAGAGCCGGGTGCCCTCGGCCATGTCCATCGTCCGGTCGACCATCTGGGAGACGGTCTGGCTCTCGATGGGCAGGCCGGTGGCCGGCGAGTGCGGTATTCCGATCCGCGCCCACAGGAGGCGCATGTAGTCGTAGATTTCGGTCACCGTGCCGACCGTGGAACGCGGATTGCGGCTGGTCGTCTTCTGCTCGATGGAGATGGCCGGCGACAGGCCGTCGATGGAATCCACGTCCGGCTTCTGCATCAGTTCCAGGAATTGCCGGGCATAGGCCGACAGGGACTCGACGTAGCGCCGCTGCCCCTCGGCGTAGATGGTGTCGAACGCCAGCGACGACTTGCCGGACCCGGACAACCCGGTGATCACGGTCAGGCTGTCGCGTGGAATCTCGACCGTGATGTCCCGCAGATTGTGTTCCCGGGCGCCCCGGATGACGATCTTGCCCATGGGGGCCTATATGCCCCGGGTCGGAGGGAATTGCGAGTCCGGAGGGGATGACATTTCGAACGCGGAGTCCAAATCGATTGTTCGGACTCCGTGGAGTACGATTTCCGGATGATCCGCATGGAAACGGCCGCGCAAGTTCACGGCGCCGCGCGACGCCAAGCGTCGGGATCAAGCACCGGAAAGCCCGGCAGGCTGGTCGCCAGCAGGGTGACGGTGTGCAACACGCGGGTCGCATGGCCGATGATCTGATCGTCGCGGCCGTCGATCACCGGGACCGGAATGGACTGGATCATGCGCTGCGCCATGTCGTCGTAGGCCAGCCAGAGATCAAGCGCGGTTTCCATCCGCGGCAGGTCGATCCGGAAGGCGACCTCGACGACCGAAAACGGGCGCGCATCGCGCGTTCTGTACATCGCGGCGCCGAACCACGACCCGAAGCGTTCCAGGGCCGCCACCGCCGCGGCCCTTGGGTCGGCGTCGTCGTCATCTCGGGACACCAGGCCGTCGCGCTTGATGCCGCGCAATTCGGACTCGCCATGGCCGCTCATCTCGCGGAACCGGGGATTCGCGTAGAGGATCCGCCCGTTGGGATCGGAGATCAGGACGAGGGCGAATTCGCCGTCCAGCCGCAACAGCAGTTTCTTCAGCGTCTGGGTGACGATCGGCGAATCGGATGTCTCGCGCAGCCAACCCATCATGCCCTCGAAACCGCCCGCGTCGGGATCATAGAACGGTGCCGCCGAGACATTGACCAGCCCCACCGCGCCCTCGCGCGATACATAGGCATGAAGGATGTTCCGGAACGGCTGGCGACGCTGTTCGGTGCCGGTGTTTGGGCGCGGCGTTACCGGGCGGATGACGTCGTCGAGGAAGCAGCCGATCAACTCGGCCGGGTGATAGCCGAGATGTCGCGGGCAGCGGTCGGAGATTCGAATCAGCCGGAAATGTCGATCGGTTTCGAACACGCAGTCGTCGAGCAGGTTGATCAGGTGCTCGTATCGAATGGACGGATCGCGGCGGGCCTTTCGCCCGGTTGCCGAGGGGACGGGCCCGTCGCCGGCGCGTTCGGGGATCCGGTCTCGCCGATCAGCCATGCCCGTCGCCTCGCGCCCCGGCCACTTGCAGATCGCGCACCGCCGACAGGAAGTCGGCGCCCCGCGACCATTGCTGGATGACCCGTTCGGCCGCCTCGTGGGACACCGAGTCAAAAAACTCCAGGGCCGAGTCCGGATTCGGATCGTTGGCCACGTTCTCGCCGGCCCCGGCCCGCGCCATGCGCGACAGGATATAGATGTCCTTGAACGATTCGCGGTCGAGTTGGACCGCCCGGCAGACGATCGCCAGTCCCTCGCCGCCCGGCTCGAACAGCAGGCGCCGGACCAGACGGGCGCGCAGCCCGCTGATCTGCCGGAACATGCTGATGAACAGCGGCACCTCGCCCTCGCGCAAGGCCGCCATCATCAGGGTGACGCGGTCCCGTCGAGTCGACATCAGGGTTGCGACGAGATCCTGGCCGGGCACGAACTTGCGGCCGGCCAGCGCGTACAGCCGCCGTTCCTTGATGATGGTCTTTTCCAACGCCTCGTCGACCAATCCGGGATCGAGCCGCCAGGTTTCCAGGATGTAGCTGCGCAGGGCGGCGCTGACCCAGAACACCATCTTGCGCGCCAGATCCTCCTCCAGGTCGTCCCGCCGCACGATGGGTTCCTGAAGCGAATTCATGTCGCGCGACTTCTCGATCAGGTACTCCATGGTCTGGCGCGATATCCGCGAGTCGGTGTTGTGCAGAAGCCGCAGGATGACGCTTTCATGGCCGGCCTGGACCAGCTCGTGGGAGATCGTCTCGGAGACGTTGCGGCGCGCCGCGACCGACATCTGGTGTTCGAGCGTGCGGTGGCGGATGATCTCGATGAGATCCTCGTCCATCAGCACCTGACTGCGCAGCAGGATCGGCTCCGCCACCTGAAACACGTCATTGCCGAGAAACCGGATGAGGTCGCGCGGCGCCTCCGAGCGATCGGCCAGGATCTCGCTCAGATGGACGCGCACCGACGTTTCCACGTCGGTGATGATCTGGTGCAGGATGTCATAGATCAGCGATCGCGCGCGGTCGCTCAGCAGGTCCTTTTTCTGATCGAAGAAGGCGGAAATCATCCTCGCCAGCTCGGACCGCGATTCCGCGGACTTCCGACGCGCCAGGGCAAGCAGGTGCTCGCTGTCCACATGGGGCGCGGAAGGCGGCTTTCTCGCCATTAAATCGTTGCTCCAGGTATTCTACAGCGTGACCCCGAACCAATCGGACGATAGTTCATCATAGAAAGGCCCCGGGATCAATACGACACTACACTAAAAGGTGGAGTTTAAAAACAAGAAGCGTATGTAATTTCGGGGCGCGTTTTTTTGATTGCGTGGTTTTTTCTTGGCGGTGAAACAAACCGACGGCCACCATTTCGATGAGGTCGCGGAGTCTTGGCCCGGCGCGCCCATGCCGGGTCCTTGGCGCAACCCCGGGCGCCGCGAGCAGGGGTCATGAAACCCAAGGGTGTATCGCGCGAGGCCGTGAATCAGAGTTCGGACGACGACCCGCGCGGACCAATCACGGCGTCCCGATGGATGTAGACGCTCATGATCAAGCCGAACCCGAACATCAGGGTCAGCATGGCGGTGCCGCCATAGGAGATCAACGGCAGCGGCACGCCGACCACCGGAATGAGCCCCATCACCATCGCGATGTTGATGAACACGTAGAGAAAAAAGGTCGAGGTGATGCCGATCGCCGCCAAGCGCCCGAACTGGTTGCGGCTGCGCACCGCGATGGCGAACCCGAACGCCAGAATGAGGGTGTAGAGGCCGATCAGCGCCACGCCGCCCAGCATGCCGAATTCCTCGGCCAGCATGGTGAAAATGAAATCGGTCTGTTTCTCGGGCAGGAAATTCAGGTGGCTCTGGCTGCCCTGCATGAATCCCTTGCCGGTCAGGCCGCCGGCGCCCAGCGCGATCTTCGATTGGGTGATGTGATAGCCGGCCCCCAGCGGGTCGCGCGACGGGTCGAGGAAGGTCAGGACCCGGTCGCGCTGGTAGTCGTGCAGCACTTCCCAGGCCACCGGCAGGCTGGCCAGGGCGGCGGTCGCGGTGCCCAGAAACACCCAGGCTCGCACGCCGGCCATGAAGAACACCACGCCGCTGGTGGCGATCAGCATCAGGGCGGTCCCCAGGTCGGGCTGCCGCAGCACCAGCAGGGCCGGCATGGCGACCATCACGAGCGGCGGGATCAGGATGGTCGGCCGGCCGATGTCCTCCATCGAGATGCTGTGGAAATAGCGGGCCAGGGCCAGCACCAGGGCAATCTTCATGATTTCCGAGGGTTGCAGGCTTATGAAGCCCAGATTGATCCAGCGCTGCGCCCCCATTCCGACGAAGCCGATGATTTCCACCGCCGCCAGCATCAGCAGGGCGGCGGCGAAGAAAACATAGGCGTAACGCATCCATAGCCGGATATCGACCATCGCGACCATGAACATCACGCCCAGACCGACGGCGAACCGCATCGCGTGGCGCAACGCCCAGGGCTGCATGTCGCCGTTGGCGGCCGAGAACAGCATGCCGACCCCGACCGCCGCCGGCAGGCTCAGCAGCAGAACCAGGAACCAGTTGATGTGGAGTATCTTTTCGCCGAGCGAGAAACGCCCCTTGTGGGCCAGGTCGCGGCTCATCCCCGATCGTCCTCCCCGCCGTTGGCAAGGGATCCGGCGACCGGCGCGCCGCGCGCCGGATCGCGGATCAGGGTCTCGCGCAGGATGTCGCGGGCGATCGGCGCCGCCGTGCGCGATCCGCTGCCGCCGTGCTCGATGACCACGCTCGCCGCGTAGCGCGGCGCCTCGACGGGCGCGAAGGCAACGAATAGGGCATGGTCGCGGTCCTTCCAGGGCAGATCCTCGTTCTTGCGGACCCCGGCCTCGCGCTCCGCCTTGGTGATTCGCCGCACCTGCACGGTTCCCGTCTTGCCGGCCATCCGCAGGCCCTCGTCCTTGATGCGGGCCTGGTAGGCGGTGCCGCGCCGGTGGTTGACCACCGCCGTCATCGCATCGCGGATCATCCGCAGGTGGGCGGGCACCAGCCCAAGGCTTTCGGGTTCGGGCCGGGGCATTTGGTTCGGGCCGGACTGAAGGGGACCGCCACGGGCCAGGTGCGGCCGCACGGCAATCCCGCCGTTGGCCAGCCGCGCCGTCATGACGGCAAGCTGTAGAGGCGTCGCCAGGAGGAATCCCTGGCCGATGCCGGCGATCAGGGTCTCGCCGATCTGCCAGGGCGTGCCGGCGGTCGCCAGTTTCCATTCCCGGGTCGGGATCAGGCCGCCGCGCTCGCCGGGCAGGTCGATGTCGAGCTGCCGACCGAGTCCGAGGCGCAGCGCCATCGCCCCGATGCGGTCGATGCCGGTGCGTCGGGCCAGGTCGTAGAAATAGACGTCGCAGGACTGCTTGATGGCCTCGTGCAGGTTGACATGGCCGTGACCGCCGCGCTTCCAGCAATGGAAGCGCGCGTTGCCGAGCCGCGTATGACCGCCGCACCAGACCTCGCTCTCGGAGTTGACGATCCCCTTTTCCAGGGCGGCCAGGGCGACCGCCATCTTGAAGGTCGAGCCGGGCGCGTATTGACCGGCGATCGCCTTGTCGGCCAGCGGCGCGCGCGGGTTGGAGATCAGGGCGCGCCAATCCTCGTTGCTCAGGCCCTGATTGAAGGCATTGGGGTCGAAGCTGGGCGATGATGCCATCGCCATCACGGCGCCGCTATGAATGTCCAGCACCACGGTGGCGCCGCTCGGCGGCAGCGGATCGTCGCCGATCGGCGATGCAAGCCGGCCGGCCGCGAACCTCTGCAATTCCAGGTCGACGGTCAGCGGCACGTCGGCGCCCGGCTGTCCTTCCTTGCGCTCGACCTCCTGGATCACGCGGCCGACCGCGTTGACCTCCACCTGGCTCGTGCCGCCGCTGCCGCGCAGGGTGAGGTCGTAGACCTTCTCCAGGCCCGCCTTGCCGACCCGGAAGCCGGGCAGTTGCAGCAGCGCGTCGCCGGTCTGCTCGGCCTCCGACACCGCGGCCACGTAGCCCAGCAGATGCGCCAGATCGGGTCCGTAGGGGTAGAAGCGGGTCTGCCCCTCGTCGATCACCACCCCGGGCAGGTCGGGCGCGTTGACCTCGATGCGCGCCATGTCCTCCCAGGACAGGTTCTCCTTGACCGTGATCGGCACGAAGCTGCGCTTGCGGCTGATCTCGCGCAGGACACGTTGCCGCTCGTGGTCGCTTATCGGAATGATGGTGGCCAGACCATCCAGGGTGGCGTTGGGGTCGCGGGTCTGCTCGGCGACCACCAGGACCCGGTAGTTCTCCCGGTTTTCGGCCAGCACCCGGCCGTGGCGATCCAGAACGCGGCCGCGTGGCGGCGGCAGCAGGCGCAGACTGATGCGGTTTTCCTCGGCCAGGGTGGCGTAGCGGTCGGCCTCGATGACCTGAAGGTAATACATGCGGCCGACCAGGGTGGCGAGCAGGGCGGCCTGCCCGCCGCCCAGAAGCACGGCGCGGCGCGAGAACATCCTGGCGCGATCATTGTCGCGATGCATCGTTATGTCCTTTGTCCTCGCTCCCGGAGCCGGGCCGATTGCGCGCGAACCGAGGCCCCGGGATGATTGTCAACAGGCCCTAGTGTCCCGAATCCGAAGTTCGAAAACGCCCGCCAAACAATGCTCCGAACTTCGGATTCGGGGCACTAGTCCACCCTCAGGATCGTCTGTTGCCAGCGGATCAGCAGCCACGACAGCGGCGGATAGAAGCCGAGCGTGGTCAGGAATTGATGCGACAGCGCGTCGGCATCGATCAGGGTGCCGTGGAAAACCGACATCAGCACCCAGACCTCCAGGCAGGCGGCGGCCAGGATCAGCGCGAAGCCGAGCCATACGATGCCGAACGATTTTCCGGCCAGGAAGCGATTCTGCCAGACCACGATGCCATGCACGCTCAGCAGGACCAGCGCGTGGACACCGAGCGGCGTGCCGCCCAGGATGTCCTGGAGAAGGCCGATCAGGAACACCGCCGAGGGCGGCAGGAGGTAAGGCCGGTAAACCGCCCAGTGGAACACCGCGACGACGGTCAGCATCGGCGCCACCCGGGCCATCGACGGCAGGTGCAGCGGCACCAGATCGAGAACCACCAGGATCAGGGTCAGGGCGAACGGAGTCAGGTTGCGGGCCAGTTGGTCCAGCTTCTGGCCGAGGGTCGGCTTCATTGGTCGGCCCCGTCGCTGGCCGAGGGATCGGACGCCAGGATGCCGGTCAGGCCGGTGTCCGCGACCAAGACATATTCCAGACGGTGGCGATCAACGAAGGGTTGCACCTCGATCAGGCCCTCGGTGACCGAGGCGACGATACCGACCGGGATCCCCGGCGGCAGCGCGCCGGCGTGTCCGGATGTCACGATACGGTCGCCGGACGATACGGCGGCCCCGTTGGGCAGCCGCATGAGGCGGGGACGTTCGCGGTTGTCGCCGGCCAGAATGGCCCGCGTCCGGGTGGTTTCGACCAGCACCGGCACCCGGGAGTTGAGGTCGGTGATCAGCAGGACGCGCGACGACAGCCGCCCGACTTCGGCCACCCGTCCGACCAGCCCGTCACCGGTCACCGCCGCCTGACCCTTGCGCACCCCGTCGCGCGACCCGGCATTGAGAATCACGCTGTGGGCGAAGGCTCCGCCGTGGTCGCCGATCACCCGTCCGGAGATGGCCCGCGCGGTCGGCGCCGGCACGTAATCGAGCAAATCGCGCAGGCTGGCGTTCTCGGCCTCCAGGGCGCGCGCCGCGGTCTGCCAGCGGAGCAGGCGTTCGTTCTCCTCGCGCAGCCGGGCGTTTTCCTCGTGCAGGCGGGTCATTTCGTGGACCGTGGCGACCATCTCCTGGCCGGCCGTGACGGGCCGCGATACCGCGTCGAGGATCGGCGCGAAGGCGTCGACGACCTTGGCCCGGACTCCGTCGACCAGGGCGGTATCGGCCTTCGAGAGCATCAGGAGGGCGAACGAGGCAAGAACGAGGGTGGCATAGGTGAAACGTTGCGCCATCTGCCGGATGGCGACAATGCGCGGTCCCGGTCCCGGTCGTTGCCCCACCATGTCGATCGACGTCTTAATCTCGCGCCGCGTCCGTTGCGGCAAATAAGTCCGTTTCGTACGAGCTTACGTTGGGCGGCGAACGTTAAGAATAGCTTTAATACATGGTCGTGAGAACGTTTTTCAACGTTTTCATTTCCTCCAGCGCCCGGCCGGTGCCGAGGGCGACGCAGGACAGCGGATCATCGGCCAGCGACACCGGCAGTCCGGTGGCGTGGCGCAGCACGTAGTCCATGTTGCCCAGCAGGGCGCCGCCGCCGGTCAGCACGATTCCCTTGTCGACGATGTCGGCGGCCAGTTCCGGGGCGGTGTGTTCGAGCGCCGACTTGACGGCCTCGATGATCGCCCCCACCGGCTCGGCCAGGCTTTCCGAGATCTGTCGCTCGGAGATCACCAGCTCCTTCGGGACGCCGTTCATCAGGTCGCGGCCCTTGATTTCCATGGTTGCCCCCTCGCCGTCCTCGGGCGGGCAGGCGGAGCCGATTTCCTCCTTGATCCGTTCGGCCGACCCCTCGCCGATCAGCAGGTTGTGGTTGCGGCGGATGTAGGCGATCACCGCCTCGTCCATCTTGTCGCCGCCGACCCGCACCGAGCGGGCGTAGACGATGCCGCCCAGCGACAGCACCGCGACCTCGGTGGTGCCGCCGCCGATGTCGACCACCATCGAGCCGGTCGGCTCGGTGACCGGCAGGCCGGCGCCGATCGCCGCCGCCATCGGCTCCTCGATCAGGTAGACCCGCCGGGCGCCGGCGCTCTCGGCCGATTCCTGGATGGCGCGGCGTTCGACGGCGGTCGAGCCGGAGGGAACGCAGACCACCATCTGCGGGCTGGCGAAGCTGCGCCGGTTGTGCACCTTGCGGATGAAGTGCTTGATCATCTCGTGGGCGATTTCGAAGTCGGCGATCACCCCGTCGCGCAACGGCCGGATGGCCTGGATGTTGCCCGGCGTGCGGCCGAGCATCTGCTTGGCTTCCTCGCCGACCGCCAGCACCTGGTTGCGGCCCTTGACCTCGGCGATGGCGACCACCGAGGGTTCGTTGAGCACGATGCCGCGACCCTTGACGTAGACCAGGGTGTTGGCGGTGCCCAGGTCGATGGCCATGTCCGCCGACAGAAAGCCGAAGAGTTTGGAGAACATCTGACCTCGCGTCCCTGTTTCGGGTCTTATATCCGGCGGCGTCGATCCGGTCGGGGAAACCGGAGGCAACCGGACCCTTCCGGGATGGCATCCGGCGCGGCGGGCGTATCATAGAGAGTTGACTCCGGTTCCGCCAGAAGGTTTTCGCGGCGTCGCAAGGGCCGCCGATTCGCACCGATCTTCGTTGATTTCGCGGCCAATCGCGCCATATTTAGGTGCGAGGTAGGTGATAACGACATCGAGTGAGGAGACTCATGGCACGCATACCCAATGACCGTTCCCAGACGCGCGCGCGCGCCGAACGGATGACCGCGGCCGAAGCCCGCGCGGCCGGGATCGACGTCGGCCTGCGCAAGTACATGCTTGGCGTCTACAACTACATGGCGGGCGGTGTCGCGCTGACCGGCGCGGTCGCGTGGACCTCCGCCAACACTCCGGCCATTCTCAATCTGCTGTATTCGGCCGGTCCGGACGGCCGGTTCGGTCCGACCATTCTCGGCTGGGTGGTGATGCTGTCGCCGCTGGCCTTTATCCTGGTTCTCAATTTCGGCCTTCACAAGATGAAGGCGAGCACCCTTCAGATGGTGTTCTGGGCCTTCGCGGCGGTGATGGGCCTGTCCATGGCGCATATCTTCCTGGCCTTCACGGGCGAGAGCATCGCCCGGGTCTTCTTCATCAGCGCCTCCGCCTTCGCCGGCCTGAGCCTGTTCGGCTACACCACCAAGAAGGACCTGTCGGGTCTCGGCAGCTTCCTGATCATGGGCCTGGTCGGGGTGATCATCGCCAGCATCGTCAATATCTTCCTGGCCAGCTCGATGCTGCAATTCGTGCTCTCGGTGGCCGGCGTGCTGGTGTTCGCGGGGCTGACCGCCTACGACACCCAGCGCATCAAGTCGATGTATTCCGAACTGGATACCGGCGAGGTGGCGACCAAGAAGGCGGTGATGGGGGCGACCAGCCTGTATCTGGACTTCATCAACCTCTTCATGCTGCTGCTGAGCCTGTTCGGCAACCGGGAATAGGCGCCTCGCGCGGCACTCTCGACATCACGCCCGGAGGGCTTGCCCTCCGGGCGTTTTTATTGCCCGCCCGACTTTCAACATCCGAATAAGCGCTTCGGATGCCCACCCCTCGCCGAGCGCGCGCGATGGCGACCCGGCCCGGACCCGAAGTGATGGTCCGGACTCCGTGCTATTCGGCCCGGAACACCATGTCGCGCAGGGTGACGATGCCCATCGGGTCGCGGCGGTCGTCGATCACCAGGGCGCGCGAGATGTGATACTTGGTGAGCAGCCGCATGGCGTACTTGATATCCATGTCGCCATGCACGGTGATCACCGGCTTGCTCATGACCTCGTAGACGTTGACCCGTTCCGGGGCGCGGTCGCGGGCCATCACGTCGCGCGCGATGTCGGTGACGCCGACAAGGCCGTATTCGTCGTGCTCGTTGCGCCGTTCGACGACCAGGGAGCTGACGCTTTCCGTGCGCATGGTATCAATGGCCTCTTGGACCGTCGCGGTGCGCTTGACGGTCCGGATGGCGGTGGTCATCACCTCCGAGACCTTGATGTGTTCCTTCATGGTGATCCCTCGTTCAGATTTCCGCGTCGATTTCGTCCAGCAGGGTGGGCAACTGGGTCTTCAGGCCAACCGCGTCCAGAATCCCGATCTCGAACGCGATCCCCGCTCCGGGTTCGCTGTCGAACTGGCCGGCCTCGGCGATGGCCTCCAGGATTTCGCGGGCCTTCGGCTCGGCGACCAGGAACAGCACCAGATCGCGCGCCGCCGCAAGGTCCAGCCCGAGAAAGGTCTTCTGCGGCGTCAGGCCCTCGCCGCGCGCGCCGTTGACCACCGTGGCCCCGGTGGCCCCGGTCTTGCGGGCGGCCTCCATGATGGTTTCGGTCCGGTCGTCGGCGACCAGGGCGATGATCATGCGAAGATTCATGCGGCCTCCTTACTTTCCGGCGGCGTCTTCGCGCGCCGGCCGATCCAAGCGGTCAGTTGGGAATACCCCATGACGGATATCATGGGGAAAAGACAGGCGAAGGCAATCATTCCGAAACCGTCAAGCAGCGGGCTGCGCCCGGGAATCGACGAGGCCAGACCGAGGCCGAGCGCCGTGATCACCGGCACGGTGACCGTCGATGTGCTGACGCCTCCGGAATCATAGGCCAGCGGGATGATCGCGCGCGACGTCCGCAGGGTTTGCAGGATCACGACGAGATAGGCCGCGCTGATGTACCAGTGCAGGGGGGTTCCGGTAACGATGCGGAAGGTGCCGAGCGCCACCCCGGTCGCCACTCCGAGCGCCACGGCGAGGCGCAGCCCGTTGGCCCGGATGGTGCCGCCGGAAATCTGCTCCGCCTTCACGGCCACCGCGATGAGGGCCGGCTCGGCGATGGCGGTTGAAAAGCCGACCAGGAAGGCGAAGGCGTAGACCCAGCCGTAGTCGCGCCAGTCGATCATGCCGAGCATCGCGTCCCTGCCGATGAACGCGGGCTCGGTGAGTTGCTGCGCCATCGTCGTGCCGATCGGGAACAGGGCCTGCTCCAGGCCGACCAGGAACAGGGTCAGGCCGATCAGCACATAGACGAAGCCGCCGATGATGCGGCCCAGGTTGGCCGGCCTCCTGCGCAGCACCGCGAACTGAAACACCACCAGGATGAGAACGATCGGCGCGATGTCGCGCAACGTCAGAAGGAATGTGCCGCCGATGTGGAGCAGTGTCTCCATCAGACGATCATCCCATAGAGCATGACGAAAATCATCGGAGTCAGGCTGGCGAAGGCGATCAGGCCGAAGCCGTCGATCATCGGATTGCGCCCCTTGATGACGCTGGCCAGGCCGACCCCCAGCGCGGTGACCAGCGGCACCGTGATGGTGGAGGTGGTGACGCCGCCGGAATCGTAGGCGATGCCAATGATTTCCGGTGGCGCGAAGAAGGTCATGGCAACGACGATCACGTAGCCGCCGATGATCAGCACATGCACCGGCCAGCCCTTCAGGATACGGAACACGCCGAGCACCAGGGCGGCGCCGACCGACAGCGCCACGGTGATCCGCAGACCTATCGCATAGGCTTCGCGGTCCGCCTCGCCGTCGCCGATCACCTTGGCCGCCGCCGCCACGTCGGCCGCCTCGCCGGCCACCGCGATGAGGGCCGGCTCGGCCGCCGTGGTTCCGAATCCGAGGCAGAAGGCGAAGGCCAGCAGGGCGGTCAGCGACCCCTTGCGGGCGAATGCGTTGGCCATCGCCTCGCCGATCGGGAACAGGCCCTGCTCGAGTCCCTGCACGAACAGGGCGAGGCCCATCACAACCATGAACAGGCCGATCGCGGTTTCGAGCAGGTTGGGAAACGGCTGTTGGATGACCGCGATCTGGAAAAAACCAATGACCAGCACGATGGGCAAGAGATCACGTGCCGCGTCCCTGATCAGCCCCAGAAATCGGAGCAGGAACGCAGACATCCGGCTTCTCCCCACGAATCAGATCGTTAACCCAGCATATCACAACCAACCGGGGACGGCGGGCCGAATCGATCCCGGTTTCTGTACTTTTCATGACAGCGGTCGCGGGCGTGCCCGGGGCCGCTAGTGGTTCGATGCCAACGGATGAGTCCCATCCGTTGGCTGAATCGAACCACCAGATCAATAGCTTAGTGGATCGACCGATCCAAAGCTTGGGTACC
>JANQIL010000142.1 GCA_028282245.1 Magnetospira sp.
GGTACCCAAGCTTTGGATCGGTCGATCCACTAAGCTATTGATCTGGTGGTTCGATTCAGCCAACGGATGGGACTCATCCGTTGGCATCGAACCACTAGCCGGTCCCGGTCCGGGCCAGCAGGGCTCCGTAGCAGGCCGCCGGGTCGACGGCGTCGCCGCCACGCGGCCGGGTCTCGAAATGGTCCACCGCCAGGCGGCCGTCGTCGGCCCTCGGATACAGGAACAGGTCGAGGACGCAGGAGTCGCCGCGGTACTGCCATAACTGCGCCGGCGGATCGTGGCGCCGGAAGTCGGCCGGCCCGAGTCGCCGTTCCGCTTCCTCGGCGACCATCCGAAGCAGCTCGCCGGGCGGACGCGGCGCCGGCGGCCGGGTTTCCCGGCGCGACGCCTCCTCGGACGCCGCCGGCCCCGGAGCCTGCCTTTCGGACGAGGTCGGCGCCGTCGCCGGCGGAGTCGTCTGACAGGCCGCGACGATCAGGGCGAGGGCGGCGGCGGCGATCCTGGTCACGTCGCGGCCGGGTCCTCGCGGCCGGTCGGCGAGCCGCCGTCCTCCTCGCCGAGCGCCCGCATGTCGCCGCTGACCTCGCCGCCCGACTCGATGACGATGCGCCCGTAGCGCACCGAGCCGGTGATTCGGCCGCCGGACCGCACGGTCACCTGATTGCGGCAGATCAGATTGCCCTCGAAACGACCCGAGATGTCGGCTTGATCAACGTCCACGTCGCCCCTGAACAGGCCGGTCGAGAGCACCTCGATCAGCTTGGTGCCGGTGACCTTCACCGCCACCTCGCCCTCGACCACCAGCCGTTCGCAGCAGTCGATCTCGCCCTTCAGGAGGATGTCGCGGCCGACCACGAGACGCTTGGGATCGTCTTCCCCGGCGCTTGGGCGCGATCGCTCGGCGCGGCTGGTCGGGCCCGGAATGTCCACCGGACGACGCGGAATCTCGGCCCGGTAGGGGGTCGCCGGGGCCTTCGCGGGCGTGTGCGCGCCCTTGCGCGAGAACGGCTTGAGCGGCGGCGCCTCGGTCTCGTCGGCGGTCGAGGCGGGCTCGGTCGGCTCGACGGCGGGCTCGGTGGCCTCGCCGTCGTCCTTCTTTTTGCTGAACATCGTCATGCGATCTCCCTTTCACTAACTCAGGCGCCGCGCTGCCGCCAGGTCTCGACCATGTGGACCATGGCGGCGGTGGCGATCAGCGGCGTCAGCAAGTTGACGATCGGCACCGTGAAGGCAAAGGCGACGAGCACCCCGAACCCCATCAGCGGCGCCTGCCGGGTCCGCTTGACGCCCAGCGCGCTGACCGGGTCGAGGCGCCGCAGCGCCACCAGCTCGTAGTATTCGCGGCCCAGCAGGTAGCCGTTGATGCCGTAGAAAACGAATGGGAACAGGGGCGGCACCAGCAGGAACAGCAGGGCCACGAGGTTGAGCACCAGGGCGATGCCCAGAAACTTCAGCGTGGTGACCACGATCTCGACGATCGGCTGGTTGCGGGCCGGCGGCAGATGCGGGTAATGGCGGCGGTCCACCGCGTTGGCCGCGTCCTCCAGGAAAAAGCTCAGGATCACGCCGATCACCGCCGGGAACAGGAACCAGGTCAGCACCAGCACCGCGGCCACGCCCAGCACGTCGACCACGCCCTCCAGCCAGCCCGTGGCGAACAACGCGGTGTTGGCGACCAGGAATCCGACCCCCAGCCACAAGAGAACGAAGACCAGCGCCGCCAAGCCGATGCTGCGCCACAGGACGCCGCGGAAACCGCGGTCGCTCAGTTGACCGATGGCCAGGCCGATGGCCTTGATCATGATGCGGACTCCCTCGTCTCGCGCCGCCAGCCGGCGCCTGGAAAGCGTCCCCTTGTTTAGCTCCGGCGCCTGCCCTCCGCAAGGGGGCGCCCGGGTCGGCGACCGCGCCGCCGCCGCCGCGTTCCGGTGTCCCGCCGGGGGAGCCGTTTCACGAACGGACCAAAATCAAACGGTTAACCGAACATCAACATCATATGCAGTTGGTGGCCGGGCGCCTCGGGACCCCACCACCACCGATCCAAGCCCGGAACCGGTTAAAATCACGTAAACGGCGCTCCGTTGGCGTCGATGCATCGGAGACGGCCGGGTCGAGTTTATGCAACATCTTCCCAAACGCGGAAAGGCCGTTGAAATATATTGTGTTTGATGGGGGTCAAGCGAAACCCGTGACGGCTGCTCGTGGTGCGATCAACATATGCAGTCAGGGCCCGCCAAGTCGTTGCCGAAGGCTTTCGTCTTTATTTTGATCGATCGATCAATATTTGGCGCCATGCCGAAAACGATGGCGCGTAAAAATACAAGCCCGCCACCGCCGCGCATCCGCCTTGCCCCCGGCCCCGCCGCGTCTATACTGCGCCGGCCATTCACCGACAGGGGACCTCACATGACCGACGGCGCCGCGCCGGAGTATGCCGTTCTTGGAATCGGCAACGCCATCGTCGACATCCTGAGCCACGCGGGGGACGACCTGCTGACCGACCTGGGGCTCGTCAAGGGGGCGATGACCCTGGTCGATTCCGCGATGTCCGACAGGCTTTACGACCGGATGGGCCCGGGCATCGAGATATCGGGCGGCTCGGCGGCCAACACCATCGCCGGCCTGGCGTCGCTGGGCGCCGCGACGGCCTTCGTCGGCAAGGTGCGCGACGACGAACTGGGCAAGGTGTTTGGGCACGATATCCGTTCCCTCGGGGTCCGCTTCGACACCCGGCCGGCCGTCGACGGGGCGCCGACCGCGCGCTGCCTGATCTTCGTCACCCCGGACGCCCAGCGCACCATGCAGACCTTCCTCGGCGCCTGCGTGGATCTGGCGCCGGACGACATCGATCCCGACCTGGTGGGCGCCGCCGCCGTCACCTACCTGGAGGGCTATCTGTGGGACCCGCCGAAGGCCAAGGAGGCCTTCGTCAAGGCCGCCCTGTCGGCGCACCGGGCGGGGCGCCAGGTGGCGCTCAGCCTGTCCGATCCGTTCTGCGTCGACCGCCACCGGGAGTCCTTCATGGATCTGGTGCGCCACCACGTGGACATCCTGCTCGCCAACGAGAAGGAAATCATGAGTCTGTTCCGGGTCGATACGTTCGACGCCGCGATGCACCTGCTGTCCGAGCATGTCTCGGTGGCGGCGCTGACCCGGGGCGCCAAGGGATCGGTGGTGCTGTCCGGCAACGAGATCCATATCCTCGACGCGGAGCCGGTGGACCGGGTGATCGACTCCACCGGGGCCGGAGACGCCTACGCGGCCGGCTTCCTGCATGGCCTGGTGCGCGGCGACGATCTGGTTACCTGCGCCCGGCTGGGGGGCATCTGCGCGGCCGAGGTGATCTCCCATTTCGGCGCCCGCCCGGAGGTCCCGCTCGACGGGCTGGCGGCCGCCAAGCTGGGAAATCCCGCATGATCCTGCGCAACATCGCGATCATCGCCCACGTGGACCATGGCAAGACGACCCTGGTCGACGTGCTGCTGCGCCAGTCGGGCGCCTTCCGCGACAATCAGGCGGTGGCCGAGCGGGCCATGGACTCCAACGAACTGGAGCGCGAGCGCGGCATCACGATCCTGGCCAAGTGCACCTCGCTCGATTGGCGGGGGGCGCGGATCAACATCGTCGATACCCCCGGCCACGCCGACTTCGGCGGCGAGGTGGAGCGCATCCTGTCGATGGTCGACGGGGTGCTGCTGCTGGTCGACGCCTCCGAGGGGCCGATGCCGCAGACCAAGTTCGTCACCGGCAAGGCCTTGAAGCTGGGGCTGCGCCCGATCGTCGTGGTCAACAAGGTGGACAAGCCGGACTCGCGGGCCTACGAGGTCCAGGACGAGGTGTTCGACCTGTTCACCGCGCTCGACGCCAGCGACGCGCAACTCGACTTCCCGACCCTGTTCGCCTCCGCCAAGCAGGGCTGGGCAAGCCTCGAACCGGACTCCCCGGGGGCCGACATGACGGCGATCTACCAGGCCATCCTGGACCACGTTCCGGCCCCGGAAACAAATCCCGACGCCCCGTTCTCCATGCTCGCCACCACCCTGGAGTCCGATCCCTACCTGGGCCGCGTGCTGACCGGGCGGGTGGCGACCGGGGCGATCCGCCCCAACGCGCCGCTCAAGGTGCTCGACCGCGAGGGCGGCCTGATCGAGCAGGGCCGGGCGACCAAGCTGCTGGCCTTCCGGGGGCTCGACCGGGTGCCGGCCGAGGAGGTCCGCTCGGGCGATATCGTGGCGATCGCCGGACTGGCCAGGGGCACGGTGTCCCATACCCTGTGCGATCCGGCGGTGGAGACCCCCCTGCCGGCCCAGCCGATCGACCCGCCGACCCTGGCCATGCTGTTCTCGGTCAACGATTCGCCGCTCGCCGGCCAGGACGGGAGCAAGGTGCAATCGCGGGTGATCCGCGACCGCCTGATGGCCGAGGCGGAGGGCAACGTGGCCCTGCGGGTGACCGAGACGGTGGACAGGGATGCCTTCGAGGTGGCCGGACGCGGCGAGCTGCAATTGGGGGTGCTGATCGAGACCATGCGCCGCGAGGGATTCGAGCTTTCGATCTCGCGGCCCCGCGTCCTCTATCGGGACGAGGACGGACGGCGCCTGGAGCCGCTGGAAGAGGTCACCATCGACGTCGACGAGGCGTTCTCGGGAATCGTCGTCGAGGCGATGTCGTTGCGCAAGGGCAAGATGAGGGAAATGCGGCCGTCGGGCGGCGGCAAGGCGCGTCTGGTGTTCCACGCTCCGTCGCGCGGCATGATCGGTTATTTCGGGGAGTTCCTGACCGAAACCCGGGGCACCGGCATCATGGCCCGCGCCTTCCACGGCTACGTTCCCCATTGCGGGGCGATTCCCGGACGCCGCAACGGGGTATTGATCTCCAACGCCTCCGGCGCCTCGGTGGCCTACGCGCTCGCCAACCTGGAGGGACGCGGCCCGCTGTTCATCGGCCCGCAGGTCAAGGTCTACGAGGGGATGGTCATCGGCGAGCACGCGCGGGCCGGCGACCTGGAGGTCAATCCGCTGAAGACCAAGCAACTCACCAACATCCGCGCCGCCGGCTCCGACGAGGCGATCCGCCTCACCCCGCCGCGCCGGATGACCCTGGAACAGGCCATCGCCTACATCCAGGACGACGAACTGGTGGAGGTCACTCCGCGATCGATCCGGCTGCGCAAGCGCCTGCTCGACCCGCACGCGCGCAAGAAGGCGGAGCGGGCCGGCAAGGCGGAGGGGTGAGGCGCGCGGGACCGGTTGCCCGGCCGCCGCTTGCCTGCTACCAAACCGACCGATGACCCTGATCGAGACTCCCCGCGACCCGGATGGGTCCGATATCGCCGCCCGCCACCTCGACGCCGATCCCTTCTGGCGGCTGCTGCCGGCCCGGATGCCGCGCCGATGGTGGCTGTTCCGGCCGTTCGACCGCCTGGCCCGAAACTGGCCGGTGTTTCGCGGGCGAAAGGGCGTTCTGGTCGTGCGGATGGACGGTATCGGCGACATGGTGCTGTTCCGCAACGCCCTCGACCACCTGCCGGAGGCGCTGGGGGTGGCGCCCGACGAGATCACTGTGCTCGGCTGCGATAGCTGGGGCGGGCTCGCCGATCGCCTGTTCGCGGGATATCGGGTGGTGACCCTGAACGAGCACCGGTTCGCCAAGAGCCCCTGGTACCGGTTCGCGACCGCCTTGCGGGTGCGGCGTCTCAATCCGGCGGTGACCCTGAACGATTCCTATTTCCGGCGACCGCTGATGGCCGACGGGCTGGCCTGGATCGCCGGCGCCCCGGAAACCATCGTTTCGCTGCCGTACATGTCCGACAAGACGCGCGCCGTCTTCACATGGTACCTGAGTCAGGCCTCGCGCATCGTCGACACCGGCCCCTATCCGACCCACGAGACCGAACGCCACGCCGCCTTCGCCGAGGCCCTGGCCGGCCGGCCGATGGTTCCGCCGACGCCGTCCCTGGACTGGGACGCGCCGCCGCCCGCGTTCGCGCAAGGCGGCCCCTATGTGGTGCTCAACCCGGGCAGCAACGAACACGGCCGCCGCTGGCCGTTCGCCAACTATCTGGAGATCGCGCGGCGCTGCGTGGCGCAAGGTCTTCGGGTGGCGGTGATCGGCGGGCCGAAGGACCCGCCGCCGGCCGCCGGGCGGGCCGGGCTGGCGGCCCTCGACGGGGTTCACGACCTGATCGGTCGGACCGACCTGCCGGGCCTGCTCGATCTGTTGCGGCACGCCCGCGCCGTGGTCTCCAACGACACCGGCCCGATGCATCTGGCCATCGCCCTGGGCACGCCCACCGTCGCCATCGTCGGCGGCGGTCATTTCGGATGCTTCGTTCCGTATCCGGAGCGTGTGACGCCGTCCCGGGTCCGGTTCCTGTGGACGCGGATGGACTGCCAACACTGTTTCTGGTCGTGCCCCAGGCGGGCCGCCGAGACCGATTCGTTTCCCTGCGTGGCGGCGGTGGAAACGGATGATGTCTGGGCCGAGGTCCAGGCATTGTTGTAAAACCGGCGGGTGCTCCGACGAGGGTACGCCACGTTTTTCCCGGAGAACACGAGGCCATCATGACCAATCAAGAGGATCTGGGATTTTATGCTATTTACCCCGAATTTCGGCGGTACGATCCGCCAATTCTAAAAAGGAAACATGTCCGGCAATTCGACGAGGAATTCTGGAACCGCGCCGCATGCCGGCCCGACATGAGTTTTCTCGAAATCGGTTCCGGCTGCGGACAGTTTCTGGCTTATTTGCAGCAAAAAGGCGTGCATGATTTCCAGGGGATCGACTTGGATGCTGCGGTCCTCGACGTGATGCCCGACAGTCTCAAGCCGCATTTGGCCATCGCCGATGTCTGGGAATACCTCGATACCCTTGACGCCGCCCGGCGATTCGACCGGATCGCCATGTTCGATGTTCTCGAACACTTTTCCCCCGAGGAAGGGGTGAGGCTGTTGCGCAGGCTTAAGAACGTGATGAAACCCGACGGAGCCCTTATCGTTCGCGTGCCGAACGCCGGATCTCCCTGGGGATTGCAGTATCAGTTCCACGACCTCACCCACCGTATCGCTTTCACCGACGGCAGTCTGACCCAGTTGGCGCTTGCCGCGGGTTTTCAAGGCGCGGGCTGTTTCCCGCAAAAACGCAGGAAGGGGGTTCGGCGCTTGCTGGAGGACGGCCTTCACGGGATTTTGTCTCATGTTCTGACCGAATCACCGAGAATCTGGTCGGCCAATTTTCTGGCCTTGCTCAAGCCCAAGCCCTGAGGCGCCTCGCCGCCATGCAACCCGATTTTCAATCCACCCGTGGCAGTCGCAAGGAATATTGTAAATCGGTTCTGAACCCCAAGCGCGCCAAGCCCCATGGCGTCCGGGTCCGGAATCTCATCGTTGTCCGGCGCGATCACCGGGTACCGGAAATAGGTCGTGGAACCGGTTTGTTCCCCGGCTACTTGACTGCCAGGGGGGGCGACGAATTATTCGGTATCGATAATCTGGGTGCCAGTCCGACGCCATACGGTTTCCACTCGGTGTCCGGCCGATCCCAGGCGATCAACGAGGGTTCATTTCCGTCCCAAACCGAACGGACTTTCGGCCGGGTGGCGACGTCCGACGTTCCGGAGCACTTCACGCCGCAAGAAGGGGTGCGGCTGTTGACCGCGATCAGAGCCCGGCCGACTCCGGGCGG
Source organism: Magnetospira sp. (assembly GCA_028282245.1). Lineage (GTDB taxonomy): Bacteria > Pseudomonadota > Alphaproteobacteria > Rhodospirillales > Magnetospiraceae > JANQGL01. The sequence goes on from JANQIL010000142.1 coordinate 7,684, forward strand.
CCGGGTGGTGGTCAGGGTCCCCAACGCCGGGTCGCCCCGGGGCGGTCAATATCAACATGGCGACCTGACCCACCGGACCGCCTTCGTGTCGATCGGCTTGCGACACATCGTCGTCGCCGCCGGATATCGCCGCGCCGTCGTTTTCCCGGCGATCGAGGGCGGCTCGTTCCACCGTGCCGTCGACAAAGTGCTTCAGGCGATCTTGAACCGCTGCCTGATGACGCCGCCGGAAATCTGGACGGCCAATATGTTGGCGGTGTTCGTGCCGAGAAGGGATTGATTCCGTGCGCGGCTGGAAAGAATCGTTCGCCGTCTACACCGACCGTCGGGTGCTCCGCATGCTGTTCCTGGGGTTCTCGGCCGGACTGCCCCTCCTGCTGGTGTTCGGGACCCTGTCGGTGTGGCTCAAGGAGGCGGACCTGAGCACCTCGGCCATCGGCTTCTTCAGCTGGGCCACCCTGGCCTACGGTTTCAAGGCGACCTGGGCGCCGCTGGTCGATCATCTGCCGGTGCCCGTCCTGACCCGCCGTCTGGGACGGCGGCGGGGGTGGCTGCTCGCGGCGCAAATGGTCATCGTCGCGGCATTGATCCTACAGGCTTTCAACGATCCGGCGGAAAACGTGATCCGGAGCGCCGCCCTCGCGGTGATGCTGGCCTTCGCCTCGGCGACCCAGGATATCGTGATCGATGCCTACCGGATCGAATCGGCGGATCCTGATCTGCAGGCGGCCCTGTCGTCGACCTATATCATCGGCTATCGGATCGGCATGATCGGCGCCGGCGCGGTGGCCCTGGAAATCGCCGGGCTGCTCGATCCCGATCCGGCCACCTATCAGCACGCGCCCTGGGTCGCCACCTATCTGGCGATGGCCGGTTTCATGGGACTCGGTGTCCTGACCACCCTCCTGATTCCCGAACCCTCCGCGACCCGCGCGGACTCCCGGCCCGGCCGGGAGTACGTCAGGTTCTTTCTGTTATTTCTGCTGTCGGCGGCGGCCTTCGCGGGCCTGTTCGCCGCGTCGTTCGATCTCGCGGAGACGGTCAAGCGGAATTGGGCCGCCGTCGGAGCAAGCCCGGTTCTGGCCGGCTTCGCCGTCGAGGCGGCGCGGTTCCTGGGCGCCGTCGGCGGCGCGGCGGCGGTGGCGGCCGTCCTGACGCGGCTGCGCGTGGCGCCGGCCGATCTGGTGCGCGAGGCCTATGTCCATCCGTTTGTCGAGTTCCTGGTCCGCCACGGTCGCGGGGCCCTGATGATTCTTGCCCTGATCGCCCTGTATCGCATCTCCGACATCGTGATGGGGGTGATGGCCAACGTGTTCTATGTGGACGTCGGCTTCGAGAAGCAGGTGATCGGCCGCGTGACCAAGGGATTCGGATTGATCATGACGATCCTCGGCGGTCTGGCCGGGGGGCTGTTGGCCTATCGGTATGGTGTCTTGCGGATTCTGTTCCTGGGCGCCCTGCTGGTCGCCGCCACCAACGCCCTGTTCGCCCTGCTGGCGACCGCCGGGCCGAGGCTCGACCTTCTCGTCGCGGTGATCTCGGCCGACAACCTGGCCGGCGGCATCGCCTCGGCGGCCTTCGTCGCCTACCTCTCGGGGCTCACGGCGCGCGGCTTCACGGCCACCCAGTACGCCCTGTTCAGCTCCATGATGTTGTTGTTCCCGAAGCTGGCGGCCGGCTATTCGGGAATGGCGGTCGACGCGCTCGGATACGAGACGTTCTTTCTCGGCGCGGCGGCGCTGGGGCTGCCGGTGCTGATCCTGATCGTCGTCGTCGGGCGGCGGGCCGTCCGGGCGCCCCGTTGACGTCCCGGGTCGCCGCGCCGGTGGACGCAAAGGCATTGCCGGTTTTTTTTTTGACTGGTGTGATTCCCGTCACTTCGAAACAATATCGGTAATGCAATGATTGCCTCGACGCGATGGAGCGGCTCATCCTCCCCGCATCCCCCAAGCCAACCGTTCCATTGCGTCGCCTCCCCTTGATGTTCCTCCTCGCTTGGCCGGTCCGCTTTCCCAACGGACCGGTCCTTCTCTTGTCCGGCGGAGCCCGCGCCCGGCGAGGGGCGGGAAATCCGTATCATGTATCCGGAGATCGGGAATCCCGACGCCGGGCCGGCCGTTCGTCCGCCTCGGGCATGGTGCCGGGCGATGGCGCGTCCGCCTTGCGCGTGTCGCGATCGCCCGAGGGTGTCGCGTCGACGTCCCGCGCGGCTTCCGGATCCAGACTCCGCACCCAATCGATGGGCGCGCCGCGCTCCGCCTCGCCGTCGTCCGCCGCCTCGATCCAACTGCCGGACCGGCCGCCCCGCGACAGCAGCAGTTCGTCGACCACCCGATCCTCGTACAGTCCCTCGGCATTGCCGCCGCCGATCCGGCGCGCCATGTCCTTCAGCTTCTTCAGGAACTCGGACTCGGACATCGCTTTGTCCCACGTCACCCCGTTGGCCGGCCACCGCATGGTACCGCACCGCCACCGGACGTCGAAGGGGATTTCACTTGAACACCGTCTTGAACTGGCTCGGCAGGCGGCGGATCAGGCCGCGCAGCTTGCGCTCGTCGACCCGCCGCGCCGCCTTGGACGGACTCATCCAACTGCGGCGGCGCTGCCCCTTTTCCGGCCACGAGCGGTTGATCCGGTTGACCAGCATCAGGAACACCTCGACCCGACACCGGCCGGACCCCTCCAGTTCCGGCTTGACGTAATGGTAGACGCCCAGACGGCCGCCGATCAGGCGGCCCTTCAGCCCGGCCTCCTCGTAGGCCTCCTCGAGCGCCGAGCGGGCGGCCGACTTGCCGGGCTTGACAAACCCCTTGGGCAACACCCAACGGCCGGTGTCGCGCGACGTGACCAGCAGGACCTCGGGTCCGTCGGCGCCGCGCCGGACCGGGATGACCGCGGACTGGGCCACGGCTTTGGGTGATTTGCTCATGGCCATGATCCTAAGCCGCCGTCACATTTTCGCAATATGATGTTTTTCCGGGCAGTGTCCGCCGGCCCGAACCGCGTGGCCGAAAACCGGGACTTTCAATGTGCTCGCGGTTCGTCCATAACTGTCGACCAACCCGAACCAAGCCGGCGTCCACGCCATAGAGTCGGCCCCGATCGAAAAATTTATACCATTCGTTGAAAGGACGAGCCACCCGATGACCGCTGCCGAATACAAAGTCGCCGACCTCTCGCTGGCCGACTGGGGCCGCAAGGAGATGGACATCGCCGAGACGGAAATGCCGGGGCTGATGGCGACGCGCGAGGAATTCGGCCCGTCCCAGCCCCTCAAGGGCGCGCGGATCGCCGGCTCGCTGCACATGACCATCCAGACCGCGGTGTTGATCGAGACCCTGAAGGCGCTGGGCGCCGACGTGCGCTGGGCCTCGTGCAACATCTACTCGACCCAGGATCACGCGGCGGCCGCCATCGCCGCCGCCGGCACTCCGGTGTTCGCGGTCAAGGGCGAAACCCTGGAGGAGTATTGGGACTACACCCACCGCATCTTCGAATGGTCCGACGGCGGCACCGCCAACATGATCCTCGACGACGGCGGCGACGCCACCCTGCTGATTGCCCTCGGATCGCGCGCCGAAACCGATCCGTCGGTGCTCGACGCGCCGCAGAGCACCGAGGAGGAGGTGCTGTTCGCGGCGATCAAGGCGCGCCTCGCCGAGCGGCCCGGCTGGTATTCCTCGGTGCTCGGGAGCATCCGTGGCGTCACCGAGGAAACCACCACGGGCGTGCTCCGGCTCTACGAGATGGAGCGTTCCGGCCGCCTGCCGTTCCCGGCCATCAACGTGAACGATTCGGTGACCAAGTCCAAGTTCGACAACAAATACGGTTGCCGCGAATCCCTGGTCGACGGCATTCGCCGCGCCACCGACGTGATGATGGCCGGCAAGGTCGCCGTGGTGGCCGGGTTCGGGGACGTGGGCAAGGGCTCGGCGGAGAGCCTGCGCAACGCCGGCTGCCGGGTGCTGGTCACCGAGGTCGACCCCATCTGCGCCCTGCAGGCGGCGATGGAGGGCTACGAGGTGGTGACCATGGAAACCGCGGCGCCGCGCGGCGACATCTTCGTCACCGCGACCGGCAATCTGGACGTCATCACCACCGAGCACATGGCGGCCATGAAGGATCGCGCCATCGTCTCGAACATCGGTCATTTCGACAACGAGATCCAGGTCGCCGGGCTGCGCAACTATCAGTGGACCAACGTCAAGCCGCAGGTCGATGAGATCCAGTTCCCGGACGGCCACCGGATCATCCTGCTGGCCGAGGGACGACTGGTGAACCTCGGCTGCGCGACCGGTCATCCGAGCTTCGTGATGTCGGCCAGCTTCACCAACCAGACCCTGGCCCAGATCGAGCTGTTCGCCAACAACGCGGACGGAAAGTATGCCAACAAGGTCTACGTGCTGCCCAAGCACCTGGACGAGAAGGTGGCCGAACTGCACCTGGCGAAGCTGGGGGTCGAGCTCTCCACGCTGTCCGAGAAGCAGGCCGACTACATCGGCGTGGCGAGGAACGGGCCGTTCAAGACCGAGACCTATCGCTACTGAGACCGCATCCGGGCGATCGATCCAAACGTTCGCCCCGCGCCGGGACGGCCCGTCTCGCTCGGCCGCCGCCGCAATGGCGGCGGGGCGGGGCCGGTCCCCGGGACGTTGGAACGGCACCGGGCAAGGCCGGAACCGACCCGCCTGTCTTCCGTGTCTGGAATGTTTGTGGCGATGGCCATGCGATACCGCCCGGGGATTGAATCCGCCGGACGAGCCGGTGTGCGCGGACGCTGCACGCACCTCAAGTGATTCAGTTTGTCACATAAAAAAAGATTTTTGAAGGTTAAAATCGAATCATTTTACACCTAGAGTCGACGCCAAATTCATGGTTGCGGCGAATGTAGTTTCCGTCGGTCCATGAAATAAATAAGCATGTTCGCGCCCGAAACACCGGGTCGATGTATTTTTCGTCGTCAGTGGAGATTCGAGGCCCGGACCGGGGCCCGGCCCTTTGCCTGACTCGAAAACAACAGGATGCGGGCGATAACACCATCGTCTTTTCGATGACGCCACGTTTCGGCGTCCATGGAGCCGCGCGCGGCCGGGCGATGGATTCGCCTCTTGCGAGTAAGGGAAACCGAACATGACGACCCTCGAAGTTCAGAACCGGGATCTGACCCAGAAGGAGCAGCTCTACGGCAACGATCCCCTCGATGTCCGCGACACCGAGCAGTACCGCATGGAGTACGTCCAGAGCTTCGTCGAGAAATGGGACGAGTTGATCGACTGGGATGCCCGCGCCGACAGCGAGGGGCGGTTCTTCGTCGACCTGCTGGCGGCGCGCGGCAAGCGCAAGGTGCTCGACGTGGCGACCGGAACCGGATTCCACTCGGTGCAACTCATCGAGGCGGGGTTCGACGTGACCAGCGCCGACGGCTCGGCCGCCATGCTGGCCAAGGCGTTCGACAACGGCAAGCGGCGCCACCTGATCCTGAAGACCGTGCAGGCCGATTGGCGATGGCTCAACCGCGACATTCAGGGCAAGTTCGACGCCATCATCTGCCTCGGCAACTCGTTCACCCACCTGTTCAACGAAGGCGACCGCCGGCGCGCCCTGGCCGAGTTCTATGCCGCCCTGAAGCACGACGGCATCCTGATTCTCGATCAGCGCAACTACGACGGCATCCTCGACAGCGGATTCAGCTCCAAGCACCGGTTCTACTACTGCGGGGATCGGGTGGTGGCGGAACCGGAGCACGTGGACGACGGGCTGGCCCGCTTCCGCTACGCGTTTCCGGACGGGTCCGAGTTCAAGCTCAACATGTTCCCGCTGCGCAAGAACTATGCGCGGCAGCTATTGGCCGAGGCCGGGTTCCAGCGCATCCACTCCTACGGCGATTTCCAGGAGACCTATCAGGAAACCGCCCCCGACTTCTTTATTCACGTTGCGGAGAAGGCCTTCCAGCATGACTGAACCCCGATCCGAGGTGGTCGCCAAGACCGAGGGCTATTACGACAGCCAGGACGCCGACTCCTTCTACTTCGAGATCTGGGGCGGCGAGGACATCCACATCGGTCTCTACGACGACACCGACGAGATCGCCTCGGCGAGCCGCCTCACCGTCGCCCGAATGGCGGAGATCGCGGCGCCGATCACGCCGCGCACCCGGGTGCTCGATCTGGGGGCCGGCTACGGCGGCGCGGCCCGGTTCCTGGCCCGCGCCTACGGCTGTTCGGTGACCTGCCTCAACCTGAGCGGCACCCAGAACGCGACCAACGAGCGCCTGACCGGCGAGCAGGGGCTGGGCGATCTGGTGGACGTGGTGCGGGGTAATTTCGAGGACATCCCGGAGCCCGACGAAAGCGTCGATCTGGTGTGGTCGCAGGACGCCATCCTGCATTCGGGCCGGCGCGCCCGGGTGCTCGAGGAGGTGCGCCGCGTGCTCAAGCCGGGCGGGCGGTTCGTGTTCACCGACCCGATGCAGGCCGACGACTGCCCGGCCGACGTCTTGCAGCCGGTCTACGACCGCATTCACCTGGAAAGCCTGGGCTCCTTCGCCTTCTATCGACGGACGGCGGCCGATCTGGGGTTCGAGGAACGGGACGTGATCGACCTGACGCCGCAACTGCGCACCCACTACCACCGGGTCGGCGAGGACCTGCGCGCCCGCTATGACCAGCTGACCGGCAAGGCCAGCCGGGCGTATCTGGACCGCATGCTGGTCGGGCTCGGGAACTGGGTCGACGCCGCCGATTCGGGCTATCTGGCCTGGGGCATCCTGCACTTCCGCAAGCCCTGAGGCCGCCCGACCCCCGGGCGGGATCCCGCCTGCCTCGTTCGGAGGCGCTGGCGGCCCAGGGTGTTTCCCGGATGCGACACCGGGCGCAGGATCGGCGCGCGGACGTCGAATTCATCTTGCCGAGGCCTCGGCGTTGGGTCAGTGTGTCCTGCCCCGCAAACGGGATGGCCGGTCCGGGACCGGTCGCGTTGCCGCCAAACGGCGCCCCGCAAGGGTTTGCCGCCCTTCGCCGCGCACCCCTTTAGAGGCTTGGCAGGGAACGGCCACCCTGCTAGAAGGTCCCCGCTTTCGAGGGAGTATGTTAATGAGCGTTGCTGGATACCCGGCTCCGCGGGGTCTCTACGACCCTGCTCACGAGCATGACGCCTGCGGTGTGGGTTTCATCTGCCACGTGAAGAACCGCAAGAGCCATGACGTCGTCGTTCAGGGTCTGGAGATCCTTGAGAACCTTACCCATCGCGGTGCCGTCGGGGCGGATCCGAAGGCCGGCGACGGGGCGGGAATCCTGATTCAGATCCCGGATGCGTTTCTGCGCGCCGAATGCGCCGATCTCGGCTTCGATCTGCCGGAACCGGGCGCCTACGGCGTCGGCATGCTGTTTCTGCCGCGCGACGACGCGGCGCGCCGAATCTGCGAGGCGCACCTGGAAAAGGTGGTCGCCGAACAGGGCCTGACGGTTCTCGGGTGGCGGGACGTGCCGACCGACAACGCCGACCTCGGCGCCGCCGTCCTGCCGTCGGAGCCGGTCGTTCGCCAGGTGTTCATCGGCCGCGACGGCGGCGGCGACCAGGATGCCTTCGAGCGCCGGTTGTTCGTGATCCACAAGCGGACGCAGCTCGAATGCCGGGTCCTCGACATCGCCCAGGCCGACATGCTCTACGTGCTGTCGATGTCGTCCCGCACCGTGGTCTACAAGGGCATGCTGCTGGCCGATCAGGTGGGGCGGTATTTCGCCGATCTGCGCGACCCGCGGCTGGTGTCGGCGATGGCCCTGGTGCATCAGCGGTTCTCCACCAACACCTTCCCGAGCTGGGAACTGGCGCAGCCGTTCCGGATGATCTGCCACAACGGCGAGATCAATACCTTGCGCGGCAACATCAACTGGATGAACGCGCGCCGCAACGCCACCCGATCGAGCCTGCTGGGCGACGATCTGAACACCATCTGGCCGGTGATCGCCGAGGGGCAATCGGATTCGGCCTGTTTCGACAACGCGCTCGAACTGCTGGTTCAGGGCGGCTACAGCCTCGCCCACGCGATGATGCTGTTGATCCCCGAGGCCTGGCACGACAACCCGTTCATGGGTCCCAACCGCAAGGCGTTCTACGAATACAACGCGGCCCTGATGGAGCCCTGGGACGGCCCGGCGGCGATCTGCTTCACCGACGGCCGGCAGATCGGCGCCACCCTGGACCGCAACGGCCTGCGACCGGCCCGCTATCTGGTGACCGACGACGACTACGTGGTGATGGGCTCGGAAATGGGCGTGCTGCCGATTCCGGAGCACAAGATCGTTCGCAAGTGGCGCCTGCAACCGGGCAAGATGCTGCTCATCGACCTGGAGCAGGGCCGCATCATCGATAACGACGATCTCAAGCGCGACCTGGCGCGCAGCCACCCCTACCGCCGCTGGCTGGCCGAGACCCAGATCATGCTGGAGCATCAGCCGCGCCAGGTGGCCGCGATGGCGCCGGAAAAGAGCGTGCTGCTGCAACGCCAGAAGGCGTTCGGCTACAACCAGGAAGACCTGAAGTTCTTCCTCAAGCCGATGGCGGTGAGCGGCCAGGACCCGGTGGGATCGATGGGCGCCACCTCGGCGCTGGCCGTGCTGTCGGAGAAGCCGCGCCTGCTGTTCGATTATTTCAAGCAGAAGTTCGCCCAGGTCACCAACCCGCCGATCGACCCGATCCGCGAGGAGCTGGTGATGTCCCTGGTCTCGCTGATCGGCCCCCGGCCCAACATCCTCGACCTGGACACCGGCGGCTCTCACATGCGGCTTGAGGTGCGCCAGCCGATCCTCGCCAACGAGGACCTGGAAAAAATCCGCCGCATCGACGACCACCTGGGCTCCGCCTTCCGCACCTGCACCCTCGACATCTGCTTTCCGGCCGAACAGGGGGAGGCCGGGGTCGGACCGGCCCTGAAGGCGCTGTGCGACCGCGCCGAGCGGGCGGTCCGCGAGCGCGGCTACAACATCCTGGTGCTGTCCGACCGGGCGGTCGATGCCGACCATGTTCCGCTGCCGTCGCTGCTCGCCACCGCCGCCGTCCACCACCACCTGGTGCGGGCCGGCCTGCGCACCGAGACCGGTCTGGTGGTCGAGACCGGAGAGGCCCGCGAGGTGCATCACTTCTGCGTCCTGGCCGGCTACGGCGCCGAGGCGATCAACCCCTATCTGGCCCTCGACACCCTGGCCGACCTGTGCGCGATCCTGCCCGAGGAATTGCCGCTGGACGAGGTCCACGCCCGCTACATCAAGGCGGTCGACAAGGGCATCCTCAAGGTGATGTCGAAAATGGGCATCTCCACCTATCAGTCCTACTGCGGCGCGCAGATTTTCGATGCCGTCGGGCTCACCTCCGATTTCGTCGACCTGTACTTCCACGGCACCGACACCCGGGTCGAGGGAATCGGGTTGGCCGAGGTGGCCGCCGAGACGGTGCGCCGCCACCGCATGGCCCATGTCTCGGGCGACCGCGAGGATCTGGAACCGGGCGGCCATCTGGCCTATCGGATCAAGGGCGAGGAGAATGTCTGGACACCGGACACCATCGCCGATCTTCAGCACGCGGTGCGGACCGGCGACGTCGAGCGCTATCGCAGGTACGCCGACACGCTCAATGACCAGTCGCGCCGCCTGCTGACCCTGCGCGGCCTGTTCGAGATCAAGGACGCGGCGGATTCGGTTCCTCTCGACGAGGTGGAATCGGCGGCCGACATCGCCCGGCGGTTCGCCACCGGCGCCATGTCGTTCGGCTCCATTTCCTACGAGGCCCATTCCACCCTCGCGGTGGCCATGAACCGGATCGGCGGCAAGTCCAACTCCGGCGAGGGCGGCGAGGAGCCGGAGCGGTTCAAGGCGGAGGCCAATGGCGACCTCAAGCGCTCGGCCATCAAGCAGGTGGCCTCGGGCCGCTTCGGGGTGACCACTGAGTATCTGGTCAACGCCGACGACATCCAGATCAAGATGGCGCAGGGCGCCAAGCCCGGCGAGGGCGGCCAGCTGCCGGGCCACAAGGTGAACCGCACCATCGCCCGGGTCCGCCATTCGACGCCCGGGGTCGGCCTGATCTCGCCGCCGCCGCACCACGACATCTATTCGATCGAGGACCTGGCGCAGCTCATCTACGATCTCAAGAACGTCAACCCGAAGGCCCGCATCTCGGTCAAGCTGGTGTCCGAGGTCGGGGTCGGCACGGTGGCGGCCGGGGTTTCGAAGGCGCACGCCGACCACGTGACCATCTCCGGCTTCGATGGCGGCACCGGGGCGAGTCCGTTGACCTCCATCAAGCACGCCGGCGGCCCGTGGGAGATCGGCCTCGCCGAAACCCACCAGACCCTTGTCCTCAACAAGCTGCGCGGCCGCATCGCGGTGCAGGTGGACGGCGGCATGCGGACCGGCCGCGACGTGGTCATCGGGGCGTTGCTGGGCGCCGACGAGTTCGGCTTCGCCACCTCGGCGCTGATCTCCGAGGGCTGCATCATGATGCGCAAGTGCCACCTCAACACCTGTCCGGTCGGCGTCGCGACCCAGGACCCGGAACTGCGCAAGAAGTTCCTCGGCAAGCCGGAGCACGTGATCAACTATTTCATGTTCGTGGCCGAGGAGGTGCGCGAGCACATGGCCCGGATGGGCTTCCGGACATTCGACGAGATGATCGGCCGCTCCGACATGCTGGACATGCGGCGCGCCCTCGGCCACTGGAAGGCCAAGGGGCTGGATTATGCGCGCATCCTCGTCAAGCCGGACGCGGCGCCCGACGTGGCGGTGTTCAATTGCGAAACCCAGGACCACCGCCTGGAACGACAGCTCGACAACGAGTTGATCGCCCAGGCCCGGCCGGCCCTGGAGTCCGGCGAGACGGTGCGCATCCAATCGCCGATCCGCAACACCGACCGCGCGGTGGGCGCCATGCTGTCCGGCCGGGTGGCCGAGGCGCATGGCCACGCGGGGCTGCCGGAGGACACCATCCATGTCCGGCTGACCGGCACCGCCGGCCAGAGCTTCGGGGCCTGGGGAGCCGCCGGGGTCACCCTCGAACTGGAGGGCGAGGCCAACGACTACGTGGGCAAGGGCCTGTCCGGCGCCCGTCTGGTGATCTATCCGGCCGCCGACTGCCCGATCGTTCCGGAGGACAACATCATCGTCGGCAACACGGTGCTCTACGGCGCGATTTCCGGCGAGTGCTACTTCCGCGGCGTGGCCGGGGAACGGTTCGCGGTCCGCAATTCCGGCGCCGTCGCGGTGGTCGAGGGTACCGGCGACCATGGGTGCGAATACATGACCGGCGGCGTGGTGGTCGTTCTCGGACCGACCGGGCGCAACTTCGCGGCCGGCATGTCGGGCGGCATCGCCTATGTGCTCGACGAGGCGGGGGACTTCGAGCGCCGCTGCAACATGGCGATGGTCGACCTGGAACCCGTGCTCTCGGAGGCCGAGGCCTACGAGGAACTGGATCATCAGGGCTACGACCTGGAAACCCACGGGCGGGTCGACGTGATGGCCGACATGACGCGGCACGACGCGCAGCGGCTGCGCCAACTGATCGAGCAGCATCTGCACTACACCAACAGCGACCGGGCCCGCGCGATCCTCGACAACTGGGACGACATGCTGCCCAGGTTCCGCAAGGTCATGCCGGTGGAATACCGCCGTGCCTTGCAGGAGATGCAGATCGCGCGCGGCATCGAGCGGCGCAAGACGCCGCGCGCCGCGCACGGAAGGACATAGAGCGATGGGCAAGCCGACCGGATTCATGGAAATCCAGCGCCAGGCGCCGGGCTGCGTCCCGGTGCATCAGCGCATCCGCCACTACCGGGAGTTCATGATCCAGCTCGACGAGAGCGAGCTGGGCCGCCAGGGCGCCCGCTGCATGGATTGCGGCATTCCGTTCTGTCACGGCGGCTGCCCGGTCGACAACCTGATCCCCGACTGGAACCACTCGGTCTATCGGGGACGCTGGGAAGAGGCCATCGGCGCCCTGCACGCGACCAACAACTTCCCGGAATTCACCGGCCGGGTCTGCCCGGCGCCCTGCGAGGCGTCCTGCACGCTGAATCTCACCGACGAGCCGGTGACCATCAAGAACATCGAGCTGACAACGGTCGAGAAGGCCTGGGAGGCCGGATGGGTGCGGCCGCAGATCGCCAGCCGGCGGACCGGCCGGCGGATCGCCGTGGTCGGCTCCGGTCCGGCCGGGCTGGCCGCCGCCCAGCAACTGGCGCGGGCCGGCCACAGGGTGGTGGTGTTCGAGAAGGCGCAGCGCGTGGGCGGCCTCCTGCGCTACGGCATTCCGGACTTCAAGATGGAGAAATGGGTCATCGACCGCCGGATGGCGCAGATGCAGGGCGAGGGGGTCGAGTTCCGCCCCGGCGCCCACGTGGGCGTGAACGTGCCATCCTCGGAACTTCTGGAGGGTTTCGACGCGGTGGTGCTGGCCTGTGGCTCCGAGACGCCCCGCAAGCTGGAGGTGCCGGGCCGCGACCTGGACGGGGTCCATTTCGCGATGGACTTCCTGACCCAGCAGAACATGCGGGTGGCCGACGAGCCGTTTCCCGAGGACACGGAAATCACCGCGCGCGACAAGCACGTGGTGGTGATCGGGGGCGGCGACACCGGGTCGGACTGCGTCGGGACCTCGATCCGTCAGGGCGCCGAGCGGGTGACCCAGATCGAGATCCTGCAACAGCCCCCGGAACGGGAGAACAAGCCGGTGGTGTGGCCCCTGTGGCCGCTGAAGCTGCGCACCTCGACATCGCACGAGGAAGGCTGCCTGCGGATGTGGGGCATCAAGACCACCGCGTGCGTCGGGGACGGCGGACGCCTGCGGCACATTGATTGCGTGCGCGTGGACGACGCCATGAAGGAGGTGCGCGGCACCGAGTTCTCGATCAGGGCCGATCTGGTTCTGCTGGCCATGGGTTTCACGCATCCGGTGCACAAGGGCTTGGTCGCCGATCTGGATCTGAAGCTCGATCCGCGCGGCAACGTCAAGGCCGATTACGACGGTTTCCAGACCTCCAATCCGAAGGTCTTCGCCTGCGGCGACATGCGACGCGGCCAATCCCTGGTCGTCTGGGCGATCAAGGAAGGCCGCAAATGCGCCCGCGCGGTCGATGCCTTCCTGATGGGCGAAACCCGGCTGCCCGACTGAGCGTCGCGCCGATCCTCGCGAATGATCCGACACGCCATGAAAAAGCCGGGCCCGAGGGCCCGGCGAAGTGGCGTAGGGGAGTTTGGAGCCGGGTCCCGCCGGCCCCCCGAGAGGTGCCTTGGGAACCCGGATATCCGGCGCCGGAGGAAGGCCCGCGACGCCGGATTCGGGGGCCGGGCGGCCGTTCGGCGGCCGTCCCGGCAAGGGGGGATCAGATGGTTTTCGAGCCGGTGCCGAACTCGGGGTAGGCCTCGAGTCCGAGTTCCATCTTGTCGAGGCCGAGGGCTTCCTCTTCCTCGCTGACCCGGATCCCGATGGTGAATTTCAGGATCAGCCAGACGACGGTCGAGGCGACGACCACGAAGGCACCGATGGACGCCACGCCGATCAACTGGGTCACGAAGCTGCCGCCGCCGAAGATGCCGACCGCGAGGGTGCCCCAGATTCCGGCCAGCAGGTGGACCGAGATGGCGCCGACCACGTCGTCGATCCTCAGCTTGTCGAGCAGCGGCACCGCGAACACGACGATCGCCGCGCCGATCGCGCCGACCACAAGGGCCAGCCCGTGGTGTTGCAGGTCGGGGCCGGCGGTGATCGACACCAGGCCGGCCAGGGCGCCGTTGAGGGCCATCGAGAGGTCCATCTTGCCGTAGATGATCTGGGTCAGGATCATCGCGGTGACCACGCCGGCCGCCGCGGCCAGATTGGTGTTCACGTAAACGATGGCCATCGCCGCCGCGTCCAGGGCGCTGCCCAGGGCGAGCTGCGAGCCGCCGTTGAAGCCGAACCAGCCGAACCACAGGATGAACGTGCCGAGGGTGGCCAGCGGCAGGTTGGCGCCCGGCATCGGGTTCACCGATCCGTCGGGGCCGTACTTGCCCTTGCGGGCGCCGAGGATGATGGCGCCGGTCAGCGCGCACCAGCCGCCCACCGAATGGACCAGGGTCGATCCGGCGAAGTCGCTGAAGCCCATTTCGGACAGCCAGCCGCCGCCCCACACCCAGGCGCCCTGGATCGGATAGATGACGGCGGTCAGGACGACGGTGAAGATGAGGAACGGCCATACCTTGATGCGTTCGGCCAGGGTGCCGGACACCACCGAGGCGGCGGTGGCGACGAACACCATCTGGAAGAACCAGTCGGACATCACGGAATAGCCGTTGTCGACCACCGTGCCGACCATTTCGGCGGTGGCATCCTCGGCGTTGATCAACGCCAGTTCGGCGTCCGAGGCGTTATAGAACAGCGACAGGGCGCCCATGAAGCCGCCGTCGACGCCGGTGTACATGAGGCTGTAGCCGATCAGGTAGTACATGATGCCGGCGACCGAATAGAGGGCGATGTTCTTCATGCAGATCGCGGCGGTGTTCTTGACCCGCACCAGGCCGCTTTCCAGCATGGAGAAGCCGGCCGCCATGAGCATCACCAGAAAGCCATGCACCAGGAACGAAAAAGAGTTGAAAACGAACTGGGATTCCGCCGACACCTCGGCTCGGGCCGGATCGGTCCCAATGACCAGAATGGCCGCCGCGAGGGAGGCCGGCGCGGCCAAGCGTTTCATCGCATTCATGGAACAACCTCCTAAAGCGCGTCGGCGTTGGTTTCGCCGGTACGGATGCGCACCGTTTTCTCGACGTCGACGACGAAGATCTTTCCGTCGCCGATCTTCTCGGTGCGGGCGGTCTGCTGGATGGTTTCCACCACCCGCTCGGCGAGATCCGACTGGACGACGATCTCGAGTTTGACCTTGGGCAGGAAACTCACGACGTATTCGGCGCCGCGATAGATTTCCGTTTGACCCTTCTGCCGGCCGAAGCCCTTGACTTCCGTGACGGTCATCCCCTGAACCCCGATCTGGGACAGGGATTCCCGCACGTCGTCCAGCTTGAAAGGCTTGATAACGGCGGTAATCAGCTTCATTTGCTGGCTCCTTCTTGACTCTTGCCATGCGGATCCGGGACCGGGTCCACCATCCACGGGGCAACGTATTCAAGCCGCATGCCAACCCCATTAGGGGCCGCTAATGTGTTGTCCGGACTGACTCATCGGTTGTGGCGCCGACGCTCGGTGGATTCCGGCCGCGATGTCGATCGCCCGGTTCGTGAGCACGGAATGTGCAATGCACATTATTTAGCCGCTCAATTCGTCGTCATATCTGCTAAACGAACCACCGAATGCCCGCCAACCACGGAGAGTTGACGACCATGACAGACACGACGGGCCACGCCGCCGACCTGGACGTCGAGGTGCTGATCGTCGGCGGCGGTTTCGCCGGCGGCGCCCTGGCCTGCGCCCTGGCGACCGGCGGCGCGCGGTCGCTGGTGATCGATCGCGAGGACCCCGGGGCCGCCCTGGCCGCCGACTTCGACGGTCGCGCCTTCGCCATCGCCCTGGCCACCCAGCGGCTGCTCGCCGGGGTCGGGCTGTGGGATCTCCTGGCCCCGGACGCCAACCCGATCCGCGACATCCGGGTGAGCGACGGCGACGGCGGGATGTTCCTGCATTACGATCACGCCGACGTGGGCGACGACCCGTTCGGCTACATGGTCGAGACGCATCACCTGCGGCGCGCCCTGGCGACCCGGCTGGGGGCGCTCGACGCGGTGACCTGGGTGGCGCCGGCCGAGGCGGGGGACATCGCGCGCGACACGGGCGGCGTGACGACCACCCTGCCGGATGGCCGCCGGGCGCGGGCGCGGCTGCTGGTCGGCGCCGACGGCCGCGCCTCCTCGGTGCGCCGACGGGCCGGCATTCCGCTCACCGGGTGGCCTTATCGGCAGACCGGACTCGTTTGCACGGTGGCCCACGAACGGCCGCACGACGATACCGCCTTCGAACGCTTCCTGCCCGGCGGTCCGTTCGCCATCCTGCCCCTGAAGGGCAATCGGGCGTCCATCGTGTGGGCCGAGCGGGACGATCTGGCGCCCGCGATCATGGCCCTCGACGACCCTGGCTTCCTGGCCGAACTGAGTCTGCGATTCGGCGATTTCCTGGGCCGCATCGAAATCGTCGGTCCGCGCTTCGCCTATCCGCTCTCCCTCCAGTACGCGCGGCGGCCGACCGACACCCGCCTCGCCCTGGTCGCCGACGCGGCGCACGGCATGCATCCGATCGCCGGCCAGGGCCTCAACATGGGGCTGCGCGACGTGGCGGCGCTGGCCGAGGTGATCGTCGACGCCCGTCGGCTGGGCCAGGACGTGGGCGGCCCGGCGGTGCTCGATGCCTACGCCCGCTGGCGGCGGTTCGACAACACCCTGATGCTGGCGCTCACCGACGGCCTCAACCGCCTGTTCTCGAACAGCGTCCCGCCGCTGCGGCTGGCCCGTGGCCTGGGCCTGGCGACGGTCAACCGGATGCCGCCGCTGAAGAGGTTCTTCATGCGCCACGCCATGGGGCAGGTCGGCGACCTGCCCCGGCTGCTGCGGGGAGAGGCGTTGTAACGCGACACCCGTGAACGAGGGATCGGGTTTCCGAGACCCGCGCCGGGGGGCTACTCCGCCGCCCGTCCCAGGTACCGGGACACATCCACCTCGTCGATCTGCTCCGGGCGCAGGAACAGCCGCGCGTACTCCTTGTAGGCGCCCGACGTCAGGAACAACTCGAACAAGTCGGGGTCGATGTGGCGGTCGTTGCGCATGAACGACATGATGCGGATCGACTCGCTCAGCGTCTTCGGCGTCTTGTAGGGCCGGTCGGCCGCCGTCAGCGCCTCGAAGATGTCGGCGATCGCGATGATGCGGGCCGGCAGCGACATGTCTTCCCTCCGCAGGCCGCGCGGGTAGCCGCCGCCGTCCATTTTCTCGTGGTGGCCGCCGGCGTACTCCGGCACCCGCCTCAGGTGCTTCGGGAAGGGCAGGGCATTGAGCATGAAAATGGTCTGCACGATGTGATCGTTGATCTTGAAGCGATCCTCGGCGGTCAGGGTGCCGCGTCCGATGGCCAGATTGTGCAACTCGCCCAGATCCGCCTTGAAGGGCGGCGGCAGCATGTTGAAGCCCATGTCCTCGTAATGGGTGGACATCTCGTTCTGCTCGCGGTCGTGCGAAATGCGGTGATGGTCGCGGTCGGCCAGCAGATGCTCGACCACCGGTGGCCCGGGATGGCCGGCCGGATAGCGCCCGGCCTCGTCATGCGACAGGCCGAGGGTGTCGTCGAGACTGCGCACCCAGGTCTCGGCGGCGATGTCGTGCAGCCGCTCGACCCGCTCCGGGGCCATGAACTCGCCACCCAGGTTGCATTCGGCGACGAAGGCGAAATCCTCGTCCAGTCGCCGGAGCCGCGCGTCGAGCCGCGCCCGCAACTCGATCTCGCCGCCCTTGCCGTCCCGCAGGTCTCGGTAAAAGGCGATCTCGGCGTCCCGTTTCAACACCTCGAAGCGCATCCGGATCTCGTGGATGCGGTTATAGATGCATTCGAGCTTGGTCGCCTTGTCGACGATCGCCTCCGGGGTCGTCACCTTGCCGCAGTCGTGCAGCCAGCCCGCGATGTGCAATTCCTCCCAACCGTCCTCGGTGAGCGCGAAATCGCGAAACGGCGGCGCCTCGGAGTCACAGGCGGCGCGGGCCAGCATCCTGGTCAGTTCCGGAACCCGCTGGCAGTGGCCTCCGGTATAGGGCGACTTGGCGTCGATGGCGCCGGCGATCATCTCGATGAACGAGGCGAGCAGCGCCTTCTGGGCCGAGATGAGCTGCTGATTGTCGAGCGCCACGGCGGCCTGCGACGACAGGGATTCGATGATCGGCTGAATGTCCCCCGAGAACGGGATCACGCCGCCGGTTCGCGGGTCCAGCGCGTTGAGAAGTTGCAGGACCGCGATGACCTCGTCCTTGTGGCTTTTCAGCGGCACGGTCAGGAACGACTTGGAGCGGTAGCCGGTGCCCTGATCGAACTTGCGGGTGCCGGAAAAATCGAAGTCCTCGGCCTCGTAGGCGTCGGGAATGTTGATGGTGCGCCCGGTGATGGCCACGTGGGTGGCGATGTTGTTGTGGTTGCCGCGCCCGTCCGGACGGTACATCTGAAGGTCCGGAAACGGGATATCCTTGCCGGTGGTGCCGCCCAGCGCGATGTTCAGGGAATCGGTCCGCATGATCGCGAACTTGAGGGTGTCCTCCTCGGTCCGCAGGTACAGGGTGCCGCCGTCGGCGTTGCCGAGGCTCTTGGCCTCGAGGAGGATCATCTCCATCAGGCGGTCGTGATTGCGCTCCGCCGACAGGGCGATGCCGGTCTCGATGAGACGCCGATACCAGTGCGCCCGGTCGTCTTGGTCCGCATCCGCCTCGTCGGGCCGCCCTCCCGCCATCGCCCGATTACCCTTTCCGGCCGCCGATCCTGATTGGAAAAGGTAAAGGCCGGAGGTCCGTCGCGCAATACGCGGCGCGGAATCGCCGCCGTCCGATCAGGCCGGCGGCACGACCCGCGCGATGGCGAGCCCGTCGTGGCCCTTGCGGCCGACCTGTTGCAGGATCAGCGCCTCGGCCCGTGGCTCGGCGGCCGGCGCCGCGGCGTTCAATGCCAAGCTGGCCGCCCAGGCATCGGCGGGCGG
>JANQIL010000143.1 GCA_028282245.1 Magnetospira sp.
GGTACCCAAGCTTTGGATCGGTCGATCCACTAAGCTATTGATCTGGTGGTTCGATTCAGCCAACGGATGGGACTCATCCGTTGGCATCGAACCACTAGACGACGCGCCGTGACCGGCTGGTACGGCCTCGTCTGGCCTTTGGTCCGCCGTCTCGACCCGGAGCGCGCGCACGGCCTCGCCCTGGCGGCCCTTAAGGCGGGGCTGGTTCCGTCCGGGCGGCCGGTCGCCGAGCCGCGCCTGCGCACCACCCTGTGGGGGCTGGAGTTCGCCAACCCGCTGGGTCTCGCGGCCGGCTTCGACAAGGAAGCCGAGGCGGTGGACGCGGCGCTCGGCCTCGGGTTCGGGTTCGTCGAAATCGGCTCCGTGACGCCCGAGCCGCAGCCGGGCAATCCGCGTCCGCGCCTGTTCCGTCTGCCCGAGGACGGGGCGGTGATCAACCGCATGGGGTTCAACAGCCGGGGCCTTGAGGTGGCGCGGGCCAACCTGGAGCGCCGCCGTCGGCGTGGCGTCGTCGGGATCAATCTCGGCAAGAACAAAACCAGCCAGGACGCCGCCGCCGACTACCGAAAGGGTGTCGTGGCCCTGGGGCCGCTGGCCGACTACCTGGTGGTCAACGTGTCGTCGCCCAACACTCCCGGCCTCCGTGCCCTGCAGGGCCGGGCTCCGCTGGCCGATCTGCTGGGCGCCGTCAAGGCGGCGCGCGACGGCCTGGAGCGCAAGCCGCCGCTGCTCCTGAAGATCGCTCCGGACCTCACCGACGAGGACAAGGCGGATATCGCCGCCGTCGTGCTCGATCTGGAAATCGACGGCCTGATCGCCACCAATACCACCATCGCCCGTCCGGATGGCCTGCGCGGGACCCGTCGCGGCGAAGCCGGCGGGCTCAGCGGGCGGCCCCTGCTGGCCCCGTCGACCCGGGTGCTGGCCGACATGTATCGGCTGACCGGCGGGCGGATTCCGTTGATCGGGGTCGGTGGCGTGGCGTCGGGGGCCGACGCCTATGCCAAGATCCGCGCCGGCGCGTCCCTGGTCCAACTTTATTCGGCCCTCGTCTACGGCGGGCCGGATCTGGTGACGCGCATTCTGCGGGATCTGTCCGCCCGTCTGGCGGCCGATGGGTTCAACTCGGTGGCCGAAGCGGTGGGAGCCGACGGCGGGCGGACAGTCAGAACGGATTGACGTGTTTTTCGCGCGTGTAGTGAAGGTAGCCGACGCTGGCTCCCGCGCGCAGGCCGACGCCGGTGCGAATCGGCGCCAGCACGATGTCATCGGAGCGCTGGTAGTTCAGCCCCAGACCGCCGACCACGTAGAGGCTGCCGTCGACGCCCGGGAACCGCTGGTAGATGCGGTCCGGATCGCCCAGGTGGTAGACCAGGGTGAACACCTTGGAGGCGTTGCCGCCCCAGTCGAATCCGACCGATGGACCCTGCCAGTAGAGCTGGCGGGTTTCGCCGGTTTTCTTTTCCAGGCTGCCCTGGCCGTAGCGGGCGCCGACGAAGAACGCGCCGCTCGCCTCCTCGCCGACGATGATGGCATTGGGGCGGCCGTGATCGGCGAACGCCTTTTCGATGACGCTGGCCAGGCCCTCGGTGGTGGCGCCGAAGAAACCCTTGGCCGCCTCCAGGACCTCGTTCTTGTCGTAGGTCTCCTCCTCGGCCGGTGCCGCGTCGGTGGCCCGGGCGATCGAGGGGGCGGCGCCGATCAGCAGCATCGCCACGAGGGCGGTCATCAGGATACGGGGCATCGGGGAATCTCCGTGCGCGAATGAAAAATCCTGACGGGATCATACCCCGTCAGGACCCGTGATGCCAGCGGGCGGCGTCTCAGTTCTTGATGATGATTTCCGGCCCCATCAGGGTGTTGGGAAGCCAGGTGGAGATGGCCGGGATGTAGGTCACCAGAACCAGGAAGACCAGCAGGATCATCAGCCACGGCAGCGCCGCCTTGACCACCCACAGGATGGATTGTCCGGTGATGCCGGCGGTCACGAACAGATTGAGGCCGACCGGCGGGGTGATCATGCCGATCTCCATGTTGACCACCATGATGATGCCCAGGTGAATCGGATCGATGCCCAGTTCCATGCCGATCGGGAACAGGATCGGCGCCATGATCAGCAGGATCGCCGACGGTTCCATGAAGTTGCCGGCGATCAGCAGCAGGATGTTCACGATGATCAGGAACGACCACCATTCGAATCCGGCGTCGACGATCATCGACGTGATCTCGTGCGGAATGCGCTCGGTGGTCAGCACGAAGGCGAACAGCATCGCGTTGGCGATGATGAACATCAGCATGATCGACACCTTGGCGCCGTCCAGGGTCGTTTTGACGACCTCGCGATGGATCAGCGAAGCCGGCAACCAAGCCAGGCAAATGATGACGTTCACCACCAGTTCGACCAGGAAGATCGGCAGTTTAACGAGGATATGGAGGCCGAAATAGGGCAGGCGCCCAACCAGGGGCGAGTCGCCGCCCGCCGCCGACTCGATGAGCCGCCGGTTGGCATGCCGCAACGACTCGAACTTCCATGAGGCCTTGCCCTTCATGGGACCCATGTCCCGATACACGAAGACGGCGATCAAAAAGGCGTAGACCGCCGCCACGGCGGCGGCCTCGGTCGGCGTGAAGATGCCGCCGTAGATGCCGCCCAGGATGATGAAGATCAGCATCAGGCCCCAGAACGCGTCGGCGAGGGAATCCCAATACTCCAGGAACGGCGGGCGCGGCTGTTTCGGCAGGCCGGTGGCCCGAGCCCGGAAATAGATCGCGATCATCAGCAGCACCCCGGCCAGCAGGCCCGGGATCACGCCGGCCAGGAACATCCGGCCGACCGAGACCTCGGTCGCCGCCGCGTAGACCACCATCACGATGGACGGCGGGATCAGAATGCCGAGGGTGCCGGCGTTCGCGATGACGCCGGCCGCGAAGGGTCTCGGATATCCCGACTGCACCATGCCGGCGATGACGATGGAGCCGATCGCCGCCACGGTGGCCGGCGACGATCCCGACACGGCGGCGAACAGCATGCAGGCGAGAACCGAGGCCATCGCCAGGCCGCCGCGCATGAATCCGACCGTGTTGATGGCGAACCGGATCAGCCTGCGGGCCACTCCGCCGGTCGACAGGAAGGCGGACGACAGCACGAAGAACGGAATCGCCATCAGGGTGTAGTGGTGCATGGTGTCGAACACGCGGGCCGACAGGGTGCCCAGGTCATCCGATCCGAAGATCAGGATGGTCATCACGCTGGACAGCCCGAGCGCCATGGCGATCGGGGTGCCGATGAAGATCAGCGCGAACAGGACGATGAACAGGAAGGCGATGGTCATGGCTTGGCCTTCCCGGACGCGCCGCCGTCCTGTTTGAACTGTTTGAGCGCGTCGGCGCTCTCGCTGCCGATCAGGGTGGTTTCCTTGTGGGTGACGATCTTCCAGGCGACCACCAGCAGCCGCCAGCAGGCGAGGCCGAATCCGAGGATCAACGCCGAGTAGGGAATCCACTGCGGAATCTTCAGATCCTCGGTTTCCATGCCGATCATGTGCAGGATATCGGCCTGAAGCCAGCCGCCGTAGGCCATCATGCCGCAATAGGTCAGCCCGGCGGCGATGGCGACGAGGCCGAGGAGCCGCTGCGCCGGGCTCGGCAGCAGGCGGACGATGGCATCCACGCCGATGTGGCTGTGTACCCGGATGCCGTAGCCGACCCCCATGATCACCAGCCATCCGAACAGGAAGGTGACCAGTTCGAGCGCCCAGATGAAGCCGGACGCGAATACATACCGCAGGACCACCTGCACGAAGGTGACCAGGGTCATGGCGGCCAGCAGGAAGGCGAGAAAGCCCTCCTCGGCCCGGTGAAATGCTTCGATCGCCTTGCGCATGATGACGAACGGCCCGTTCTCGCGAACGGGCCGTCCTTGGCGGTCAGTTATTGAAGCCGTCCGCCGCGCGGATCAGATCGGGTCCGATCTCGTCGGCGAAACGATCCCACACCGGCTGCATGGCGGCTTTCCAGGCCGCGCGCTGGTCGGCGTTCAGGGTGCGCACCACGCCGCCGGCGTCGATGATCTTCTGGCGGTTGTCGAGGTTCAGTTGACGCGACAGGTCGTTGCGGTCGTTGGTGACCTCCATGAGGATGGCGTGCAGCTCGTCGCGGATGTCGTCGGGCAGCCCTTCCCAGAACCGCTTCGAGACGATGACCGCGTAGTCGAGGATGCCGTGGTTGGTCTCGGTCACGCCGTCCTGCACCTCGAAGAATTTCTTGGTGTAGATGTTGGACCAGGTGTTTTCCTGGCCGTCGACCACGCCGGTCTGAAGGGCGCCGTAGACCTCGGCGAAGGCCATCTTCTGCGGCACCGCGTCGAGCTGTTCGAATTGCGCGACCAGGACGTCGGACTGCTGAACGCGGAACTTCAGGCCGGCGGCGTCTTCCGGCATCAGCAGCGGCTTGTTGGCCGACATCTGCTTCATGCCGTTGTGCCAGAAGGTCAGGCCCAGGATGCCCTTGTTCTCCATCGAGTGGAGGATTTCCTGGCCGTGGTCCGACTGCTGAAAGGCGTTGACGGCCTCGATGTCGTCGAACAGGAACGGCAGGTCGAAGATGCGGAACTTCTTGGTGATGGTCTCGAACTTCGACAGGGACGGCGAGCCCATCTGCACCGAGGTGCCCTTGATCAGCTCGATCAGCAGCTTGTCGTCGTTGAACAGTTGCGAGCCGGGATAGACCTCCACGCGGACCCTGCCGGCCATGCGCTCGTTGACCCGCTTGGCGAACTCGTCGGCGGCCAGATACTTGGGATGCGTGGTGCCGGAGGTCACGTGGCTGAACTTGATGACGATTTCCTCGGCCTTGGCGATCGGACCGGCGGCCACCAGACCGGCGGCGACAACGGCGGCAAGGCCGAACTTGATGAAATTCATGTACTCCACTCCCTTTATGGCATTCGTTTTTTTTCGACCCGAACGGTCCGTTCCGCCGGGTCCGCCTGTCGACGGTGACCCGCTCGTCGAACGCCCGTTACAAGCGCGGTCCCGTTGCCGGGAAAGCCGTGATTGTCACCCTTATGCGTTTGCGAATCAAATGAATTCTGAGGCAAAAAAGCACGGATTCTGGACATTTAGGAGTGCCGGAGCGAGTTTTTGACCAATCATTCGACGGAAAGCTTGTAATACCAATCAAGGATTGAACCGACTGTTCGGGGGGCGTCGCGCGGAGACGCCGCCGTTCGTCGCGTCGCGGGCGTTTTTCCGGCGTGGGCGCGATCCGGCGGGTCCGCTCGGGAGCCGATCGGTACAAAA
The DNA here is from genome assembly GCA_028282245.1 of Magnetospira sp. Taxonomy (GTDB): domain Bacteria; phylum Pseudomonadota; class Alphaproteobacteria; order Rhodospirillales; family Magnetospiraceae; genus JANQGL01. The sequence goes on from JANQIL010000143.1 coordinate 5,301, forward strand.
CCCGTCGCTTGCCCTGGACCGACGGCGGGACCTGTGGTGATGTGGCCGCGAAAAACCCGGATCCGAGGATGCGATACGCGTGGCGACCTATCGAATTGCCGGCTACAAGGAGAGCGAGCGGCGCCGGGACCGGCGTCTGCCGCGGGGCAATCTGCGATTCGAGATCGGCGCGGCCCTGTGTCGCGTCATCGATATCAGCCTCGGCGGATTCCGGATCGAGGCGCCCGCCGAATCACCGCGTGCCGGCGATCGGTTTCAGGTGACTCTGATCTTGTGCGACGACGGACGACGCGCGGCGGTGGGCCTGGAGGCCGAGGTGGTGCGGGCCGACGCGGCGGCCGGAACCCTATCGGCCCGCTTCGTCAACCTGAACGGCGCGCGGTTCCGGGTCCTTGAACAACTGGTCTTGCGCGGTCGCCTTCCGAGGGTCTAAAGCTCTGCCCATGGCAACCAAACCCCTCATATGGGCGTTGTGCGACGACCGTCCGGGCAACGCCTCGCAGGTGCGCGGGGTGGCCGAGAGCCTCGGCCTGCCGTTCCTGATCCAGGACCTCGCCTACACCGCCGCCGCGGCGCTGCCCAACTACATGGTCGGGGCCAGCTTCGGAGGCCTGACCCGCGACGCGCGGGTCAATCTCGGCGCGCCGTGGCCGGATCTTGTGATCGGCGCCGGGCGGCGCACCGCGCCGGTGGCCCGGCACATCAAGGCGCTGTCCGACCGGCCGGTGTTTCTGGTCCAGATCATGTTTCCGGGCGAGCCGGGGATCGAGGATTTCGATCTGGTGGCCGTGCCGCGTCATGACCAGATGCCGAAACGCGACGGCTTTTTCGAGGTGACCGGCGCGCCGCACCGCCTGAACCCCGGCAACCTGGCCGGCGCGGCGCATGCGTGGGCGGACCGGTTGTCAAGCCTGCCGGGTCCGCGCCTTGCCCTGGTGGTCGGCGGCTCCACCAAGCGGCGTCGCTTCACCCCGGAGATGGGCCACGACCTAGGCCGGCGGGCGGCCGCCGAGGCGGCCCGGCTCGGCGGGTCGCTGATGGTCACCACGTCGCGGCGCACCGGCGATGCCGCGCCGGCGGTGGCCGAGGCGGTGGCCGGGGTGCCGCACCGCCTGTTCCGTTGGGGCGACCCGGGCGACAATCCCTATCTGGGCTTCCTGGCGGTTGCCGACGCGGTGATCGTGACCGGCGATTCGGTGTCCATGTGCTCGGAGGCCTGCGCGACCGGAAAACCGACCTATATCTTCGCGCCGCGCGCGGCCACGGTGCGCAAGCACGGACTGCTGCACGATGACCTCTACGCGGCAGGGCATGCCCGGCCGCTGTATGGTCCGATTGATCTCGACTGGAGCCATCCGCCGCTCAACGCGGCCGACGCGGTGGCGGAGGAGATCATCCGTCGGATGCGTCTCGGCGGCGCGGCGGAATGACCGATCGCGCGATGATATCGAGTCGCGCGTCCGGGGTCGCCGGCGCTCGAATTCGACGAAGGTCCCGAATGCCGGTGATCGGGGTTTGGGCCGGCCGTCAGACCGCCTTCGAATGGCGCTTCTGGCCCTGGTCCAGATAGGCGTCGAAGGCGGCGGCGACGAGGCGCACGAAGGGCCGGCCGTCCTCGGTGACGGCGATGCGGCTGCCGTCGAAGGTGCAGATTCCATCCTCGACCAGCGGCGCCAGCTTGGCCGCCTCGCCATCGAAATGGGAGGTGTCGACGCCGTGCGTCCGCCCGACCTCCGCCAGGTCCACCTCCAGGGTGCACATGACGCGCTCGATGACGTCGGACCGCAGCCGGTCCTCGGCGGATAGCGCGATCCCCTTGCCGGTGGCCAGGCGGCCATCCTCGATGCGCCGCCCGTAGTCGCGCAACGGCAGGAGGTTCTGCACGTAGCCGTTCGGCAGTTGCCCGATCGCCGAGGCGCCGATGCCGATCATCGCCGGCGCCTTGTCGGTGGTGTAGCCCTGGAAATTACGGTGCAGGGTGCCGTCCTGGAGCGCCGTCGCCATGGAGTCCTCGGGATGCGCGAAATGATCCAGGCCGACCTTCACGTAGCCGAGTTCCCGCAGCCGGTCCGAGGCGCGGGTGAACTGCTCCCAGCGCTGCTCGGTGGTGGGCAGGCTGTCCTCCGGGATCATCTTCTGGTTCGCCTTCATCCACGGCACGTGGGCGTAGCCGAACAGGGCGATGCGGCGCGGCTGCATCTCGACCGCCTTGTCGACCATGAACAGCACCTTGTCGGTGGTCTGGAACGGCAGGCCGTACATCAGGTCCATGTTGAACGAGGTGATGCCGTGGCCGGCCATCCATTCGACCACCTGACGGGTCATCTCGTAGGGTTGAATGCGGTGGATCGCCTTCTGCACCTCGGGGTCGAAGTCCTGTACCCCGACGCTGGCCCGGTTGACCCCGGCCTCGGCCATCTGCCGCACGTAGTCCTCGGTCGCCGTGCGGGGGTCCATCTCGACCGCCACCTCGGCATCGTCGGTGAAGGTGAATCGCTGGCGCAGCCGATCGATGATGCGCCGCCAGTCGCCGCCGGCCAGCATGGTCGGGCTGCCGCCGCCGAAATGCATGTGGCGGGCCCGGAACCGCGCGGGCAGGGTCGACGCCACCAAATCGATCTCGGCCAACAGGTGGTCCAGGTACTCGGAGACCGGCTCGTAGCGCTTGACGATCTTGGTGTAGCAGCCGCAGAACCAGCACATCTCGTCGCAGAACGGGATGTGCGAATAGAGCGACAGGGGGGTCGTCGGATCGAGGGCCTTAAGCCAGTCGCCGTACAGTTCGTCGGTCACCGCGTCCGAGAAATGCGGCGCGGTCGGGTAGCTGGTATAACGGGGGACCCGAAGATCGTATTTGTTCAGCAAATCGGCGCGCATCGGCGAGGTTCCTCGGTCGGCGGTCAAAAAGATGTAATTAACCATCCCAAGGTATCATCTATGCGCCCAAGGTCAACATGATGCGGCGGGCCGCCGCGTCGTTGGGATAGCGCGGGCCGAAATCGCCGACCGGGCTGCTGTGGGCGATCAGGCCGCCGTCATCGGACCACCGGAACAGCGGCACCGCCGAGGGTTCGCGGACCAGCGACGACGGGGCGGCCGGAGAGAAATCGAGGCTCATTTGAAACGGCACCGCGGGGGCGGCGCTGGCCAGCACGCCGGCGAGGCAGCACTGGGCCGCGCGGTGCACGTGGCCGCAGATCAGCCCGCGCACCTGACGGTGCCGGCCGATGATCGCGGCCAGATCCGACGCCCCCTTGAAACGGTGATAGTGCTGATCCAGGTATCCGACCCCGGTGGCGAACGGCGGATGATGGAGGAAAATCAGGGTCGGGTGGTCGGGCCGCGCGGCGAGGCGCGCCTCCAGCCAGCCCAGGCGCTCCGCGCAAAGATGGCCCTGGTTGCCGTCGTCCGCCTTGCTGTCGAGGCCGATCAGGCGCAACGGGTGGGCATCCAGGTCGTGTTGCAGGAAACCCTCGTGGGCCGGCACGTGGCCGCCCGGGGCGAGGGCCTCGCGCATGGCGTCGCGGTCGTCGTGATTGCCGGGGATGGCGACCCACCGGCAGGGCAGCCGGTCGAGGCGGTCGACCAGCGCCGCGTAACTGCGCCGCCGGACGGCTTCCGGGGAATCCCGCTGCACCAGATCACCGGTCACCAGCACGATATCGGGCGGCGGCGTCATCCGGTTGACGTGGGCGACGGCCGCCTTCAGCGCCGCCTCGGAATCGATCACGTCCTTGAGCGGCACGCCGTCCACCCTGAGGTGTATGTCCGAGAGTTGAGAAACAATCATTGATTGTGAGACCGTCGTCACAGCGTTTCCCAAGCCGTTACGTTTTCATAACCGATACGCGCCAGCCGGCGAAAACAAATTTCGGAGACATTCGCGATGCCTCGGTTCTCGGCCAATCTCTCGTCCATGTTCTCCGGGGTTCCGTTTCTGGATCGTTTTGATTCCGCCGCCGAGTCCGGATTCTGGGCCGTGGAATGCGGGTTTCCCTATGACTGGCCGCCGCGCGACGTGCGGGCGCGCCTCGACGGCAACGGCCTCAGCCTGGTGCTCGTCAGCGCCCCGCCCGGCGACTGGGCGATCGGCGAACGCGGTCTGGCGGCGCTGCCGGGGCGCCAGCGGGAGTTTCGCGACGGCATGTGGCGGGCGGTCGAGTACGCCGACGCGGTCGAGTGCCCGCGCATCCACGTGATGGCCGGGGTGGTGCCGGCCGACGCCGACCCCGACGCCTGCTGGGACACCTATCTGGACAATCTGTGCTGGACCGCCGGGCTGGTCGAGGGCACCGGAACCGAGATCACCCTGGAGCCGATCGGCGGCCTCGACCTGCCGGGGTACTTCCTGGCGTCGAGCGATCTTGCCATCCGGGCCATCGACACCATCCGCTCGAACAACCTGTACCTGCAATACGACATCTATCACGGCCTGCGCATGGACGAGGTGCCGGCCGACGTGTTCCGGCGCTATCTCCGGCGAATCCGCCACGTGCAGGTGGCCGCCGATCCGGATGGCCCGGCATCGCCGGACGGCCGCGCCGAAGTTCCGGCGCTGTTCGATCTGCTGGACGATCTGAACTACAACGGCTGGGTCGGCTGCCGGCATCTGCCGTACCGCGCCATCGGCGGTCTGGTGTGGGCCGGCCAATTCGCCTTTTCGATGTCGTCCTGAATCTATCGAACGCGCGTCACGAAATCCTCGACCGATTCCTTCAGGGCATCCAGCGTTTGCTGGAGCCCGGCTGCCGCCTTCCGGTTCACACCGCACGGCGCCGCCGCCGTCCGCGCCTTCGTCCCGGGAACGAAATGCTCCGTCAGGTGATCCTGTTTCGATCGGTTCGGCCGGCTCTTACGCACAAACCCCATGATAACATCCCGCTGGCGTTATCCGGGACAGCCCCATGAATTTTCATCCCACGCCAATTTGCCGCCTCGATCGGCCAGTGTCGGCCGTGCCTCTGGTTGCCTCGAAGGCGCCGCGGAACAATCCGGGATTTCGGAAAATTTTATATAATATCCCATATACATAAATGATTCCGGGATACGCGGTTTTGGGGGTTCAATGGGGACCAAGAAAAGTTCTGCTTGGATCGAGTCCCCGGAGCCCGCATGCCCCATCGGAACACATCGAAACGCGAGGGTTTGTTGCGCGATTGCCGTGCCGGCGTCGCCGTGGAGTTCGCCTTCATTGCCCCGGTTCTGTTCCTGATGACCGTGGGGGCGATCGAGTTCGGCACCGTGATGCTGACCAGCACGCTGATGGAAAGCGGCCTGCGCGAGGCGGCGCGATTCGGGATCACCGGCCGGACACTGGACAACGAGAGCCGCCTTGACCGCATCCTGGCAATCATTGACCAGCGGACCCTCGGGCTGGTTGATCTCGACGAGGCCGACGTGGAGGTTCTGGTCTATCCCGGTTTCGGCGACATCGGGCGCGGCGAGGATTTCGTTGACGGCAACGGCAATGGATCGTGGGACGCCGGCGAGACGTTCACCGACGAGAACGGCAACAGCGCCTACGACGATGACGTGGGGGTCGGCGGGGCCGGCGGCTCGGGCGACATCGTGGTCTACCGGATGTCCTATCTGTGGTCGGCCTGGACGCCGCTCGCCTCCCGGTTCATCGGCGAGAATGGACACGTCCGTCTCGGCGCCTCCGTGGTGGTGCGCAACGAGCCCTGGGAGACCGATCCATGATGCGTGCCTGGATGGCGTTATGGCGTGATCGTCGCGGCTCGATGGCAATTGAACTGGCGTTCGCGGCGCCGGTGGTTCTCTGCCTGATCCTGTCCGGGGTGGAGATCACCCGCTACGTGCTGCTCAACCAGAAGATCGAGCGCACCACGGCGACCGTGGCCGATTTGGTGTCGCAGGCCGAAACCCTGACCGGGGCCGAGGTGGACAACCTGTTTCGGGCCGGCCTGTTCGTGATGGATCCCTTCGACATCCTGGCGAGTGGCGACATCGTGGTGTCGTCGATCGTCGGCGAGAACGGTTCGGCGCGGGTCGATTGGCAGCGCAATCTGGGCCAGGGCGACGGAGGCAGCCGGTTCGGCGCGGCCGGCGCGGCGGCGGCCCTGCCGCCCGGATTCGCGGTGGGCGACGGCGAAAGCATCGTGGTGACCGAGGTGTTTTTCGAGTACCAGCCGATGTTTAACGGTGGCGGTCTGGTCGATGGAGTGATCGGGCAGGTCGAACTCTACAACACGGCGTTGTTCCGGCCGCGATTCACCAGCCGCATCGCCTACACCCCCTGATGCCGCCCGCGTGGCGGGGTGACGAATCCCCGGACCGGGCAATCTGAACGGATCAATCACGTCGCCATCGGACGCGCGGCGACGTCGGCGTGCGGAGCGGCGCGCAACGGCGCCTAGAAGCCCTCGCGCTCCAGGCGCTTGCGCTCCAGCTTGCGGGCCCGGCGCACCGCCTCGGCTTTTTCGCGGGCCTTTTTCTCGGACGGCTTTTCGTAGGACCGCCGCAGCTTCATCTCGCGGAAAATCCCCTCGCGCTGCATTTTCTTTTTCAGCGCCTTGAGGGCTTGGTCGACGTTGTTATCGCGAACGATCACTTGCACGGGACGGCATCTCCTCTGTCGGACCCAACCGATGACAAGGTAAAAACACACCTTCCCGTTACGGGGCGACGGGCGGCGCGGGACCCGTTATCTATCATAGGGATTGGGGGTTGTGAAGCGAAACCTGTGTCATTTGACCCGCTTCCAGGGCTCGGTCATAGTCGGGCCATGGCCATTCTGAAAATCGCCCGCATGGGGCATCCCGTCCTGGCCCGCGTGGCCGATCCGGTGACCGAGCCGTCCGACCCGCGGATCGCCAAGCTGGTGGACGACATGATGGAGACCCTGGCCGATGCCGGCGGAATCGGGCTCGCGGCGCCGCAGATCCATGTTCCGCTGCGCATCGTCATCTACCGGGTGCCGGCCGGCCGCATGCCGGGGGGCGTCGAGGTGCCGCTCACGGTGCTGATCAATCCGCGCCTCGCGCCTGTCGGGGAGGCCCGGGAAAGCGACTGGGAGGGGTGTCTGTCGGTGCCCGGGATGACCGGCCGGGTGGCCCGTTGGGCGCGTCTTCGATTCACCGCGCGGGACCTGAAGGGAGGGACCGTGGAGGGCGAGGCGGATGGCTTCCATGCGCGGGTCCTGCAACACGAATGCGACCACCTGGACGGCATTCTGTATCCGATGCGGATCGACAGCCTGCGCGATTTCGGGTTCAACGAGGAAATCCTGCGCCGGCGCGAGCAAGAGGAGGCATGACCGATGACCGATGCGGACCACGACACGCCGGAATCCACCCTCGCCGGGGTGCGCGACGGACTCGTCGAGGCGATGCTGCCGCACGTGATGTTCGAGGGCTGGTCGCGGCGCAGCCTGGATGCCGCGGTGCACGACATGGGATTGGATAAGTCGATGGCCCTGCGCGCCTTCCCGGGCGGCATGGCGCAGGCGGCCGAGCATTATTGCGACTGGCTCGATCGCCGGATGCTGGAGGCGCTGGCCGATGTCGACCTGGACTCGATGAATATCCGTCAGCGCATCGCCACCGTGGTGCGCACCCGGATCGGGCTGGTCGCCCCGTACCGTGAATCGGTGCGCCGCTTGATCTCGTTCCTGTCGCTGCCGATCAACGCCCTGGCGAGCGGGCGCTGCACCTATCGGGCCGTCGATAGCATGTGGTTCGCGGCCGGCGACACCTCTACCGACTGGAACTTCTATACCAAGCGCGCCCTGCTGGCCGGCGTCTACTCGGCCACCCTTTTATGCTGGTTGGCCGATGACTCGGAGGATTTCGAGGAAACCTGGGCGTTCCTCGACCGGCGGATCGAGGACGCGCTGAAGCTCCCGCGCTGGCCGCGCCGCGCCGCCGACCTGATGGGGACCCGGTTCTACGGCAACCCCCTTGCCGCGTTCATGCCGGGGTCGCGACGGCGCGGCGGACGGTCGTTCGGCATGTCGCGCCCGCCGCGCGGCGACGTCAGGCGCGGGGCCTGATCCAGGTTACATGGCCCATCTTGCGACCCGGCCGCGCGTCGCCCTTGCCGTACAGGTGCAGCTTGGCGTCGGGATCGGCCAGGATCGCCGCCCAGTCCTCGGCGGCGTCGCCCAGCAGGTTTTGCATCTCGGCGTCCGAATGGCGGTCCGGTCTGCCGAGCGGCAGTCCGCAGACGGCGCGCACGAACTGCTCGAACTGGCTGGTCACGCAGGCATCGAGGGTCCAATGGCCGGAATTGTGTGGCCGTGGCGCCAGTTCGTTGACCAGCAGCCGGCCGTCGCGGGTAACGAACATCTCGACCGCCAGCAGGCCCACCAGGTCCATTTCCTGGGCGATATGGCGCGCCGTCTCGGTGGCCGCCCGGACCAGATCGGGCGCGACCGGGGCCGGGGCCAGGGTGCGCGCGAGAACGTGGTTCTCGTGCATGTTCTCGACCGGATCGTAGGGGGCCGTCGCGCCGTCCGGGCCGCGCGCGACGATCACCGACACTTCCCGCTCGAAATCCACGAAGGCCTCCAGGATCGCCTCGTCGCGATCCAGGGCCGTCCAGGCGGCGGCCAAGTCGGTCTCCGGTCCGATGCGCGCCTGCCCCTTGCCATCGTATCCCAGAGTGCAGGTCTTGAGCACCGCCGGGCGGCCCAGGTCGGCCGCCGCGCGGGCCAGATCGTCGGCGCCGTTAACGGCGCGGAACGGCGCGGTGGCGACGCCGATGTCGTTGAGGAACCGCTTTTCGACCACCCGGTGGCGGCACAGGCGCAGGCAGTTCCAGCCGGGGCGCAGACAGACGCGCTCGGCCAGATGGCGCGCCGACTCGGCCGGGACGTTCTCGAATTCGAAGGTCACCACGTCGACCGCCGCCGCGAAACGGGCCAGCGCGTCGAGATCGTCGAACGGCGCCACCGTCGCCGCCGCCGCCACCTGCTCGGTCGGACTGTCGGGCTGCTGGCAGTAGACGTGGCAGCGATAGCCGAGACGGGCCGCCGCCAGGGCGGTCATGCGGCCGAGCTGGCCGCCGCCGATGAGTCCGAGGGTGCGGCCCGGCGGCAACGGCCCCGCGAGGTGGACGGAAGCGCCCATGACCCCCAGCCGCGCTCCGGCAGATCGGCCACCGCCGCCGTCTGGCGATCCCGGTAGGCACCGAGCGCCGCCGCCACCCCGTCGTCCAGCAGCGCGATCACGGCGGCCGCCAGCAACGCGGCGTTGATCGCCCCGGCCCGCCCGATGGCCAGCGTGCCGACCGGAACGCCGGCCGGCATCTGGACGATCGACAGCAGGGAGTCCCGGCCTTTCAGCGCCTTGCTCTCGACCGGCACCCCGAGCACCGGCAGCGGGGTCAGGGCGGCGGTCATGCCCGGCAGATGGGCGGCGCCGCCGGCCCCGGCGACGATCGCCTTGAGGCCGCGCGCCCGGGCCTCGGTCGCGTAGGCGTACAGGCGATCGGGGGTCCGGTGCGCCGAGACGATCCGGGCCTCGTTGGCGATCCCGAGTCCATCAAGGGTCTCCACGGCGTGGCGCATGGTCTCCCAGTCCGATTGCGATCCCATGATCACCCCGACCAGGGGCGCGTCCTTGGTCATGCCCGATGAAGCCTTCCGACGGAAAAACGCGCATTATAGACATCGGAATGGGCCGCGCAAGACATGCCCGGCGGTGGTTTGCGCCGCCGCTCCGGCATGCTAGGCTGGCCGCATGGCCGAGGTGATCCCCACCGACAAGGTCTCGCCGCTGGCGCCGACCGGAGAGCGGCGCCAGGATCGGCCGCCCGACCCGTATCGGGCGCGCGCGGCACGCCCGGCGGCCGACCCGCCCGATCCGGCGTCGACCCTGGACACCGCGTCGATCCTCGGCATTCCGAGCGGCGAGCTGACGCCCGAGGTGTTCGCGGCGATCCGCGCCCTGATGGCGGAGACCGAGCGCCTGCGGGCCGACCTGGAGGCCACCCGGCGCCACGAGGCCTATCTGGGGCGCTTGGCCGACCGCCATTCCTGGCTGCCGCTGTATAACCGCCGCGCCTTCCTACGCGAGATGTCGAGGGCCCTGGTGCGGGCCGAGCACAGCCGCGTGTCCTGCGTGTTCCTGTACCTCAATCTGGTCAATCTGGCCGATTTGCGGCGGCGCCACGGCCGCGCGGCCGGCGACCGGGCAATGGTTCACGCAGCGTCGCTGCTGCGCGACCGCCTGCATCCCTCCGACCTGCTGGGCAGCATGGACGGCTACGATTTCGTTATCCTGCTGATGGCCACCGGCCGCGAGGCGGGAACGGCCGTCGCGCGCGATTTAATCGCGATGCTGGAGGCCGATCCGGCCTACTGGTTCGAGCACCCGCTGTCGCTTCACGTGGCCTGCGGCCTGCATGTCTTCGCGGTCGGGGAGTCGGTGCGGCAGGTGATCGACGCCGCCGAGACCGACCTGCGCGACGGCGGCGTGGCGCGGTCACCGGCCGGCCAGGGGATCAGGCGATGATGTCCGGGGTGAGGATGTCTTCGAGGCGGGCGATCTCGTCCTTGAGGCAGAGCTTGCGTTTCTTCATGCGTTGCAGGCGCAGTTGATCGACCGGATGGGCGTCGGCCAGTCGGGCGATGGCGTCGTCGAGATCGCGATGCTCCGTCTGAAGGTTGATCAGCCTGCGACGCAGGATTGCCTTTTCGTCCATCCCTCGGCCCTTCGCGTTGTTTTCGGCGAGTCTAGCAAATCCCGAATGGTTTGCAAAAGCGGCGTGCGGAGCCGCGATCTCTGGCATTTCGCCAACCCCGGGTGTATCCTTGAACGGCATTTCATTCGAGAAAGGGAGAGAGTCCAATGAGCGTTGAGGACCGGATCGCGGCCCTGCGGGCCAAGCATCGCGACCTGGAGACCGCGATCGACGAGGAAAACCGCAGGCCGCATCCCGACGATAACGTGATCGCCAGCCTCAAACGCCAGAAACTCAAGATCAAGGACGAAATCGCGCAGTTCGGCTGAGCGCCGCGCGCGACGGTCCGGCGCATCCGGACCCGGACGGCCGGCGCCGCGATGGTGGTTGGATGCGGAGTTCGAACGGGCCGTTCGGACTCCGTGCCGTGTCGCCACCACCGAAACGCGGGCGGGCTACGCGGGCGATCGTGGTCGATACCACGCGAACCACGCCAGGCCCGCGATCTGCATCCCCAGCACGATGGCGAAGGCGGCTTGGTAGCCGGCCGCCGCGAAGCTTCCGTCGTCGCCGCGCGGCCATAGATCGATCACCGTGCCGATTCCCCATTGGACGGCGAACGCGATCACGAACACCAGCAGATTGAGCCCCGTATTGACCCGGCCGGCGAGGTGCGGCGGGAATCCCTGTGACAGGCTGGCGTAGGTTATGATGCCGGAGGTGCCGAGGAACCCGAACCCGATCCAAAGCGCCACCGCCGCCGACGTCCAGGGGACCACCAGCCCCGCCTGAAGCAGGATGAAGGCGCACATGCCGGCGACCGCGACGTGGAGGCTTGGGATGCCGCGCCGGGCCAGCCGCGCGGCGAGGGTGCCCAGCCCCAGATGGCCGGCCAGCATGGCGACGGCGATCCACAGCAGGGTTTGGGCCACCGCGTCGCGCGGCAGCCCGGCAACGTCGCGCAGCCACGGCCCCGACCACAGGCTCTGGATCGACAGGAAGGATGCCTGGGTCAGGCAGGTCAAGGGCGCGATCCGCCAGAACGCCGGAGAGGTGAACACCTCGCCGATGCCTCCGACGGCGTCTCGCCAGTTGGCGTCCCCCGATGGCCGCCGGTGCTCGGGCACCATGGTCCATATGAGCGCCGCCACCGCCAGGGTGGCCGCCGCCAGGCCCCAGAACAGACCCCGCCAGTCGGTGATCGCGAGGGTCCACTCGACCGGTTGGGTGGCGGCCAGGGCGCCCAGGCTGCCGGCCGCCATTTGCAGGCCGTTGATCTGCGGCAGGCGGTCGCGCGGGAAGAACCCGACGAAGGCCGTGAAGGCCGCCATCAGGCAAGCCGAGACGCCGAACCCGATCAGCGCCCGCCCGATCAGAAGCCCGCCAAGGCCGTCGGCCAGCGCGAACACGGCGGCGCCGAGCGCCGCGAACAGCAGCAGGATCGCCTCGCTGCGCCGCGCTCCGTAGCGATCGAGCAGAACGCCAAGCGGCAATTGAAACGCCGCGAAGGTCAGGAAATAGGTGCTGGTCAGCAGTCCAAGGGTGCCCGCCGCCAAATCCAGGTCGCGGATCAGATCGGGCGCGATGACATTATTAACCGTTCGATACAAATAGGACAGGAAGTACCCGAGGGCGAACGGCAGCAGAACACGCAGAACGATCGCCGGGCGCGGCATGCGCCGGGGCTGGGCGTCGGAATCGGACGCGCGGGGGGCGGAAACGGTCATGCGTCGGCGTCCCTTGAGCTGAGGCGAGTCCTTTGTAACAGGAGTTTGGTCCGGATGCGCGAAATGGGTCGAAATCGGTTCGGAAACGCTTTACATGGGTAGGTAATCGAAGACTCACCAAGAGCCTGCCCAGGTGACGTTCCGCCGCCCAAGGTCGCTGATCGATCGCATGCGCCGTCTGGCCCATTTGCGACTGGTCATTCCACTCCAACGCAGCCCGCACCCGCCGGAGTATACCGCGCGGGCGGCGGCCGTGGGGCTGGCCGTCGCCTTCACGCCGACCGTTGGGCTACAATTGATCGGCGTGGTCGGGTTGTGGCTGCTGGCGCGCTGGCACCGGCGCACCGATTTCAGTCTGGTGGTCGCCCTGGCCTGGGTTTGGGTCACCAACGCGCTGACCATGCTGCCGATCTACTACACCTTCTATGTTACCGGTCAGTTCATGCTCGGTCGATGGGACGACCTGTCGGGCTACCAGGGGTTCATCGAGGTGTTCCAGGCCGCGTTCCATCCCGACACCACCTTTCCCGAGAACATCTGGGCGCTGATCCGGCTGTCGGCCCATGAACAGGGCCTGGCGATGTTCGTCGGCAGCATTCCCTGGGCGGTCGGCACCTCCTGGGTCGGCTACGCGTGGTCCCTGAAGCTGCTGCGGGCCCGTCAGGCGGCGCGGCTGAAGCGGTTCAGGGAAACCTCCGAGGCGCCCCACCCGAACGATTCGCGAGGCGAACACGGCGACACTTGAATTCCCCTATGCGCGTTGTGAGAATGGACAACCGCGCCACGTCCGAAACCAACGGAACCGACATGCACATCTCGCAACTGGAACCCGAAACGCTGACCAACATCTGCATCGAGGTCGACCCGGAGCCGACTCCGGACCGGCTGATGGGTCGGATCGGCGAAGCCTACCCGGCGCTGCGCCTGCGCCACGTACTGACCGATTCGGACTGGTACCGAATTGGCGGCGTCGTGCGGCCGGATGCGACCCCGGTTGCCGACAACCTGGCCGAATGGGTGGACCGGGAGTCGGAGGGCAGCCTGGAGACCCTGCTGTCGCGTTACGGCGAGTCCGGGCTGATGGCCACCGCCTTCATCGGCCGAACCCATTATTTCGTCGCCCCGACCGGCGACGGGGCGATGGATTTCGACCAGATCGAGGTCGAGGAGGTGGAGGAGGTCATCGAGCGCCCGTTGTTCAGCGACTCGATGCTGCCGGACAGCCTGGAGGACATCATCGATCCGATCCTCACCGCGCACCTGGAGCCACAGCCGCTCGGCGCGTCGCGCTACGTGTTCCGGCGCGCCGTTTCGATGTCCGATCGGGTCGGCGAGTTGGCTTCCGAATACACCGGCGACGCCCGGTTTCGCCGCTTCCTCGATGACTGGGAACACGCCAGCGCGGTGCAGGCCTCTCGGTTCTGCTATCAGTTCGTGGTCACCGAGTTCCCCTACCTGTCGGACAGCGGCGACCACCTGCACGAGGTTAAGCTGCTCAGCCCGCTGGCCCGCCTTCTGCCCGGGCTGCGCGCGGCCGGCGACCAACCGAGCGAGGCCCTGGCCCGGCGTCTGCGCGAGGTGGATCAGGCGGCCGGTTTCCCGATGGCCTGGTACTTCCTGATGATCAGCAGCAGGTTCATGCCGATCACGACGGTCCAGGCAATTCACCAGGACCTGGAGCGCGCGCGCGGACGGTTCGGGTTCCTCGCCGAGCGCGACATGAAGATCCTCGGACGCTGGATCGCCAACCCCTATTACTTGTAGGCATGCGATGACGCCGGCCCTGATCGCCGATCCCCCGCGCGACCGGCCGGTCGAGGGAGTGGCGCGGGTAATCGCGGTGTCCGACGAGGCGGCTTGGCTGGAGGCCGAACCGAAGTCCGCCTGCGGCGGTTGCGCCAGCGCGGGACATTGCGGGGTATCGGCGCTGTCGGGGCTGTTCGGACGCAAGCGGACGCGCTTTCGGCTGGCCAACGATTTCGATGCCCGGCCGGGCGAGCGGGTGGTCATCGGCATCTCCCAATCAATGGTTCTGAGGGCGTCGCTGATCGCCTACATGGTGCCGCTTCTGGGATTGCTCATCGGTGCCGTCGGCGGCGCCGGACTGGGGGACCCGGGCAGCATCGGTGGCGCGGTGGCTGGTTTCGCGGCCGGGTTTCTGGCGGCGCGCCGGCTGAGCGCCGGGCGGGGGGCGGCGGGACGACTCGATCCGGTATTCCTGCGCCGCGCCGCCGCCGATGGCGCCCCGGGCTGCGGTCTCGACGGGCGACCGGGGGGATGATCCGGCGTCTTTTGGCGGCGATGGTCCTGGTTCTTCTGGTGACGGCAAGCTGCGACCGGCCGCCCCGGATCCACAAGGAAACCCTCTACGTCTTCGGCACCCTGGTCGAGATCATTCTGTTCGACGTCGATGCCGAGACGGCAAACCGCGCGGCGGCCGATTTGTCGAGTGCGTTCCGGGCGATGCACGACGCCTGGCACGCGTGGCGGCCCGGGCAACTGGACACCCTCAATCGGGGATTCGCCGAGGGCCGGACCGTCGAGGTCAGCCCCGATCTGGCGGCCATGGTCGGCTTGTCCAAGCGCTACTTCGCGGCCAGCGACGGTCTGTTCAACCCGGCGATCGGGCGGTTGATCGGGCTGTGGGGGTTCCATGCCGACGATCTGCCACAAGGCGCCGCGCCGGACCCGGAGGACGTGCGCCGCCTGGTCGCGGCCGATCCGGGGATGGACGACGTGACGCTTGACGGCACCAGGATTTCCAGCCGCAATCCGGCGGTTCAACTGGACTTCGGCGGGTTCGCCAAGGGCGTGGCCATGGATCGGGGGATCGCGCTACTGCGGGCGCGCGGCATCGCCAACGCGGTCCTCAACGCCGGCGGCGGACTCGATGTGATCGGCCGCCCGGGCGATCGCGCGTGGCGAATCGGCATCCGCCACCCGGTCGGCTGGGGCGTGATCGCGTCGGTCGACCTGGGCGACGGCGAAACCCTTTATACATCCGGCAACTATGAACGGTTTCGCGAGCACGAAGGTGTCCGCTACGGCCATATCCTCGATCCGCGCACCGGCATGCCGGTGCGCGACATCGTGTCGGCCAGCGTGATCCACGCCAACGGCGGCTTGGCCGACGCGGCGGCCACCGCCCTGGCCGTCGCCGGGCCGGCGGACTGGGCGCGCATTGCCCGCCGCATGGGAATCGACCAGGCGCTGGTGGTTGACGTGGAGGGCACGGTCCACGCCACTCCGACCATGGCGGCGCGCATCGATCTGCTCGGCGACCCGCCGCCTCGTCTGGTGGTGGCGGGCGGGACGCCGGTGGCCGCTAATCCATAATCTGAGGGCGGGATTCGGACTCCCTGCCCATTGTCGGGCAGGGCCACCGTTCGTTCGGTCGCGACCCCGGGTTCCCGGGGGCCGCTATCTTGCAATTGCGAAATCACGTATCTGTCATTATATTGCACGCTTCGTGGTACGCCGTGTTTCAATATGTCCCCGCCGAATGCCGGAACGATACGGGGACAGCGGGGGAGGCACGGTTCGGGGGGCGCGCCGCCGCGGGGGGGAACGACGGCGAGCCGGCGTTTCGCGGGCGCAAAAAAAAGGACATTAGGTTTGTCATGCAAGACTATCTGCTGATCCTGCTTGGGACAGCCCTGGTCAACAACGTTGTATTGGTCAAGTTTCTTGGCCTTTGCCCGTTCATGGGGGTTTCGAACAAGGTCGACACGGCGCTCGGAATGGGCTTCGCGACAACCTTCGTGCTCACCCTCTCGGCCGCCGCGAGCTGGCTTCTGGAGCATTATCTGCTGACTCCCCTGGGGATCGGTTTCCTGCGCATCCTGACGTTCATCCTGGTCATCGCGGCGGTCGTGCAGTTCACCGAAATGGCGATCCGCAAGCTGTCGCCGGCGCTGTATCAGGTTCTGGGCATTTTTCTGCCGCTGATCACCACCAACTGCGCGGTGCTCGGGGTCGCCCTGCTGAATCTTCAGGAGGACCACGCGTTCGTGGAAAGCCTGCTGTACGGGGTCGGCTCGGCGCTCGGCTTCACCCTGGTGATGGTGCTGTTCGCCGGATTGCGCGAACGATTGTCCCTGAGCACCGTGCCGGCGGCGTTCGCCGGGGCGCCGATCGGGTTCGTGGTGGCCGGACTGCTGGCCCTGGCGTTCATGGGTTTTTCCGGCTTGACGGTGCAATAGGGAAAGGCTGACGAGATGATTGACATGATGGGCACCCTGGATCTGCCGATCGAGCCGATCGTCATGCTGACCGGGCTCGGCCTGCTTCTCGGCGTGATGCTTACCATCGCGGCGCGGACCCTCAAGGTGGAGGGCAATCCGCTGGCCGGCGAGATCGAGCGGATGCTGCCCGGCACCAACTGCGGCCAATGCGGGTTCCCCGGTTGCACGCCGGCCGCCGAGGCGCTGGCCCGAGGCGAGGCCGATGTTTCCATGTGTCCGCCGGGCGGCCGCACCCTGGCGTCCGAACTGGCCGAGAAGCTGGGTGTCGAGATCAATCTTTCGGCGATCGCCGAGAAAAGGCCGATGATTGCCTTCGTGAACGAGGATCTGTGCATCGGATGTTGCCGTTGTTTCCAGAAATGCCATGTCGACGCCATGGTCGGAGCGCCGAAGCAGAAGCACACCGTGATCGCGGGATTTTGCGACGGTTGCGGCAAATGCGTGAACATTTGCCCCACCGAATGCATCGAGCTGCGCGAGGTCGAACCGACGGTTCAAACCTGGTATTGGCCGAAACCGGCCCCGGTCCTGCTCGACATCCCGGCATGAGGACGGCGCGGAGAGCCATGCGATGAAACTGTTTCGAATCCGTGGCGGGGTGCATCCGGAGGAGCGCAAGGTCCTGTCCGCCGAGCATCCGATTCGCGACATCCCGTTGCCCGATGTCCTGCACGTGCCGCTGCATCAGCACGTGGGGACGCCGGCGCAGCCGGTGGTCGAGCGCGGCGATCTGGTCAAGAAGGGCCAGCAGTTGGCCAAGGACGACGGCGTGGTCTCGGCCCCGGTGCACGCGCCGACCTCGGGCAAGGTGATCGGCATCGGCATGTTCGCGGCGCCGCACCCGTCCGGGTTGCCGGTGCGCACCATCACTTTGAAGCCGGACGGCCTCGACGAATGGGCCGAACTGCCTCCGCCGATCGACGATCCGTTCGCGGCGCCCCCCGAGGAGATCGCCCGGCGGGTCGCCGAAAGCGGCATCGTCGGCATGGGCGGGGCGACGTTTCCGTCGGCCATCAAGCTGAACCTGCGGGAACGGTGCGACCTGCATACCCTGGTCATCAACGGGGCCGAGTGCGAACCCTACCTGACCTGCGACGACCGGCTGATGCGCGAATTCTCCGAACAGGTGATCGACGGCGCGCGTGTCATGGCCCATGCGCTGGGCGTCGGAAGAATCATCTTCGGGGTCGAACGCAACAAGCCGGGCGCCCTCGACGCCCTGCGCAAGGCGGCCCGCCCGTTCCCCGAGGTCAAGGTGGCCGGACTGCCGACCCGCTATCCGATGGGATCGGAAAAGCACATGGTGCAGGCCCTGACCGGTCGCGAGACCCCGTCCAGGGGCCTGACCGCCGACATCGGGATCGTGGTCCACAACGTGGCCACCGCCTTCGCGGCATACGAGGCGGTGCGCCACGGGCGGCCGCTGATCTCGCGCGTCGTGACGGTCAGCGGCGGCGCGATCCGCCACCCGGCCAACCTGCGGGTGCCGGTCGGCACCTCGGTGCGCGCCCTGCTCGATCACTGCGGCGGTTTCACGGAGAAGCCGACCCGGCTCCTCATCGGCGGCCCGATGATGGGGCAGCCGCTGCCGTCGGCCGATGTCCCGGTGGTCAAGGGCATGAACGGCCTGCTCGCCCTGACCCGGCGCGAGGCGCCGGACGCGATGGCGATGCCCTGCGTCCGCTGCGGCACCTGCGTCGACATCTGCCCGTGCGGCCTGGTGCCGCTCGACATGATGGCCCACGTGCGGCGCGACGACATCTCGGCGGCCCTCAAGATCGGGCTCGGCGAGTGCATGTCCTGCGGGTCCTGCTCCTATGTCTGCCCGTCCCACATCCCGTTGGTCCAGTACTTCAACCATGCCAAGGGGCGCATGAAGGTGATGGCGGCCGACGAGCAGCGCGCCGAGGGCAGCAAGGCGCTGGCCGCCAAGCGCGCCGAGCGGCTGGAACGCGAACTGCGGGCCAAGAAGGAAATGCTGGCCCGCCGCAAGGCCGAATCGGCGAAGAAGAAGCGCGCCGCCAAGCCACCGCCGGAGACCATGGCCGCGCCTCCGAAGGCCGCCGCCGCGACGCCGTCGCCACCCGAAACCGAACCGCCCAAGACCGATCCGACCATGCCCCTTGCCAATGCCGAATCGCGGACCGCGCCGATGCCCGAGACCGCCCCCGCCGCGCCGATCGGCGACGCCGCCATCGCGGCGGACGAGGCGCCGACGGGTGCCGTGGAGGTCGAGCCGCTGGCCGGAGTGACCGTTTCGGTCGACGATCCGTCCGGGCCGGCGCTGGCGACCGATGCGGCGCTGTTGCGCACCCTGCAGGAGAAGGCGCTGGAGAAGCGGCGGCAACTGGATGGGGCCTCCGCCCAACCGGAGGCCTCGAACGTCCATCCCGCGGAGACCGGAAAGGGCGGGAAGGACGATCGATGAGCGGCTTGACTCCCCTGGTACCGGCACCGTTCGCCCATCAGGGCGGCGGGGTCACCCGGCTGATGGTGCTCGTCATGGTGGCCCTGACCCCGGCCACCGGGTACGGATTGTATCTGTTCGGCTGGCCGGCGATTTTCCTGTTTCTGGTCACCGTGCTGTCGGCGGTGGTGTTCGAGGCGCTGTCCCTGGTCGTCGGCGGCCGCCGGGTGGGGCCGTTCCTGGGCGACGGCTCGGCGGTGCTGACCGGCTGGATTCTGGCCCTGACCCTGCCGCCCTGGGCGCCCTGGTGGATCGGCGTGGTGGGCGCCTTCATCGCGGTGGTGATCGGCAAGCAGGTGTTCGGGGGCCTCGGCCAGAACCTGTTCAACCCGGCGATGGTTGCCCGGGTCGCGCTGCTGATCTCGTTTCCGCTGGAGATGACCCGGTGGATGCAGCCGCTTCCGATCGGCACTCCGGGGGCGCCCGGCATCCTGGACGGATTGGCGATCACCTTCGGGGGCGGGTCCGGCATCGATCTGGACGCCCTGTCGGGGGCCTCGGCGCTCGGTCACGTGAAGACCGAACTGGATCGCGGCCTGGCGTTGCCGGATATCCTGCCCTCCGTGGCGTCCTGGGAGGCCCTCGGTCTCGGCCAGGTGCCCGGCAGCCTGGGCGAGACCTCGGCCGCGCTGCTGCTGATCGGCGGCCTGTTCCTGCTGGCGACCCGGGTGATCCGCTGGCAGATTCCGGTCGCGATGCTGGGCAGCCTGGCGCTGGCCGCGACACTCACCCACCTGATAGACCCCGCCCGTTATCCGGACGCCGTTTTCCACCTGCTGGGCGGTTCGGCGATGCTCGGCGCCTTCTTCATCGCCACCGACTACGTGACCTCGCCGGTGACGGCGCGCGGCCAGCTCATCTTCGGCGCCGGCTGCGGCGTGCTCGTGTTCGTCATCCGCACCTGGGCCGGCTATCCGGAAGGGGTCGCCTTCGCGGTTCTGTTGATGAATGCGATGGTGCCGCTGATCGACCGCTGGGTGCGGCCGCGCGTGTTCGGGCGCACCGCCACCGGCAAGCCGCTCAGCTATCCGTCGAGCAAGGAACCGTCCGATGGCTGAGGGCAAGGACGCCAAGACGCCCGCGCCGGCGGAGGAAAAGCGCGGCATCAAGCAGCACGCGGTCTACCCGACCCTCATGCTCGGCCTGTTCGCGCTGGTCGCCGCGGCGTTGCTCGGCTGGGGCTACGAGACGACCAAGGATCCGATCGCCGAGCGGCGGGCCGAGGATCTGCGGGCGTCGCTGTCGCAGGTCATCCCCGAAACCCGCCATGACAACGATCCCTCGGCCGAGACCCTCGTGGTCGACGGCCACACGGTGTATCGGGCGATGCGCGACGGGCGGGTGACCGGGATCGCCTTCGAGGTGGTCGGCTATGGCTACGGCGGCGCCATCGTGGTCCTTCTGGGGCTCGACCCGGACGGCCGCGTGCTGGGCGCGCGGGTGCTGTCGCACGCCGAGACACCGGGCCTGGGCGACAAGATCGAGGTGGCGCGCGACGATTGGATTCTCGGTTTCGACGGCCTGTCGCTGGGTGATCCGCCGTCCGCGAAATGGGCCGTCAAGAAAGACGGCGGTCGGTTCGACCAGTTCAGCGGGGCCACCATCACGCCACGCGCGGTGGTCAAGGCGATCAAGGGCGGGCTTGAGTTCTTCGAGGCCCGGCGCGCACGACTGCTGGCGGCGGAGATTCTGGAGGCGGGGTCATGAGCCAGGTGGGATTCGGCGAAATCACCCGCGAGGGGCTGTGGACCAACAACGTGGTGTTCGCCCAGTTGCTGGCCCTGTGTCCGCTGCTCGCGGTCACCGGCACGGCAACCAACGGACTCGGCATGGGCCTCGCCTCGACGGCGGTGCTGATCACCTCCGGCCTGGTGGTGTCTCTGCTGCGCGGCGCGATCGCCACCGATGTGCGGATTCCCGCCTTCATCCTGATCATCGCCACCCTGGTGACCCTGGTCGACATGGCGATGAACGCCTGGCTGCACGAACTCTACAAGGTGCTCGGGCTGTTCATTCCGCTGATCGTCACCAACTGCGCTATCCTGGGGCGCGCCGAGGCCTTCGCCTCGCGGCACGATCCGCTCCGCTCCGCCTACGACGGTCTGATGATGGGGGTTGGCTTCACCCTGGTCCTGGTGCTGTTGGGCGCGGTCCGCGAGATCATCGGCGCCGGGACGCTGTTCGCCGACGCGGCGCTGCTCCTGGGTCCCGGGATGGCGTTCCTGGAGACCGTGCTGATTCCCGACTACAAGGGATTCCTTCTGTTCGTGCTGCCGCCCGGGGCCTTCATCGTGCTCGGCTTCCTGATGGCCGGAAAGCGACTCATCGATTTCCGGATCGAGCGC
The DNA here is from genome assembly GCA_028282245.1 of Magnetospira sp. GTDB lineage: Bacteria > Pseudomonadota > Alphaproteobacteria > Rhodospirillales > Magnetospiraceae > JANQGL01. Next base: position 26,728 of record JANQIL010000143.1, read on the forward strand.
CGCGCCGAGGCGCGGCGGGCGGCGGCGGCCGACGCGATGGAGGTGTGACACGATGCCGGACGGCACGAAAACGATCACCGTCGGAGTCTCCTACGCCACCCCGCAGCGGCAGATCTGGCTGCATGTCAAGGTGCCGGAGGGCAGCACGGTGCGCGATGCCATTGAGGCATCCCTGGTGCTCGACGAGTTTCCCGAGATCGACCTGGACACCCAGAAGGTCGGAGTGTTCGGCAAGGTGGTCAAGCTGACCCAGACGCTCAACGACGAGGATCGGGTCGAGATCTACCGGCCGATCACCGCCGATCCCAAGGCGGTCAAGCGCAAGCGCGCGGAGACCGACGACGAGGCGGCCGGATCATGACGACCGAGAGCCTGTTCCGGGGCGAGCCCTATCGCGCCGCGTGCGACGCCCGGGTGCGACGGGCCGACGCGGCGGGGATCGTGCTCGACCGCACGGTGTTCTATCCGGCCGGAGGGGGCCAGCCGGGGGACAGCGGCGTTCTCGTCATGGCCGACGGCACCCGCGCAGTGGTTGTCGACACGATCAAGGAGGAAGACGGCGGCATCCTGCACCTCGTGGCCGAGGGCGCGCCGCTGCCGACCGTCGGCGCGGAGGTCACGGCGGAAATCGACTGGCCGCGCCGCCACCGCCACATGCGCATGCACACCGCCCTGCACCTGCTGTGCTCCCTGATCGACGCCCCGGTGACCGGCGGCCAGGTCGCCGCCGACAAGGGACGATTGGATTTCGCCCTTGCCGAGTCGCCGGACAAGCCGACCCTGACCGAGGCCCTCAACCGTCTGGTCGCCGAGGATCACCTGGTCGCCGAGTCATGGATCGATGACGCCGATCTGGATGCCAATCCGGATCTGGTGCGTACTCTATCGGTACAGCCGCCGCGCGGCTCCGGCCGGGTGCGGCTGATTCGGGTGGCGGGGGTGGACCTGCAACCCTGCGGCGGCACCCACGTCAAATCGACCGCCGAGATCGGGCGCCTGAAAATCGGCAAGATCGAGAACAAGGGCCGCCAGAACCGCCGCGTCAACATCCTGTTCGACGACTGAAACCGATGCCGCCCGTCATCGCGCCGGCCCTGCCCGAGGACATGGACGCGGTGCGGGCCCTGTTCCGCGAATACCAGGCGTTCCTGGGCGTCGATCTCTGCTTCCAGGGGTTCGAGGCCGAACTGGCCGGTCTGCCGGGCCGGTACGCGCCGCCGGCCGGGCGGCTGCTGTTGGCCCGCGACGCCGCGACGGTGGCGGGCTGCGTGGCCCTGTGGCCGCTCGACGAGCCCGGCACCTGCGAGATGAAGCGGCTGTTCGTGCGCCCGCCGTGGCGCGGCACCGGATTGGGCCGCCGGCTGGCCGAGCGCGTCATGGACGAGGCGCGGGCGGCCGGCTACCGGCGGATGGTGCTCGACACCCTGTCGCATCTCGACGCCGCCCTGGCCCTCTATCGCGCCTTGGGGTTCACCGGGACCCGGCCCTACTACGCCAATCCGCTGGATGGCGTGAGGTACCTGGAAGCGCGGCTGGACGGCCGGCGCGCAAGCATCGCTCAGGCCGGTGATCCGGCGGCGCCGGAGACGGCGCGCGACGGCAGCGACAGACGCAACACGAGGTAACCGGCGAGTCCCGACAGCAGGGAGCCGGCGATGATCCCCAACCGCTCGTCGTACAGCAGGTTGACACCCGTGCTTTCGAAGGCCAGCGAGCCGATGAACAGGCTCATGGTGAAACCGACCCCGCACAGCATGGCGGTGCCATATATCTGCGGCCAGGTCATGCCGTCCGGCAGCCGCGCCAGACGCAGGCGCACCCCAAGCCAGCAGAACCCAAAGATGCCGATCTGCTTGCCCAGGAAGAGGCCAGCCATGATGCCCAGCGGAACCGGATGAAGCGCCGCCTCGACGCCAATACCGATCAAGGGGATTCCCGCGTTGGCGAACGCGAACAGCGGCAGGATTCCGAATCCCACCGCGCCGTGCAGATCATGTTCCATGTCCTTGAGCGGCGACCCCTCGCGGCTCGGCACGCGGATCGGAATGAACATCGCCAGCAGCACGCCGGCCAGGGTCGCGTGGACTCCGGATTTCAGCATCGCCGCCCACATGATCGCGCCGATCAGCAGATAGGGCGCCGTTTCGGCCACGCCGCGCCGGTTCATGAGCCAGAGCAACGGCAGGCAGGCCGCCGCCACGCCGAGCGCCACCAGCGACAGATCGCCGCTGTAGAACAGGGCGATGATGACGATCGCGCCGACATCGTCGAAAATGGCGACGGTCACCAGGAAGACCCGTAGCGCCAGTGGAACCCGGCTGCCCAGCAGGCCGAGAATGGCGAGCGCGAAGGCAATGTCGGTGGCCGCCGGAATCGCCCAGCCCTGAAGGGCCACCGGATCGTTCCAATTGATCGCCACGTAGATCAGGGCGGGGACCGCCATGCCGCCGATCGCCGCCAGTCCCGGCAACACCATCTGCCGGGGGTTGGACAGCTCGCCCTCCATGACCTCGCGCTTCAATTCCAGCCCGACCAGGAAAAAGAACACCGCCATCAGGCCGTCGTTGATCCACAGCAGCAGGGGCTTGGCAATCTCGAAGCTCCCGAAGCGGATCACCACCGGCAGGTCGATGAAGGTGCCGTAAAGGCTGGCGAGCGGGGAGTTGGCGACGATGATCGCGAGCACCGCCATCGCCACCAGGAGCAGTCCGCTCGCATAGTCCAGTTTCAGAAAATCGCGCAAGGCATTCAGCATCTTGGTAACCGTTTATCCATCAAGGAGATTCGCTACTGATTTTGGCTGTTCGAGCGGTCGCGTCAAGGGACCTCCGACCGTGATCGTTCGGTACGTCGCCCCCCCGATTCCATGCGAACCGAAGGGGTGGACGGTCCCTTCCGGCTATTGTCCGGCGACGCTCATGCGGTCGATGCGCAGGGTCGGCGAATCGGTCCCATGGCGCAACATCAGGTCGTCGGCCGCGACAAGCCGCGCGAACATGTCGAGCAGGTTGCCGGCGATGGTCACCTCGCTCACCGGCTCGGCGATCTCGCCGTTCACGATCCTGAAGCCGGTGGCGCCGCGACTGTAATCACCGGTCACCATGTTGAGGCCGTGGCCGATCATCTCGGTGACATAAAACCCGTCGCGGATGTCGGCCATCAGGTCGCGCGGCGACAGCCGCCCCGGGGCCAGATAGAGATTGGTCGACGACGGCGACGGCGGTCCGCCGGCGCCGCGCGCCGCGTGCCCGGTCGGCGCCAGGCCCAATTGCCGAGCCGAGCGCAGGTCGAGCAGCCAGGTGGTGAGGCGTCCGTCGTCGATCACCCGGCGGGTGGCGGTCGGCAGGCCTTCGGCATCGAACGGCTTGGACCGCAGGCCGCGCGGTCGGCGGGGCTCGTCGATCACCGACAGACCGTCGGCGAACAGTTTCTCCCCCATCCGCCCGTTCAGGAACGACGTTCCGCGAGCGACCGCCGGACCCTTGATGGCGGCCGCCAGATGGCCGACGAGGCTGCGCGCCACCCGGGGATCGAACACCACCGGCAGAACCGCCGAGTCGATCTTGCGTGGACCGAGGCGGCGCACCGCCCTCTCGCCGGCCGTCCGCCCGACCTCCTCGGGCGACCGGAGGTCCCCGGCGTGGACCGCCGAGGTGTAGTCGTAGTCGCGCTCCATCGCGGTGCCCTCGCCGGCCAGCACCGAGGTCGCCAGACCGAATCGGGAATCCTCGCGGCGGCCGGCGAACCCGTTGGTCGCGGCCAGGGCGACGCGGTTGCGGGTCCATGTCGCCTCGGCGCCCTCCGAGTTGGTGACTCCCGGGACCGCGCGCGCCGCGTCCTCGGTCCGTCGTGCCCGTTCGGTCAGGGTTTCGGCGTCCGTCTCGCGGCCGTCGCAACTGTCGAGCCACGGGATGTCGATCGCCAGTTGTTCGGGATCGGCCAGCCCGCAGTGCGGGTCCTGCGGGACCTCGCGGGCCATCGCCACGGCCCGACCGGCCAGTTCGTCGAGCGCCGTCGGGGATGGATCGGAACTGGCGACGCAGGCCTGTCGGGTGCCGACCATCACCCGCAATCCGATGTCGAGACCTTCCGCCCGTTCCAGTTTTTCGATTTCGCCCAGCCGCACCGCCACCGACAGCGAGGTGCCGGACACGTGGACCGCGTCGGCGGCGTCGGCGCCGGCCTTGCGGGCCCGGCCGATCAGGTCGGTGATCAGGTCGAGGGGATCGGGCATGGCGATTTTTCCTGGATTGCGTTGCGGTCGTTCTCACATAAGGGATCGCCACCGCGCCGCCAAGAGGGCTATCTCCATTGAGCCGCAGGAAATTCTCTCGGGCCGTCCGACGCGCCCTCGACTATCCATACGACGCGCCGGATCGGTCGTATGTTCTGACCGGCGGCGGACGCTGCCGGCCGTTCGACGGGCCGCCGCCGATCGATGAGCGACGCCCGGTTCTGGCGGTCGGCTCCAACCGGTCGCCGCGCCAGTTGGCCCTCAAGTTCCCGACCCTGGCGGCGGGCGAGGAGATACCGGTGCAGTTCGGTCATCTTGACGGCTGCGATGTGGTCTATTCGGCGCATATCAGCGTTTACGGCGCGATTCCGGCGACCCTGGTGGCGGCGCCGGGGGTCACCGTTCGAGTTGCCGTCACCTGGCTTACCGAGCCGCAGATCGCCCATATGCACCGCACCGAGGCGGTTGGTTTCAATTACGATTTCGTCACCTTGCGCGACGCGGTCCTGCGCGCCGACGACGGGGCGACCGTGGCGCCGCTCGCCGCCTATGTGTCGCGGCGCGGTGCCCTCGCCCTGCGTGGCCGGCCGGTTTGCGTCGCCGCGATCGCCGCCACCGGGCGGATCTGGCCGGCCGCCACCCAGCCGCAGGTTCAGGACGCGGTGCGCGGCCGTCTGGCTCCGACTCTCGAACCCGACCAGTTCGTGTCCGGCAACCTGCGCGATGCCGGCCTGCGGGCCACCCGCACCGCCCGGCTGGCGGCCGAGGCGCTCAGGTTCGAGGACCCGTCATCTCCCGCCGTCGGGTGAGCCCTGGCCATCCGCGCCGCCGCGCGCCAGTCCGGGTGGCGCCACGATGCGCACCTGGGTGATCTGGTGCCGGTGGCGGCTCAGGATCTTGAACCGGAAGCCGTGGAAAATGAAGGTCTGGCCGGGTTCCGGGATGCGCCGCGACTCTTGCAGGATCAGGCCGGCCACGGTCGCCGCCTCCCCGTCGGGCAGCCGCCATTCGAATTCCCGGTTCAGGTCGCGGATGGTCACCGTGCCGTCGACCACGTAGGCGCCGTCGGGCTCGGTGGTCACCCCGTTGACCGCCACGTCGTGCTCGTCGTCGATCTCGCCGACGATCTCCTCCAGGATGTCCTCCAGGGTGACGATGCCGCGGAGCGCTCCGTATTCGTCGACCACCAGGGCGAAGTGCTCGCGCCGCTTGCGGAATGCCTGCAACTGATGGTGCAGAAGGGTGGTCTCCGGCACGAACCACGGCGCCGCCGCCAGGCCGACCACGTCCAGGTCGTCCAGGTTGCCGTTGCGCGCCCGCACCTCCCGCAGCAACGCCTTGACGTGCATCACGCCGACGATGTTGTCGGGATCTCCGCGCCACAGTGGGAGACGGGTGTACGGGCTGGCCAGAACCTGGTCGAGGATGTCGGTGGGCGCGTCGTCGGCATCGATGGCGACCAGGCCGCGGCGGTGGGTCATGATTTCATGCACCTCCACCTCCTGGAGGTCGAGCACGCTCCGCAGCATCGCGCGCTCGCGGCGCACCACCTCCTCGTTGTCCAGGTCGCCCTCGTGCAGCTCGATGGCGCCGCGCAGTTCGTCGGCGCTGGTGCCGAGCGCCTCGCCGCTGTCGAATCGGCCGCCGAACAGCCGGAAGGTGAGTCCGACCACCAGTTGCAGGGCGGTGGTCACCGGCGCCAGGACGTAGACCAGGGCGCCGATCGTCGGCGCGATGCCGAGGGCGACCCGGTTGGCGTTCCGGAACGCGTAGGTCTTGGGCAGGATCTCGGCGAAGATCAGGACCAGAAGGGTCATCGCGAGGGTCGCGTAGGCGATGCCCACCTCGCCGAACAGGCTGATCATGATGCCGGTGGCGACCGCCGAGGCCATGATGTTGACCAGATTGTTGCCGAGCAGAATGGCGCCGATCAGGCGCTCCTTGTGGGCGTGCAGGCGGTTGACGATGGCGGCCCGCAGGTCGCCCTCCTGCTCCAGCTTGTGCATCACCGGTTTCGAGGCCGCCGTCAGCGCCGTCTCCGAGCCCGAGAAGAAGGCCGAGGTCAGGAGCAGGAAGAGAATCGCGATCAGGGACAGGATCATGCGGCGTCTCCCAGATAGTCCGCCAGCAACCACCGCAGGTCGGCCGCCGGAACGTCGCGGGCGAGGACGGCCGCCCCGATGCCGCGCGCGAGGACGAAGGTTATCCGGCCATCCTGAACCTTCTTGTCCAGGCTCATGTGGGCGAGCAGGGTCTCGGGCGAGGGGGGTTGCTCGAACAGGCCGCCCAGCCGGGTCGGCAGTCCGACCGCCTCCAGATGGCCGCGCAGGCGCGCCGCGTCGGTGTCCGGACACATCCCCAGGCGGGCCGACAGATCGAACGCCATCAGCATGCCCAGCCCCACCGCCTCCCCGTGCAGCAGCCGTTCTCCGTAACCGGTTTCCGCCTCCAGGGCATGGCCGAAGGTGTGTCCGAGATTGAGCAGGGCGCGTCGCCCCGATTCCCGCTCGTCGGCCGCCACGACCCGCGCCTTGGCGCGGCAACTGGTCAGCACCGCGTGGCGCCGCGCCGCGTCGTCGCCGTCGATCAGCCGCGTTCCGTTGTGGTCCAGCCAGTCGAAGAACGCCGGATCGTCGATCAGACCGTATTTCACCACCTCCGCGTAGCCGGCCAGTCGCTGACGACGATCCAGGCTGTCCAGGGTGCCGGTGTCGGCCAGCACCAGGCGCGGCTGATAAAAGGCGCCGACCAGATTCTTGCCGCGCCGCGTGTTGATGCCGGTCTTGCCGCCGACCGAGCTGTCGACCTGGGCCAGCAGGGTGGTCGGCACCTGGATGAAGGGCAGGCCGCGCAGGGTCACGGCGGCGGCGAAGCCAGCCAGATCGCCGATCACCCCGCCGCCGAGCGCGAACAGGGTGGTCCGGCGTTCCACCCGGCGTTCCAGCAGATCGTCGACAAGGCGGTCCAGGTGGTCGAAATCCTTGGTTGCCTCGCCGGCCGGCAGAACGATGCACTCACTCGCCACCCCGGCCGACCGCAGCGCCGCCCGCAGGCGGTCGGCGAACAGCGGTCCGGTGTTGGAGTCGGCAACGATCACCGCGCGTTCCTGATCCAGCAGCGGCGCCGCCAGCGTGCCCGCCGCGTCGAGCAGTCCGTCGCCGACCACGATGTCGTAGGAGCGCGGTCCGAGGTCGACTCGCAGCAGGTCGTGGCTCATGGGGTCGAGGTCTCCGTTGCGGGCGGGATGTCGAGGTGGCGGACCAGGGCGTCGAAAGCGCGTTCGGTGGTGATGTCGGGGGTTTCGTGGCCGCTGTCAATCACCGTGTCCGCCTCGGCGTAGATCGGGTAGCGACGGTCAATGAGATCCTCGAGAATGGCCCGTGGATCGCCGTCGCGCAGCAGTGGCCGGTTGTCGCGGCGGGCGGTCCGCTCGACCAGCACCTCCAGCCGGGCGCGCAGCCACAGGCTGACGGCGCGCCGTTTCACCTCGTCGCGGGTCCGTGGATCGACGAAGGCGCCGCCACCGGTCGCCAGCACCGACGGCCCCTCGCCGAGCAGGCGCTGAATGACCCGCCGCTCGCCATCCCGGAACGCCGCCTCGCCGTAAAGCTCGAACAACTCGGCGACCGAACGCCCGGAGACTTTCTCGATCTCGCTGTCGGCGTCGACGAACGGCAGTTGCAGACGGGCCGCCAGCCGCCGACCGACGCTCGACTTGCCGGCCCCCATCAGGCCGACTAGCACCACCGGGCGCCCGTCGAGGCGGTCGCGCAATACCGCGCCGTAATCTTCGGGCCGGGATTCGTTCATCGGGGCACGCGCGCTCCGCGACGTTGAAAGGGCGTCGGCGGGCCGATACACTGCCGCCGAAATGCCATGCTCGGATCCTACCTAGCACAGACCGTCCGATTTGTGCAGGCGGGGTGGCGGACCGACGGCCGAATCGATGACAGCGGAGGGCGCGCCCGATGCGGGGCCTGACCAAGTTCCTTCTGATCCTGTTGCTCTTGACCTTCGCGGCGGGCGGCGTGTTCCTCGCCACCTGGGATATTCCGGCGCCGGTCAGCAAGGTCGAGAAGGTGATCCCCAATGACCGCTTTCCGCGCTAGTGGTTCGATGCCAACGGATGAGTCCCATCCGCTGGCTGAATCGAACCACCAGATCAATAGCTTAGTGGATCGGATCCAAAGCTTGGGTGCCAAGCGTTGGATCCGATCCACTAGCGCGCGAT
>JANQIL010000155.1 GCA_028282245.1 Magnetospira sp.
ACCATTAACGAAATCGCCGACCGGTTGATCGTGGCGGCCGGCGCCTGGGCGATGGAACGGGGCACCACCGCCGGGGTGCTGGGGGCCGGAGGCGCCGCCCCGTGCTATCATCCGAGCGACCGACCACGCCGCCGCGAAACGGGAATCGCATGGGGAGATGCGCAGGGCAATGGACGGGCCGACCCGATTGGTGACCGCGCGGCCGTTCCGCGCCGCGCGGCTGCTCGCGGCGGCGGCGGTGGTCGGGCTCGGCGCCTGGCTGGCCCACGACCCTCCGGCCGCCCTGCACATCTCGCGCGAGAAGGTTTGGGATCTGCTGGTCGCCGCGCGCCCGCGTCCGGTCGATCCCGGACTCAACGTGCGGGTGGTCGACATCGACGAGCGCAGCCTCGCCGTCCATGGGCAGTTTCCCTGGCCGCGCACCCGTCAGGCGCGCCTGCTCCGGGCGCTGGCCGACCAGGGCGCGCGGGTGGTGGCCTTCGACTTCATCTTTCCGGAACCGGACCGCACATCGATCGGCAATGTTCTCCGGTCGCTGACCGAGGACCTTCCCGACTACCGGCCGCCCCTCGACGCCGACACCCTGGCCGCGCAACCGGACAATGACCGGATTCTGGCCGAGGCCATGGCCCGGGTGCCGACCGTGCTGGGTTTCACGGTGGGACCGCGCGGCGTCGCCACCAACCCGCCCGCGCCCGCGAGCCGGATCGAATTCGAGAACCGTCGCGATCAGCGCTTTATTGAAGAACACCCGGGCGTCGTGGCGAGCCTGCCGAGTCTTCAGGACGCGGCGGCCGGCAACGGAAGCCTGGCCATGTCCGTCGATCTGGACGGCGTGCTCCGGCACGTTCCCCTGCTGGTCAGGGCGGGCGGTCGCACCGCGCCGAGCCTGTCGGTCGAGACCCTGCGGATCGCCCTCGGGGCGCCGATACGGGCGGGCAGCCGCGCGCCCGGCCTATCGGGGATTCGGATCGGCGAAACCTGGGTGCCCAGCGACCGCCACGGGCGGATGCGGCTCTACGACAGCGGTCACCGACCGGACCGCTACGTGTCGGCCGCCGACGTGCTCGATGGCCGCCTGCCGCCGGGCTTCTTGAAGGAGTCCATCGTGTTCCTGGGCACCAGCGCCGAGGGACTGAAGGACATCCGCAGCACGCCGCTGCACCTGGCCGGACCGGGGGTCGAGGCGCACGCGCAGGCGGTCGAGCAGATGCTGTCCGGCCGCTTCCTCAGACGCCTGGACGGCGCCTCGAACGTGGAGGCGGCGTTCATCCTCGGAATCGGTCTGCTGCTGCTGGGGCTGGCCGCGCGTCCGGTTCGCGCCGCGCCGCCCTGGCTGGCCGCCGGAACCGCCGCCACGGCGATGGCCGGAGCGGCCTGGATCGGATTCGCCCGTTACGGCATCCTTATTGATCCGCTGATCCCGGGCGTCACCCTGCTGACCGCCGGGGTGACCGAGCGGTTGATCCTGCTGGCCGAGGTGCGCCTGGAGCGCAGCCGCATTCGCAATGCCTTTTCCCGCTACCTGTCGCCGGACGTGGTGGCGCGGGTCAGCGCGGACCCGGCGCAACTGCGGCTCGGCGGCGATCGCCGCGACCTGAGCGTGATGTTCGCGGACATTCGCGGCTTCACGAGCCTGTCGCAGCGCTTCACCGACCGTCCGGAGGCCCTCACCCAACTCATCAACCGGCTGCTTACCCCGCTGACCGAGGTGGTGCTGCGGCACGGCGGCACGGTGGACAAATACATGGGCGACTGCGTGATGGCTTTCTGGAACGCACCGCTCGACGTGTCCGACCATGCCCGCGCGGCCTGCCGGGCGGCCATCGACATGCGCGCCGCGTTGAACGCGGTGAACGCCGAGTTGACCGGAGAACTGGGCGCCGGCATTCCGTCCGGCGGCATCGACATCGGGATCGGCATCAACAGCGGCACCTGTTTCGTCGGCAACATGGGATCGGAACAGCGGCTCGACTATTCGGTCATCGGCGACACGGTGAACCTGGCCTCGCGTCTCGAAGGGCAATGCAAGACCTACCGCGTGGGGGTGGTGCTGAGCGCCGACACGGTGGACCGCCTGGACGGCGCCTTCGCGGTGTTCGAACTGGACAAGGTGGTGGTCAAGGGGCGCCACGAACCAACCTCGGTGTTCACCCTGCTCGGCCCGGCCGACGGCCGATTCGACGATCTGATCGCGGCCCAGAGCGCCTTCCTGGCCGCCTACCGAAGCCGCGACTGGGACTCCGCCGGGGCGCGATTGGCCGATCTGGCGGCACGACCGGACGCGGTCGCCGCCGGACTCGCGGCCTATCTGGAGTCGATGACCGACCGGGTGGCGGCGCTGCGCCGCGCCCCGCCGCCGGAGGACTGGGACGGCCGATTCATCGCGACCGGCAAGTGACGCCGCGCCGTCCCGGCATGACCCGCGCGACCGCCATGTAAAATTCATCCCACGGTCACTTGTGTTTTCGGTCTCGTTTCGATATCCGTCGAAATGTGAGAAAGGACAACGCGATCCTGGCCTTCGCGGCGCTGGCCCAGGAGGCCCGGCTGGAGGTTTTTCGCCTCCTCGTCATCGAGGGACCGGAGGGGCTGCCGGCCGGGGAGATCGCGCGCCGCCTGCGGCTTCCGCCATCGACCCTGTCGCACCATCTGGCGCAACTGGAGCGGGGAGGCTTGGTGGCATCGCGGCGCGTTCACCGCCAGGTGATCTACGCGGTGGACGCGGGCGGCGTGCGGGATCTGGTCGGCTTTCTCGCCGAGGACTGCTGCCGGGGCCGACCGGAGCTGTGCGGGTTGGTCGGTTCGGGGACCCGCGAAACGGGAGAAGGACCGATGAGCGACAAGGTGTTTAACGTGCTGTTCCTGTGCACAGGAAACTCGTGCCGCAGCATCATGGCCGAGAGCATTCTCAACCGGCTGGGCCAGGGACGTTTCAAGGCGCACAGCGCCGGCAGCAAGCCGTCGGGGGCGGTCAACCCGCATGCCCTGGCGCTGCTGTCGCGGCTCAACCATCCGACCGCCGATCTGCGGTCCAAGAACTGGTCCGAGTTCGCCGGGTCGGGAGCACCGAGCATGGACTTCGTGTTCACCGTCTGCGACAACGCGGCCGGCGAGACGTGTCCGGTGTGGCCGGGACAGCCGATGACCGCCCACTGGGGCGTGCCCGATCCGGCCGAGGCGACCGGAACCGAGGCGGAGATCGGCTACGTGTTCGCCGACGTCTACCGGATGCTGGAGCGCCGTATCGACGTGTTCTGCAATCTGCCGATGGCGTCCATCGACCGCCTGACCCTTCAGAAGCGCATCGACGCCATCGGCGTCGGCACGTCCTGATGGCGCGGTTCGATCTGCCTCGGCGGCTCGCCGCCGAGGCTCTGGGCACGGCGGTCCTTCTGGCCACGGTGGTCGGTTCCGGGATCATGGGCGACGCCCTGGCCGGCGGCAACGTGGCCATCGCCCTGCTCGCCAACAGCATCGCCACCGGCGCCATCCTGGTGGTGCTGATCCTGATTCTCGGTCCGGTGTCGGGCGCCCATTTCAACCCGGCGGTGACCCTGTCGTTTCTGCTCCAGCGCGCCCTGCCGGCCCGCGAGGCGGCGTTGTACGCGGCGGTCCAGGTGGCCGGCGGCCTGCTCGGCGTGATGGCCGCGCACCTGATGTTCGACCTGCCGCCGCTCCAGATTTCGCAGCATGCGCGCGCCGGAATCGGCCAGTGGTCGGGCGAGTTCATCGCCACCTTCGGACTTCTGGCGGCGATCCTCGGCTGCGCGCGATTCCGGCCGGAGGCGGTGCCCTACGCGGTCGGCCTGTTCATCACCGCCGGCTACTGGTTCACCTCGTCGACCTCGTTCGCCAATCCGGCGGTCACCGTGGCGCGCGGATTCACGGACACCTTCTCGGGAATTCTGCCGGGCGACGCGCCGGCGTTCATTGGAATGCAACTGGCGGCGGCGGTGGCGGCGACCCTGCTGTTCCGCTGGCTGTTGCGCGACGGCGCCAAGGAAGCTTGACAGACGGCGGACGGCGGCCGATGTGGGGAGCCGACCCGGATTCCCAGGAGCCCCGCCCATGACTTCCACCCTGTGCGACCCCGAAACCGACGCCATCCCCCTGGTGCCGTTGCGTCCCGACGACCTGCAAGCCTGGCGGGCCGACCATCCCCGGCACGCGGCCTGGCTCGCCGCCACGGGCTTCACCGGCAAGGCCGGAGAGACCTGCCCGTTGCCGGGCGCGGCCGGCGGCCTGTCGCGGGTCCTGGTCGGGCTCGGCGCGACGCCGGACCCGGTATACGGCGACCAGTGGACCTGGGCCCACGTGGCCGAGATTCTCCCGCAGGGAGTCTACGCGCTGCTCGACGATTCGGCGGCAACCGATCCCGACCGCGCGGCGCTCGGCTGGGGACTGGCCGGTTACCGATTCGACCGCTTCAAGGCGCAACCGCGCCCGACCGCCCGGCTATGCTGGCCGGCGGCCTGCGACCGCGCCGCGCTGGCCCGCGCCCTCGACGCCACGACCCTGGTCCGCGACCTCGTCAACCGGCCGGCCGGCGACCTGGGTCCGGCCCAACTGGCCGACGCGGCGGCCGAAACGGCGCGCCCGCACGGCGCCAAGGTGCGGGTCATCATCGGCAACGACCTGCTGGGCGAGGACTATCCGGCGATCCACGCGGTCGGCCGCGCCTCCTTCTTCGTCGTGCTTTTCACGGTATGCGTGTAAATCATGGTTGTTCTTACGTCACTGTGTCCCAATAATTCCTGAATTGTCCTGATGTCATAA
>JANQIL010000004.1 GCA_028282245.1 Magnetospira sp.
TGGATGGATCGTCGATCCACGGCAGGCCGGCCGCTTCCAGGGTGGCGCGCAGGCGACGCCGCGGCACGTCGAGCAATGGCCGCAGCAGGCGCCCCCAGGGAGTTTCCACCCGGTCGGCCATGCCGGCCAGGCCGTCGGACCCGCTGGCATCCTCCAGGCGAATGGCGATCGTCTCCGCCTGATCGTCGCGGTGGTGCGCGAGAAGCAGATGCAGGATACCGGTCTGGCGGCAGGCCTCGCCGAGCAGCCGGTAGCGGGCCTGGCGGGCCGCCGCCTGCAATCCGGTGGCCGGTCTTGGTCCTTCCCGGACGAGAATCCGGTGGTCGATGCCGGCCGCCGTCATCCAGCCGGCGACCCGCGCCGCCTCGTCGGTCGACGTGTCGCGCAACCGATGATCGACAATCAGTGCCGTTACCGCGCCGCCACGTTTACGCGCCCAGGAATCGGCCAGCCGCGCCAGGGCGTGACTGTCGGCGCCGCCGGAGAGCGCCACCGCCAAGCGCGGCGCCGGCTCGAATGGATCGAAGGCGGCCATGCGGGCCGCGAAGCCGGAGTCCGTGAGCGTTTCGCCGTCACCGTCCGACCGATTCACGGGCAACTAGTACGGCGACGCTCCGCCTCGGCCCGCCGCAGAACCGTCGGCTGGGCCTCCGGATGGTCGGCCAGCACTTTCCGGAAGGCCGCGCAGGCCTCGGCGGGCTTGCCCAGATTGGCCATGGCCATGCCCAGCTTGAGCAGGGTGTCGGGGGCCTTCGCGCTGTCGTCGTGTTTCTCGTAGCCATTCAGGAACGTGCGCGCGGCAGACACGAAATCGCTGCGCACGTAGTAGGTTTCGCCGAGCCAATAGTAGGCGTTGCCGAGCAGCGCTTCCCCGGTTCCCTCGTGGGTTTCGACGAACGCCCGCAGGGCATTCTCGGCCTGGACGTAGTCCTGGCGCCGCAGCAGGTCGAACGCGAAATCATACTGCTCCCGCGCCGTGCCGTCGGGGAGGGCCGGGGTCGAGGTCGGGGTCGGCGCCGACGGCCCGTCCGCCGGCGACACCGAGGCCCGAAGGCGAAGCGCTTCCGCCGCCCGCTGCATCGCCGTCAGGTCGTCTCGCGGCACGCTGCCCAGGGTTTGCGGACCCGGCGCCATCGCCGGCGCGGCTTCGGCGGGCGGCGCGAAACCGGCGGTCACGCCTTGTTGCGGGGTCTCCGAAGCAGCAGCGGCGACCGGTGCTCCGGACTCAAGGGCGTTCAGCCGGTAGTCGACATCCTTGACAAGTTTATCCAGTTGGTTCGCGAACTGATCGATGCGGTAAGTGAAGTCCTCCACCCGCCCGGTCAGGGTCTGCATGTCGCGCTCCAGCGATTGGAGACGCAATGACATCCGGGCCGCCACCGGGCCGCTTTCCATCGGCGCCATCGATCCGTCGGCAATGGCGGTCGGCACCGGCTCGCCCCGCGCCACCATCCTGGACAGCGCCTGAAGATCGCGTTCGAGGCGGTTCATGCGGTCGACCAGGGCACCGGTCTGGGCAGCGGCCGGCGGCGCGGCGATCATCCAGGCCGCGAGCACCCCGAGCACCGCGCTTCGGATCAAGGCTGCGATCATGACAACGAGTCTCCCCGCGTTTTGGTTGAATAGCCGAACCGGAACGGGCACCGTCGGACATCCGATATAGACCCAGAATCGGGCGACCCGATGGCGGCCGCCCGAACATGAAAAAGGCGCCTGCCCGCCGCCCGCCGGCGGCCAGGCGCCTTTTGATGGAACGCCACGCCGGGCGCGGCTCAGGAGCCGACGCCGGCCAGGGTGCTCACCGCGCGCCGGTTCTGGGACCAGGCGGCGTCGTTGTGGCCAAGCGCGACCGGACGCTCCTTGCCGAAGGAAACGGTGGCCACGCGGCCCGGCGCGACGCCAAGGGCAACCAGATAGTCCTTCACCGCGCTGGCCCGCCGATCACCGAGCGCCAGATTGTATTCCCGCGTGCCACGTTCGTCGCAGTGCCCCTCGACCGTGATGGTCACCGACGGGTAGCTCCGCAACCAAGCCGCCTGCGCCTGAAGGAGGCTCTGCGCCCTGGCGTCGAGCGCCGAACTGTCGAACGCGAAGAACACCCGGTCCCCCACGTTGACCATGAAATCCTCGACCGTGCCGGCGGCCGGACCCATCGGCTGCGTCTGGCTCTCGACCTCGGTCTGCTGGGCCGTGGTTTGCGTCCCGCCCCCGGTCGCGGTGGACTCCTGATCCGGGGTCGACGAGCACGCGGCCATCAAGGCGACCGCGGAAAGCACGCTTACAACTTTCAAACGCATAGCGAAATCTCCCTTCAGGAGTTGAACCTTCCAATCATGCGACCGCCGCCGAGCGGATCACTAGGCGCGGTCGGGTGGAGTGTTCCGCGAAATCCAGCCAAAGCAAACCCCGAACCGCCGACGGACTATAGCATTGACAGTCAAGGAATCAAGGGGCTCCAGGCCGGATCGGAGGCGTCGACCGGGGTCACGATCTCGCGCTCGTTGTGACCGGTGAGATCGATGCTGAGAATCCTGGAGCGTGTTCCGCGATCCCCCACCGGCTCCTCGCGATAGAACATCAGAACCCGCCCGTTCGGCGCCCAGGTCGGCGATTCGACCAGATAGCCCTCGCTCAGCAGACGCTCGCCGCTGCCGTCCGGCCGCATCACGCCGATATAGAAACGACCCTTGGAGATCTTGGTGAAGGCGATCAGATCGCCGCGCGGCGACCAGACCGGCGTGGCGTAGCGGCCGTTGCCGAAGCTGACCCGTCGCGGATTGGCGCCGCTGGCGTCCATCACGTAGATCTGCTGACTGCCGCCGCGATCGGATTCGAAGGTGATCGAACGGCCGTCGGGCGAGAACGACGGCGCGGTATCGATCGCGGTGTGGCGGGTGAGCCGGCGCACCGCGCGGGTGCCCAGGTTCATGACGTAGATATCCGAATTGCCGCCCTCCGCCATGCTCATGATCACCTGCTTGCCGTCCGGCGAGAAGCGCGGCGCGAAAGTCATGTTGGGGAAATCCCCCAGGACCTCCTGGCGGCCGGTATCGATATTGAAGACATAAACCCTTGGGATGTCGTTGTAATAGGCGAGGTAGGTGATCTCCTGCAAGGTCGGGGAAAATCGCGGGGTGAGAACCAGGGTGCCGCCGTCGGTCAGGAACCGATGGTTGGCGCCGTCCTGGTCCATGATCGCCAGCCGCTTGACCCGCTTGTTGTCGGGCCCGGTCTGCGCGATGTAAACGATCCGGGTGTCGAAGTAGCCGCTTTCGCCGGTCACCCGCTTGTAGATGGCGTCGGAAACGATGTGGGCCACCCGCCGCCAGTTGTCGGGCACCGTGAAGTAGGCCAGCCCCTCCATCTGCTGCTGCGCGAACACGTCCCACAGCCGGAACTCGACCCGCAGCCGCCCGTCCTCCATCGCCATCACGCGCCCCTGGACCAGGGCCTGGGCGTTGAGAACCCGCCAGTTGGCGAAATTGGGCAGGGTTTCCATCGACGGCCGTGGATTGATGAACGCCTTCTGATCGATCGGAGAGAAAAGCCCCGAGCGCTCCAGGTTGGAGGCGATCACCCGCGCGATCTCGGCGCCCTGGCGCCGCGCCTCGGCGGTATCGCCGATGAAGTCGGTCACCGCCAGCGGCAGCGGTTCGACCTTGCCGCGCGTTATGTCGATTCGCAACTCGGCCCGGGCCGGCGCCGCGACGCTCAGGACCGCCATCAGAAGGGCCAGGCTGAGGGCGCGCAACGCCACGGATAATCTCGGCTTGTTCGACATCACAGCATTTCCTTGGGGTTGAAGCGCAGGGTCATGTCCTTCCAATGGCCATACTTGGCCGATGGCAGCTTGAACGGCTGGCAGCGCGGATTCAAGACCGCGCGATGGGCGCTTTCCGCCGCCGCCCGGTAAAACGGATCCTTCATCCGGCCGCCGGCGTCCACGATATCGGCGCGCCGCACCGTGCCATCCGGATTCATCGCGACCTTGATCTCGACCACCAGATCGTCGGCGTCCCTGGCCCCGGCCGGCACGTTCCAGCACTGGGCGATCTGGCTGCGCACCACGTCGATTTCGCTAAGATTCAGGCCTCGCTCGGCATCGAACGGGCGTCGCGGCGTATTCGCCGATTGAAGGGCCTCGGCGATGCTTTTTTCGAACGCCTTGTCGGTGTTGCTCGGAGCCTCCTCCGGTTGCCGGCGCGGCGCCGGCCTCGCCTGCTCCAGGTCCTTGAGCACCGACCCCAGGGAGGCCATGAGATCGGGTGGTGTTGGCTTGCGGCGTGGCACGGCGCGCATCAGCGGCGGCTGCGGCGGCGGCTCGACGATTGGTTCGGGTTCGGGCTCCGGTTCCGGCTCGGGTACGGGTTCCGGCTCGGGCTCGGGTTCCGGTGCGGGCATCGGTTCGGGTTCGGGCTCTGGTTCCGGCTCCGGTTCGGGCTCGGGCTCGGGTAAGGGTTCCGGCTCGGGCTCGGGCTCCGGTTCGGGTTCCGGCGTCGGTTTCGGGGCCGGCGGCGGCAGGTTCGTGACCTCGGCCACGTCGATTTCCTCAAGGGTCACCAGATCGACCAGCATCCCCTCCTCCAGGTCCGGGGCCTCGGCCGAACGCAGGAAGGGCACGCCCACGGCGGCCAGGGTAGCCACCAGGACATGCAGCAGAAACGAAACCAGGAGCGGCCAACCCATGGCGGTCAACCGTCGCCGGTGGCGTCGCGCCGTGGCGGCAGCCTCGGCAGTTCGGTGATCAGGGCGGCGCGCCGGAAGCCGGCCGCGTTGAGGGCTCCCATCACCGCCATCACCCGGCCGTAGGCGATCGTCTTGTCGCCGCGCACGAAAACACGCGCGTCCGGGTTGGCTCCGGTGATGGCGATCAGGCGGGCCGGCAGGGACTCCAGGTCGACCGGCTGCTCCTGCAGGAACACCTGGCCGTCGGCCTTGATGGACACGGTCAGCGGCTCGTCGTCGCCCTCGATGACCTTGGTCCTCGCCTCCGGCAGATCGACCTTGACGCCGACCGTGAGCAACGGCGCGGTGACCATGAAAACGACCAGCAGAACCAGCATCACATCGACCATCGGGGTCACGTTGATCTCGGCCATCAGGCGATGGCGGGCCCGAATGCCGAGGCGGTGGGTGCGGTCGGACAGGCGCAAAGCCATCACCCTACCCCCGGTCTTCCATCTGCCGCGACAGGATCGCCGAGAATTCTCCGGCAAAGGCGTCCAGCCGGCCCGTGTAGCGGTCCAGCTCGCGCGACAGCTTGTTGTAGGCAACCACCGCCGGAATCGCCGCGATCAGCCCGAGGGCGGTCGCGAACAGGGCCTCGGCGATGCCCGGGGCGACCACCGCGAGGTTGGTGTCCCGGGTCATGGCGATCGCCTGGAAGCTGTTCATGATTCCCCACACGGTGCCGAACAGGCCGATGAACGGCGCCGTCGATCCGGTCGAGGCCAGGAAGGTCATGTACTTCTCGTTGCGATCGGTCTCGCGCGAGGCGGTGACCTGCATCACCCGGTCGATGCGTTCCTGGAGATAGTCACGGGCCGAGGCCTCGTAGGAACGGCCCCGGCTGGCGGCGCGCCGCCACTCGCGCATGGCGGCCGAGAACACCGCCGTCATCGGGTCGCGCGGCTGACTGCCGACCCGGTCGTAAAGCTCCTCCAGCGAGCCGCCGGACCAGAATTTTTCCTCGAACTGGTCGGCCAAGCCGTTGAGGCGGCGCAGGCGGATCAGTTTGTCGAAGATGATCGCCCAGCACCACACCGAGGCGACGAGCAGAACGACCATCACTCCCTTGACCACCAGGTCGGCCCTCAGGAACAGCCCCAGCATCGAGAAATCGTAGTTGGCGACCGCCCCGACGGCGGCCACGTCCATGGCGTTGCCTTCCATCTTCGTGTTCCTATTCCGTTGCCAAGAATGTTTCGAGCGCCGCCCGCACGTCGAGCGGAATACGCGTCGCCCGCCCGCCTTGCAAAGCCATGCAGACCAGGGTCACCGTCAATCCGCAAACAGCCTCGCCATCCCGCTCGATGGACTGATCGAGGATCATCGACGCGCCGCCGGCGCGAGTCACCCGCGTCCGCACACACAGGGCGTCGTCGAGCCTGGCCGGGCGCAGGAAATCGATTTCCAGGCGGCGCACCGCCAGGGCCAGCCCACGGTCGCGCATCAGAGTCCGGTGATCAAATCCGGCCAAACGCAACATTTCCGTGCGACCCCGCTCGGCGAACCTCAAATAGCTTGCATTGTAAACGATTCCGCCGGCATCCGTGTCCTCGAAATAGACCCGTAACGGAAATCGGTGGGCCCGGTCGCGGATCGTTCCGGAAGGCGGATGATCAGTCATCGCCGCCCTCCTCCGACGACCCGGCCAGCAGATCGAATTGCGCGGCGCGCGCCGGCGCCGGCCGCCCGAGGTGGCGGTAGGCCGCCTCCGACAGCATGCGGCCGCGCGGCGTGCGCATGAGCAGACCCCGCTGGATCAGATAGGGCTCGACCACCTCCTCCACCGTGTCCCGCTGTTCCGACAGGGCGGCGGCCAGGGTCTCCACGCCGACCGGACCGCCGCCGTAGTTGTCGGCGATACAGCCCAGGTAGCGGCGGTCCATCGAATCGAGTCCGGCGGAATCCACCTCCAGCCGCCGCAGCGCCCCGTCGGCCGCCACCGCGTCGACCGGCGAGCGGCCGGCCACCGTCGCGAAGTCGCGCACCCGGCGCAGCAGCCGCCCGGCGATGCGCGGCGTGCCGCGCGACCGGCGGGCGATTTCCGCCGCGCCGTCGGCGGTTATCTCCATGCCAAGCACCCGGGCGCCGCGCGCCACGATGCCGGTCAGATCCTCGGGGCTGTAAAACTGCAAACGCAGGGGGATTCCGAACCGGTCCCGCAACGGATTGGTGATCAGGCCGGATCGGGTGGTGGCGCCGACCAGGGTAAACGGCGCCAGGTCGATGCGGATCGAACGCGCCGCCGGCCCCTCGCCGATCACCAGATCGAGCTGGAAATCCTCCATCGCCGGATAGAGAATCTCCTCGACCACCGGTCCCAGGCGATGGATCTCGTCGATGAACAGGACGTCGTTGGGTTCCAGGTTGGTGAGGATGGCCGCCAGGTCTCCCGGCCGGGCAAGCACCGGCCCCGAGGTGGCCCGGAAGCCGACCCCCATCTCGCGGGCGGCGATCTGCGCCAAGGTGGTCTTGCCGAGCCCCGGCGGCC
>JANQIL010000036.1 GCA_028282245.1 Magnetospira sp.
GCCGCAAGTGTCGCTGATGGGGCTGGAGGACGCCGCCGCCTTGGCCGAGGCCCAGGAGTATGTTGCGGACGAGGTCCGTGCGGCGGTAGAAAGTCTGTCACGATCGAGACGCGGTGACGACGAGGCGGTCCGCGAAGCGGCGCGGTTTCGGTCGTTGGTTTCGGAGGGGCGACCACCGGCTCCGGACGGGCGATCGCCGGCTCCGGTTGCCGTGGGGCGCGGGCGGGCGGGCGGGCCGTCGCGGGTCGCGGGGGCGGCGTGGTCGCCCGGGCCGTCATCGGCTGTTCGAGGCGCGAGCGGAGCGGCGTCGACGGGGTGGCCCGGGCGGTGGTGGTTCCGCCGGCCAGCGGCGCCACGTGAAGGCGCGAGCGGGGCGGAATCGGGCCTGGCATCGCGATACGGCCGTCGCGCGCCCGCGGATTGATCGTGGCGTAACCGACTCCGCCGCCCGACGGAGAGTGATCGCCAAGCACGCTGAGGTCGACCGTTACGCCCGAGTTGGGGTCGTGGACGGCTTGCGCGGCGGCGCTCAGGGGCCACAACAGGACTCCCGTTGCCAGCAGGCGGCAAGCCAAGCGGGCGACCGGCGATCGGGCGCGGGTCGTGGTCATCTGCCGGTTCATGATCCGATCTTCATATGCAAGTCTCCGTCGGAGACGGCGTGCGACGACCCCAGTACAATCTCACCATAGCCCAAGAGGGCCACGATTCTCAACAGGTTATGTTCCCGTCCTCGGTCCGCGAGGCAAGGGCGTCGGCGAGCAGGCGCGACAGCGGCGCATGCAGGTGGTCGTTGGCGGCGATTACCGAGCCGGTCTCGAACATCCGTCCGCCGCCGGCGATATCGGTCACGAAACCGCCCGCCTCGCGGACCAGCAACAGACCGGCCGCCATGTCCCAGGACTTGATGCCGTCCTCCCAGTAGCCGTCGTAGCGGCCGGCCGCCACGTAGGCTAGATCGAGCGCCGCCGACCCCATGCGGCGGATGCCCGCCGAGACCTCCATCACCGCCCGCGCGCCGTCCAGGAACGCCTGGTGCCCGGGGCGCCCCTTGTAGGGGATTCCGGTGGCGAACAGGCATTGCGCCATGTCGGATCGTCCGGAAACCCGCAGTCGGCGGTCGTTCAGGTGCGCGCCCTCGCCCTTGGCGGCCCAGAACATCTCGTCGGCGATCGGTTCGTAAATCACGCCCTCGATCACCTCGCCGCGCCGTTCGTGGGCGATGCTGATCGCGAAATGCGGAATGCCGTGCAGGAAGTTGGTGGTGCCGTCCAGCGGATCGACGATCCACCGGTCGTCGGGATTGGCGCCGGCGACATCGCCGCGCTCCTCCATCAGGAACGACCAGCCCGGCCTTACCCGGACCAATTCCTCGAACAGGATTTTCTCGGCCTTGAGATCGGCCGCGCTGACGAAATCGGCCGGCCCCTTGCGCGACACCTGGAGATTCTCGACCTCGCCGAAATCGCGCGCCAAGTGACGCGCCGCCTTGCGGGCGGCGGTCATCATCACGTTGACGGTGGGGTTGCGGACCGTGCGCATCAGTCCTTGGCTCGCTCCACGTAGGTCGCGTCGGCGGTGTTGACCACCACCCGGGTGCCGGCCGCGATATGCGGCGGCACCATGACCCGCACCCCGTTGTCGAGCACCGCCGGCTTGTAGGACGAGGACGCGGTCTGTCCCTTGACCACCGCGTCGGCCTCCACCACCTCGCGGACCACCTTCTCGGGCAGTTGCACGCCGATCGGCGAGCCTTCGTGGCTTTCGATGGTCACCGCCATGCCCTCGGCCAGGAAGGGCACCTGATCCTCGCCGATCAGCTCGACCGCGACCGCGACCTGATCATAGGTCTCGGTGTCCATGAAGGTGTACATGTCGCCATCGGCGAACAGGAACTGATAATCGCGCTGTTCGAGGGTCACCCGCTCGACGTTCTCCGACGACCGGAACCGCTCGTTGAGCTTGGTGCCGTCGCGGATGTCGCGCAGTTCCGCCTGCAGGTAGGCGCCGCCCTTGCCGGGCTGGGTATGCGCGATCTTCGTCGCCCGCCACAGACGGCCCTGATGCTCGATTACCATGCCGGGCCGGATGGCGTTGCCATTGATTCTCATGTCCTGAACACCTGCCGAGATTACGAACCGGGGGAAGGCGGCGCGGACCCTATCACCTGGCGCAACCGGAGGCAATGCCCGCGAACGCGCCGATGCGCGGCGTCAGGTGCCGAGCGCGATCTAATTCCGTCGTATAAGTATTGGTTTCGGGCATGATATAGTACTTTGTTAAGTTCATTGTGGGCCGGGAGTCCGTGCATGCGATGAAGCGCCGGATCGTGAAAATCCTCGTGGGCACGTTCGCGGTAATGGCGCTGATCTACGGCGTCGTGGTCACGGCGATGATCTACCCCCGATTTCTGGAAATCGAGCGCCACGAGGCCGAACAGGCCATGCGGCGGGTCCTCGCGGGTCTTGCGGCCGAAAGGGAGGCCCTCGACGTGCTGGTGCTCGATTGGGCGTCATGGGACGACACCTATGAGTTCGTGGTGACCCGATCGACGGAGTTCATCAACGCCAATCTGATCGAGCAGACCTTCATCGATGTCCGCCTGGACCTCATCGTGTTTCTTGATCGCGGACGTCGCATGGTTTGGGGGCGGACCTGGAACCGTGCGGCGAACGCGCGGCGGCGGGCCGTCGATTTCGCCGATCCGGGATCCCCGCTGGTGCGCGCCCTGACCGTTCCTTCCGATGGCCGAGGCCCGGTGAGCGGCCTGGCCGAGACCACGTCCGGCCGGCTCCTGCTGGTTGCCCGGCCGATCCTGACCAGCACCAACCAGGGTCCACGGCGCGGCACCCTGATCATGGGACGCCGGTTCGACGCCGTGGCGATCGAAGCGGTCGCGGCTCGGTTGCGGGATACCGTCGCGGTGACCGATCCGTCGGTGGTGCCGGTCCGGCTTCCGGCACCGGGGGAGGTGATCGTCGGTCCGGGTGAAAAGCCCGAGACCATGGTCGCCCATGCGATCCTTGACGATTTGTTCGGGGCGCCGCTGTGGGTTCTTTCCGTGACCACGCCTCGCCACGCGACGGCCGCCGGACGCACCACCCTGATGGCGACCGTGCTCGTCGCCACGGCGCTCGCCCTGGCCGTGCTGTTGGTCGTGATCGGTGCCCTCGACGGGTTGGTCGTTCGCCCCTTGAAACGGCTTGCGGCGACCATTATTGGATTGGGCGGCGCCGACGGGCGGCCGCAGGACCTGCCGACATCCCGCGCCGACGAACTGGGCGTGGTCGCGCGGGCGGTGCGCGAGATGCATCACGCGATCCTCGAGGTCGCCCACCGCGACAGCCTCACCGGTCTGCCGAACCGGCTGAGCTTTTATGAGCGGGCCGATCACATGCTGAACGCCGCCCAGCGCAACGGCAACCGAGTCGCGTTTCTATTGATCGACCTCAACGGCTTCAAGACGGTCAACGACACCCGGGGTCACCAGTCCGGCGATCTGGTCTTGCGGGAGGTCGGGCGGCGATTGCGCGGGGCGGTGCGCGAGAGCGACGTGGTGGCGCGGATCGGCGGCGACGAGTTCGTGATCCTGGGCGAGGGGTTTTCCGACGCCGAAACGGAAATCGATCGCATGGCCATCAAGCTTCTGAGTGTTTTCCGGACGCCGATCGAGGTGCTTGGCGGCGGCGCGATGGTGGGCGCCAGCATCGGCGCGAGCCTGTATCCCGTCGATGCGATCGAGATCGATCAGTTGCTCGGCTGCGCCGATCGGGCGATGTACGCGGCGAAACGGCAAGGTGGCCTCGACTATGCGCGCTACGGGCCACACCTCGCGGAGTTTCCGAAAATCGTCGCAAGCCAGCCAGTTATACGAAACCCGAATAACTGATTCGGGTTTCATAAGATACGGATGCCGAGGCCGCCATTCGTGTTCGTATCGGGAGGAGGGATCTCCGGACAAGCACAGCGTGCCGCATTGTCCTCGCGCGTGCCAATCAGGATCGATTCCGGGTCGCGTCGGCGGAGACGGTCAGGACGATCTTTCCGACGTGCTTTTTTTCCAGGAACGCGGCTTGAGCCTTGGCGATGTCGCGCAAGGGGTAGGTCGCGGCGACGAGCGGGCGGATGCGCCCGTCCTCGATGAGGCGAACCAGATTGGGAAACACCTCGGGCTCCAGGACCGTGCAGCCAAAGAAGCTGAGATCCTTCAGATAGAGGGTGCGAACATCCAGCTCCACGATCGGGCCGCCGATGGCCCCGGAGACGCCATAGCGGCCGCCCGGCCGAAGCATCGAAAGATACTCCGCCCACCGTGAGCCGGCGACAAGATCGACAACGACGTCGACGCCATCCGATTCGTCGAGCGCCCCGTCGCGAGCGATTGTCCTGTCGGCCCCGAGCTTTTCGATGTCGGAAAATTTCCCGGGGGATGTCACCGCGATAACGGATGCCCCCCTGGCTTTGGCCAGTTGAATCGCCGCCGACCCCACTCCGCCCGACGCCCCCGTGACGAGCACCGTGTCCTCGCGGGTCACGCGGCACCGGGTCAGGATGTTCTCGGCGGTCGAGTAGGAGCATGGAAACGACGCCAGTTCGACGTCGCTCATCGCGGAGCGAACGGGGTGGGCATGCCCTTGCGAGACGACGACGAACTCGGCGAAGCCACCGTCGCACTCGGACCCGAGGAACCAGGGGGTCTTTTGGGTTTGGCCGCCAACGTCTCGAAGACAGGGCTCGATCAGGACACGCTCGCCAACGCGGGCGGTATCGACCCGATCCCCGACGGCGGCGATGAAACCGCAGACGTCGATGCCTTGTATTCTGGGGAATTGGATCGGGTCTCCGGCCCAACTCGCGGTTTCCAGGTTGCCGGCCTGCCGTGCGTACCAGCCGACCCTCGTGTTGATGTCCGTGTTGTTGACGCCGGCGGCGGAGACACGGACCAGCACCTCGCCCGCTCCCGGAACCGGAACCGGTAGATCGTCGCGCGCCACGAGCTTTTCGGGTCCGCCGTGTCCCGTCAGAACAACACCGAACATGGTTTCCGGAACACGCATTGCGTTGGATGCTCCCTTGACGGGTAACCTTGAAAGGCCCGGCGCGCGGGCCGGGCCGTTGATCGGGCGCGCCACCGGGGCCGCCGGCCGGTCGTCAACCGGCGTAGTCGTGCAGAACGATATCCTTGGCGCGACGGCAGATCTCGCGTCCGTAATCGGTCCACAGGCCCTGCCCCCAGTAACGGTAGCAACTGGTCTGCGAGCACATCAGATGGAACAGGGCGTTGCGGTAGCGGTGCTCGTCGGTCGGCATGCCGCGCGCCAGGACATGCTCGTTGAACGCCGCGCTGGCCTCCTCCATCGGGCCCAGCACGTTCTCGTAGCCGTTGACCCACGACAGATCGTTGGTCCACGAGCCGCCCTCCATGTGGAAGCGGTGGTCGGCCTGCTTGGCCTCGGCGATCACCGCGGCCAGCCGCTCCGGTCCGTCGCCCGGCTTCATGCGATCCCAGATCGCCTTCTGGAACAACGGTTGCAGGGTCGGCAGGTCGTCCTCGCCGATTCCGATGGAGGTCAGGTACTCCAGGTATTCCGAGGGATTGACCATCGGTACCTCGCCGCCGGAGGACTCGCGGGCCGCCTCCATGAACTTGTCGGGAAACTCGTTCATCATCACGCCGCCGTTTTCGCCATCGGCGATCTGGGTGACCAGCGGCGGTATTTGCTTGCCGGCGAGGTCCCAACGGTCGAGCCCCCTGGCCTCGTAGCAGGGCTGCATCTGGGCGACCAGCTTGGTGTCCGAGCCCTGGGTCTTGAGGATGGCGACGATCGATGTCGTCTCGCCCTGCGAATTGGTGCAGACCAGACGGTGCGGCAGGTGCTTGGCCTCCGGACCCCAGCCGCTTTCCGGGCGCTCCACGGTATGCTCCTGCACCAGCACCCATCGATAGCCGCAGTCGCGCAGCGTTTTGACGAAGGCATAGGCGACGTCCGGGTGGTTGGGCAGGGCCATCTCCGACGGCGAGAAGCCGCGCACCCGCTTCAGCGCGTCGAGCCCGAACAGGGCGGCGAAGTGATGTTGCCAGGCGATCACGTGCAGACGGAAATCCTGCACCGGGGTGGACGGCGCCACCGCATGGCCCCACGGCATGCCGAGCCACTCGACGCAGCGGTTGTAGTTGGGGTTGACGGTGATCTCCTTGAGCGCGTCGAGCACGTCGTGGGCGCCCATCTGGCGCAGTCCGTGAAACAGGGTGCCCGAGTATTCGAGCATGATGCGCGGATTCTTGCCCTCGCCGATCAGCTGCGGGATGAACTCTCCCATCCGCTTGTAACACCACTGGAACACCGGGGCGTTGTGGTTGTCGCCGATGCCCTGGTTCTCGTACATGTGCTGCAGGTTGCCGATGATCGCCGCGCTATGGATATCGTGCCCGCCGGCCGGAATCAGCGGCTGGTGCATGTGCAGGGCGTTGGCGAAGCAGGCCTTGACGCGGCTGAAGTCGATGTGGCTGGAGGGCAGCAGGGCGAGGCCCTCGCGGCTGTCGGCGATCGTCTTGGCGATCAGGTCCTCGCGGCCGGTGATGTTCGGCAGGCCATCGATGGATTCGGGCAGGTCGGTCATGGCGTGTGTCCTCCGTGGAGCGGCTCATTCACCCGGATGTAGTCGTAAATGTCCGCGTAGTGGCGGGCCGGCCGGCGCCAGGACAGGTCCTGGGTCATGCCGTTTTGAATCATCCAGCGAAAGCCTTTCGGGAAATGGTTCCAGAGTCCGATCGCCCGGTTCATGGCGGATTCCAGGCCCTGGTTGTCGGATGAGTGGAAAACGAAGCCGTTGCGGTTCTCCTGCGGGAGGTCCGCGTAGTCCCAGTCGAAAATCGTATCGGCCAGGCCGCCGACCGAGCGCACGATCGGGGCCGTGCCGTAGCGCAGGGCGATCATCTGGGTCAGGCCACAGGGCTCGAAGACGCTCGGCACCACGATCATGTCGGCGCCGGCGTAGATCAGGCGGGCCAGGCCTTCGTCGAACGCCAGCTCCAGGTGGCAGTCCTCGCAGTCGTTGACCTGGTGCTTGAGGTCCCAGAACTGGGCGTTGATGGCCGGGTCCGGGCTGCTGCCCAGAAGCACGAACTGGGCGCCATGGGCAAGTCCGTGGAACAGCGCGTGGCGGATCAGGTGGACTCCCTTCTGGGCGTCCAGCCGGCCCACGTAGGCGATGATCGGCATGTAACCGTCGCGCAGCAGAAACCGCTCGCGAAGGGCCTGCTTGTTGACGTACTTGCCGTCCAGGCTGTCGCGGTCGTAGCGCGCCGGCAGGACGCGGTCGGTCGAGGGGTTCCAGGTTTCGTCCTCGATCCCGTTGAGAATTCCGCCGAAACGGTCCTGGTGGATGTGCAGAATATGGCCGAGCCCGAACCCCTGGTCGGTGTGGCGAACCTCCCAGGCGTGGCGCGGCGACACCGTGTTGGTGAAGTTGGAATAGACGATCCCGGCCTTGAGGAAATTCAGCCACGACCGGTTCATCTGGTCGCCCATGCGGTCCAGGTCGTAAAACCGTTCCGGATGGTTCAGGCCGGTGGCGCGCAGGATTTCGCGGTCGGCCGACCCCTGGTGCATGAAATTGTGGACGGTCAGGCAGACCCGCAGGTCCTGGAGTCCGGCCGCCGCGTACATCTCGTAGAGCAATACCGGCAGCAGGGCGCATTGCCAGTCGTGGGCGTGCAGGACGTCGGGCCGTCGCCCGGAGTCCAGCAGATATTGCAGGATCGCCTTGGAGAAAAAGGCCCAGCGGTAGGGTTCGTCCCGATAGCCGTAAAAGCCGCCCCGGTTGAAAAAGGCGTCGTCGGAATGGGCATCGACGAACAGGCAGCGGCGACCGTCGACCCGTCCCGCCATGATGCCGCAATGCACCGAGCCCTCGTACCACGGGACCCACAGGTCCTCGACCTCGGTGCGCAGGTCGTCGATGAGGTCGTAACGCAGACAGTCGTACTTGGGCAGGATGATCTCGACCTCGTGCCCCTGGGCGGCGAGTTCGCCGCTCAGGCCATGCACCACGTCGCCGAGGCCGCCGACCTTGGCAATGGGGGCGCATTCGGAGGCGGCCATGACGATGTCCATGCGGCGGTGTCCCTTGGGGTGTGGAGACGGGCGGGGCAAGGCGCGTCAGCGCATCAGATCCCGGGCCCGCTCGGCGTGACTCAGGGCTTGGTCGAGGTCGGCGTGGCAGCGGCCGACCCAGTCCTCGCCCCAATAAACGTTGCAACTCGTTTCACCCCGCAGCAGGTGCCAAAGGGCGTTTTCCAGTTCGCGCCGAGCCGCCGGGTCGGCGGCTTCCCGCGTCTCGGACTCGACGCGCAGCGCGTGGATCGTCTCGCTCACCTCCGGCAGGCGGGCGAAGGCGTCCTTCTGGGCCTGCGATCCGGTCCATTGCAGGAAGTCGTTGCCACGGTGCCAGCCGGTGTTCCAGGCCCCGGTGCGCACCGTGACCTCGCCATGCGCGCCGTGACGGTCCAGGTAATCGTCGATGAAGGTCGGCCGCACGGTGCCTTTTTCATGACGCGCCGAATCGAGCAGCTCGCTGTAGAAGACACCCCAGAAATTGGCCTGCCGGTTGGTGTTCCGGAACCACCCGCCGTTGTCGCCGTCGGTCGCGGTGACGACGAGGGGCTCGAAGTCGCACCATTTGGTGCGGTCGGTCAACTCGGTCTCGAACCATCCGAAGCCCATGCCGGATTCCTGGGCGTCGGA
>JANQIL010000053.1 GCA_028282245.1 Magnetospira sp.
CGCGAGGGACAAGAGTCGCGCGGAGGACGTGAAGGGCGGCACGAGCCGCCGTCACAACAACAATCTGCCTCGCAGAGCAGGTCACGCCTCGCGACGAACGAAGATACCGACTCAATGCGTGGCGCAGCGGCGCGTAGCCCCGGCCATCAAGCGCCAGATGACACGCCGCGCCGCCGTCGAGCCGGTCATCGGCCACCTGAAACAGGGCCACCGCATGGGCCGAAACTTCCTCGCTCACGCCCAGGGCAACGCCATCAACCCCGTCCTCGCCGCCGCAGGCTACAACTTCCGCCTCACCTTCAAATGGATCCAGGCTCTTTGCCTCAAAATCCTGGTCGCGATCCTATCGCTACGGCGGGCCGGAAATCTTCAAACCGCTGCATGATCTGCGTTCTTCACGGGCGACTATGTCGCGGGGGCGACCGACCGGGCCTCTATCGTGACCCGCGCGCGCAAGATGTGCGCGGTAATACCGCGCCTCTTGTCTCACTGCGCTTCGCTTGCTCGGGAAGGGGGCGTGCCGCCCCCTGTCCAACCCCCTGCCGGTGAGCGTGCCTTTTGGAGAGGCATCGAACCCGATCCGCGCCATTCAACCGCATCACCGCTTGATCCCCCGCGCAAGGCTATGGGGCTTCGCCCCTCGCGCGGGCAAGGCATCCCAACGTTTCCACGTCCGCCCTGGCAAGCGGACGCGGAGCCTCGTTCGGAGCCTCCTTGCCCTTTCTACCCCCACTCTTCGCCAGAGAGGCAGGGGTGCGGGCGCACCCCAGGATCGACTCAATGGATATGCGTGGGGCCGAAAAACCGGGCGAGGTGTGCGTTCTGTCCGGTTTTGCCTGTTCTGTCCAACATGCGCGTTTATTGCCATTGAAATGCGCGCTAGATTGACGCTAGGCGCGCAAATATGCGATACTGAAATAAGATGACAAAAGCAGGAGGACTCCGTGAAGGAAGACCGCGACAACAAAATGGTAAGACGTCTGAACGCGACGCTGCCCGACCCGCTGGCGCTCCATGTCGGCGAGATGACCGGCAAGGGGGCGCTTTACGAGACACCGAGCGAGTTTATCCGCGACCTGGTGCGCCGCCACATGGAAAGGCACCTGGAGCGGGAGCGCGGCGACGTTCACGCGCTGCTGGCCCGGTCCCTGCGCGAAAACGACTACGAACCCTGGACCGGCGACGACCTCGCGGACGCCCGCAAGGCGGCGACGTAACGGGTGCATATGGCCAGGATTCAACGCAGCGCGCTCTTCAAGCGGCAATTGATCGAGATGACGAGTGCCTACCGCGAGCGGGCGGGATCGCCTGTCGCCATGCGCTTTGTCGATCGGATCGAAGAGGGTATCGCTTTTGTTGCCGACAAGCCGCAGGCCTGCGTGGTCTACACGCGGCTTGAGGGCAAGGAGTTTCGCAAATGGACGATCCGGGACTTTCCGGTATCCGTCTTTTTCCGCATCGAGCGTGACGACACGATCATTCTGGAAGCGCTCTATGCGCACAGGATGAACATCGGCGCGCGCTTACCGGAAGACACCTAACGGGTCTACCGTCCTAAATCCGGCCCGTCGCGTTGCCTTGAGCGGCGGCGGGGGCGGTCCCCAAGGTCCTTTTCGCTGCGGCGGCGCTCCTTGAAGGCTTCGCGGCGGGCGCTGCGTTCGGCCTCGGCTTCCGTTTCCATGTTCCGGAAAACCTTGGCGTCCTCGGTAAGGTCCCGCGCAACGGCACGATTAGAGTCGCGCTGTTGCGCCCGCTCTTTAACCACGTCGCGCCGCTGGGACAATTGGTTGGCAATGAGCTTATCGCGCTCGGCCTTGTCCCGCCGACGGGCCGCCTCGGCCTCTTGCGCGTTGCGATCCTGTGTCCGTTTGCGTTCCCCCCTGATCCGGTCCCAAAGGCCCGCCAGCCAGCCGCGCAGACGGTTTCGCCTCTCTTGTTCCTCCGCGTCCCGGCGCAGCCGCGCCGCTTCCCGAAACGCCCCACGCTCGGCCTCTTGCCGGTCCTTGAGCGCCGCGCGCTTGGCCTCGGCCTCTTCCCGCTTCCGCGCTTCCTTCTCGGCGACCTCCCGCTGGAAGGCTTCCATCTTCTCCCGCATGGCGCGGGCGATTTCGATCTTGGTATCGGCCACGGACGGCAGGGCGTCAAGATCGCCCAGCCGCTCCCGCACGGCCTTGGTCTTCACGCCCGCCCATTTGGCCAGCGCATAGATTTCGCCCCGGCGATCCACCGCCACATAGCCCCGCCGGTCACCACGGGCGAGCCAATAGCCGCGCTCTTGCAAGGCATGGGTAAATGCGGCCTTCGAATCCGAAATCGCCCAGGCATCCCGGAAGGCAGCCTTGATCTCGCGCGGGTCTTCCTTGATCCGCCGGGCCTGCTGCCATTCGGCCAGGGAGAAGTTCCGGGGATCGCGCTCCCCCGTCACCGCCAACCCGCGCGGCATGGTCCAGCCATGTTCAAGGTATAGATCGCGCGAGACGTCTTGCAGCTTGCGTTTCGAGTGGGAGAGATGCACCGCTTTCATCTCATCGATGTCAATCCGACTCCACACCGCATGGGCGTGGCGGCGCGGTTCGCCATCCTCCCCGCGCTTGTCGTGAAAAACCACGGCGCGCGGCTGGCCGGTCAGGCCGAGCTTGGCTTCCGCCCGGTCCACGGCCTGGATGAACTCTTCATTGCTGACCTCCGCGCCCTTGGGCGGGTTGAGGCTGAGCGAGAACAGGAACTGCTTGCACTTGGTGCCCCGGCTGATCGCGTGGCTTTCCCGGAACGCGCCGTGCAGATCGTCGGCCACGAAGCCGCGCAACTCATGGACTTCCACCCGCTCGTTTTCCTGTTTGAGCAGGTGGGAGGCCAAATCCTTCGCCCCGCCGCGCTGATTGCCGACCAGGATCACGGCGCACCCCCGGATTTGAGCCCGAGAGCCTTGATCAGCAGCGCCCGCATGTCCCGTACATCGGTGCAGGCGGCATGCAGGGCGGCGCGGTCGGCTTCCGCCAACGTCAGGCGCTTCTTTTCCTCGGCCAGGGCCAGCAGGAACAGACAGGACACCTGTTGCGACTTGCCGAGCATCCCCAGCAGCTTTGCCAACAGCGCATGATCGACGGAGGGCGCGCGGGAGGACTTGCGTGGTTTGACCTCTTTGCCGTCCAACAACCTGCCCCGGATATAGGCCCCCAGAGGACGACTCTCGGCTTTCCGTTCCAGATACGCCCGTTCCTCCGCGCTCAAGCGGATACAGAACGGCGAAGGACGTTTCGGCTTCGGTTTCCTGGCGGCTTCGGTGAAGGCTTTTGTCCCGGAGGAGGTCATGGCGACGGCTCTCCGGAGCCGGTGTCGATTTCGTCGGGGATATCCTGCGCAATTGCCTTTAACTGCCGCTCCCAGTCTGCTAATTCCTGAAACAGGGAGTTCAGCGTTTCTCCCTCAAGCGGCACCAATGATCCCGAGGCCCGCCGTCGCCGTCCGGCGCGGGCCTCCGTTTCCTGCATCCAACCTGAACCGTTCAGCGGCTTGCGTCCTGCGGATCGGCGGCCGACCCGACAGCGCCTCGCATGGCCCACCGGCATCCGGGCGCGCACGCGATGAACCACGGGAGAGGCGGGCATGGACGACATCGAGCAACGCGCGACGGTCGCGATTGACGTCGGGCACGTCGATCTCAGTCCCGACCGGGTCAACGACATGGCGTCGGCGCTGGAGGTCTGGGACGAGGAGCGCATTTCCGCCCTCGTGCACCCCCTACACTACACCGAGCTCGCGGCCCTGATCGAGCGGCTGCCGCAGCATCTGCGACGGACCCTGATCACGGCGCTCGGCGAGGACCTGCACCCCGATGCCCTGTCGGCCATCGATTACGCGGTGCGCGAACAGGTCATCGACCTGCTGGAGCCGCGGGAATTGGCGTCGGTGGTCCAGGAAATGGATTCCGACGACGTCGTCGATTTTGTCGAGGATCTGGACGAGGCCGATCGTCGCGGGGTGCTGGAGGCATTGCCCGAGGACGACCGGGCGCAGGTCGAGGAAAGCCTGACCTATCCGGGGAATTCGGCCGGCCGCATGATGCAGCACGAGCTGGTCGCGGTGCCGGAATTCTGGACGGTGGGCGAATGCATCGATTACCTGCGCCGCGCGGCCGATCACGAGGAACTGGAGGGCGAGGACCTCCTGCCGGAGGAATTCTATGACATCTACGTGGTTGATCCGCGCCGTCATCCGGTCGGCAAGCTGCCCCTCAATCGCCTGCTGAGAACCCGCCGGCCGGTTTTGCTGAGCGAGATCATGCGGCGCGAGATCAAGGTGATTCCCGCCACCATGGATCAGGAGGAGGTGGCCTTTCTGTTCAGCCAGCGTGACCTGGTGTCGGCGCCGGTGGTCGACCGCGACGGCCGGCTGGCCGGGGTGATCACCATCGACGACATCGTCGACGTGATCCAGGAGGAACAGGAGGAGGACGTGCTGCGCCTGCACGGCGTGCCGGAGACGGATATCTTCAGCGGCGTGGTGCAGACCACCCGGTCGCGGTTCGCCTGGCTGCTCGTCAACCTGGGCACGGCGGTCCTGGCGTCGCTGGTCATCGGCCTGTTCGACGCCACCATCGAGCAGGTGGTGGCGCTCGCCGTGCTGATGCCGATCGTCGCCTCGATGGGCGGCAACGCGGGCACCCAGACCCTCACCGTTGCGGTGCGCGCCCTGGCCACCCGCGATCTCACGCCAGCCAACGCGTTGCGGGTGATCGGAAAGGAAAGCCTGGTCGGAGCGGTCAACGGCCTGCTGTTCGCGGCGCTGACCGGTCTGGTCGCCTGGCTGTGGTTCGACGATCCGGTGATCGGCGTCGTGATCGCGATGGCGATGGTGAGCAATCTGCTGATCGCCGGTCTCGCCGGGGCGTCGATTCCGATCGGCCTGCAGCGCCTCGGCGTCGATCCGGCGATCGCGTCGACCGTGTTCCTGACCACCGTGACCGACGTTGTCGGGTTTTTCTCGTTCCTCGGGCTGGCCGCCCTGATTCTGATATAGGCGGCCGGTTTGGCGTGCCGGCCGGCATCGGATAGACTGGCCCGGATGAACGGCCGCAGGGAATGCCTCGCATGGCGCAGAACGAACTGCCGCAGGTCACCGTCCTGATCATCGAGGATAACCCCGGAGACGGGGTGTTGGTGCGCGAATACCTGCGCGAGGCCCCGTTCGTCCATTACCGGGCGCGGATCGCCGGCACCCTGGCCGACGGCTTGGCGCGGGCCGAGGCGGCGCCGGTCGACGTGGTGTTGCTCGATCTCTCGCTGCCGGATTCGTTCGGCCTGGACACCGTCGACCGGGCCCGAAACCGTCTCCCGTGGACGCCGATCATCGTGCTGACCGGGAACGAGGACCAGCAACTGGCGCTGCCGGCGTTGCGGCGCGGCGCCCAGGATTATCTGATCAAGAGCGAAGTCCGCCCGAACCTATTGGACCGCACCATCCGTCACGCCATCGAGCGCTCGCGCTCCGATCGGGTGCTCAAGGAGCGCCTGAATTTCGAGGAGGCGCTGTTCAGTTCGGTGCCGTCGCCGCTCTACGTGGTCGACGCCGACGGCCGCTATCTGGCGTGCAACGAGGCGTTCGCGGGGATGATCGGTTTGCCGCGCGAGCAGATCGTCGGCGCCTCGGAGCAATCGCTGGCGCCGGATTCCCTCTACATGAGCGATCCGGAGGCCGATCGGCGGTCGAAGCAGGCCGGCGGCGTTTTCGGTTGCGAGATGAGGACGCGTCTGCGTGATGGCCGCGTCCGCTCGGTGGTCTTGCAAAAGGCCGCGTTCGTTGGGGCCGGCGGCGACATGGAGGGAATCGTCGGCGTGATGACCGACGTCACCGAACTCAAGGAAAAGGAGCGCCAGCTTCGCGACAACGAACTGCGCCTGACCCAGTATATCGAGGAACTGGAGCGATCGCGGCGGAGCCTTCAGGAACAGACCGAGCGGATGGCCAAGCTGACCGAGAAGTACGCCATCGAAAAGGAGCGCGCCCTGACCGCCGATCGCGCGAAAAGCGAATTCCTGGCCACGATGAGTCACGAAATCCGCACTCCGTTGACCGGCGTTCTCGGCATGACCGATCTGTTGCTCGACATGGAACTCGGCGCGCCGGCCCGCGCCTACGTGGCGACGATCCGCGAGTCCGGCGAGATCCTGCTTGGGATTCTGAACGATATTCTGGATATGTCGCGTCTGGAATCGGGGCGGTTCGAACTCGAACTGATCGATTTCGATCTGCGTCAGATGGTCGACGACCTGTGGCGCCTGATGACCGCCAAGGCGAAGGGGCGGCCGCTGAGCCTGCAACTGATGCTGGACGACGACGTGCCGCGCGCGATCAACGGCGATCCGGTGCGAATCCGCCAAGTGCTGTTCAACCTTATCGGGAATGCGCTGAAATTCACCCATCGCGGAAACGTGATCCTGCGTATCCACGGCGAGCCCGAGGCCGATGGGCGGTCGTGGCTGCGGTTCGAGGTGGAGGATACCGGAATCGGCATTCCGGACCGCCTCAAGAACCGTCTGTTCGAGCGGTTCAGCCAAGCCGACGCCTCGACGTCGCGACAGTTCGGCGGTTCCGGGCTCGGCCTCGCGATCTGTCACCACCTGGTCGGCATGATGGGTGGGAGCGTGGGATTCGAGAGCGAGGAGGGGCGCGGAAGCCTGTTCTGGTTCCGCATTCCCGCCGCGCCGGCGCGCGGCGAGGTCCATCCTCGGCGCGGCCTCGATCGGGCGCGCTTCAAGTCCCGCCGGCCGCTTGACGTGCTGGTCGCGGAGGACAACGAGATCAACCGCCTGCTGCTGCGCACGCATCTTGAGCGGCTGGGCCATCGGGTGCGGACGGTGCACAACGGACGGCAGGCCGTGAACGCGGCGGCGCGGGATCGGTTCGACCTGATCCTGATGGACGCGCGGATGCCCGAAATGGACGGTCCGCAGGCCGCGCGGACGATCCGCGAACTCGATGGGCCGGCCGGCCGGGTGCCCATCATCGCGGTCACGGCGGATGCGATGGACGAGCATCTGCACGCTTTCCGGCAGGCGGGCATGGATGCTTGCGTGACCAAGCCGATCGATTTCCCGGACCTCATGGAAACCATCAACCGGGTCATCGGCGAGAACGTCCACCTGCGGATCGACGCCGAACCGTCGTCGAGCGGCGATTCCAATCCGCGGGCGCCGGAACCCGGCGCGGCCGAGGAACTGGCCCGGTTCCTCGATCATCTGGAGGGGCTGGGCAGCAACGCCCCGGCGCATGGCCGGGCCGGATCGGGACTCGGGCCGTGACCGAGCCCGGGCAACCGCACATCGCCAACCAACATGGGGGATACTGAAATGCCGACGGTTATGATTACCGGCTCAAATCGAGGGATCGGTCTCGAACTGGCGCGCCAATACGCGGCCGACGGATGGCGGGTCCTCGCGACTTGCCGCGACTCCAAGCACGCGACCGACCTCCAGCGCATCGACGGCGATCTGGTCGTCAAGCAGCTCGATGTCCTGGACTTCGATCGCGTCCACGCGGTGGCCAAGGCGTGGAAGAAGGAAGCCATCGATCTGTTGATCCTCAATGCCGGGATTTACGGGCCGCGTCCGAGCATGCTCGGCGGCCTCGATTACGATGCCTGGGAGGAGGTGTTCTGGACCAACGCCATGGCGCCCCTCAAGGTGGCCGAGGCGTTCGTTGACCATGTGGCGCGCTCGGAACGGCGGATGATTGCCGCGATGTCGAGCAAGATGGGCAGCATAGCCGACAACGCGTCCGGGGGCTCCTATATCTACCGCTCCTCGAAGGCGGCCCTGAACGCGGCGATGAAAAGCCTGTCGGTTGATCTGGCCGATCGTGGCATCGGGGTGGTGGTGCTGCATCCGGGATGGGTGCGCACGGGGATGGGTGGCCCGCACGCGCTGATCGAGGTCGAGGAAAGCGTTAGCGGGTTGCGTCGGGTGCTGGACGCGCCGACGGCCGAGCTGGATGGTCGCTTCGTCAATTACGACGGCCGCGAAATCCCTTGGTAGGAGGGTCCGCTGGCCGGGTTGACCCTTGTTCGGTCGGCCCCGGTGCGGATATAGAGTTCCTCGTTCACTGCATCACCGCGTAGGAACGAGATACAGGACAGGACCATGCCCGATCGCGATCTGACCGGTCTTCGCATTCTTGTTGTCGAGGACAATTTCCATTTCCGCAAGCTGCTCGTCACCATCCTCGATCACATCGGGGTCAAGGAAGTCCGCGAGGCGGACGAAGGCCGGGAGGGGTTGCGGATACTGGGCGATTTCGCGGCCGACCTGGCCATCATCGACTGGAAAATGGATGGCATGGACGGTCTCGAATGCGTTCGCCGGATCCGGCGCGGCGGCAACGGCGGCGCGCGGCGCATCCCGGTCCTGATGGTGACCGGCTACGGCGACGACGAAATGGCCGACCGGGCCCGCGATGCCGGCGCCAACGATCTTCTGGTCAAGCCGATCTCGCCGCGCAGCCTGATGCGACACCTGAACGGGGTGCTTGATCGGCCAGGCGCCTTCATCGAGACCGATGCCTACGTGGGGCCGGATCGCCGTCGCCTGGCGGCCGAGTTCGATGGTGGCGAACGGCGCGACGCCGAGACCGGCGCTCTTCTGGTTCGGGAGCGTGAGGGCGACGGATGCGCGATGTGAGACGCTAGTGTGGTGGAGTCGAAGTTCGCCATGGAGTTTGCCCCGAACAATGTCGCGAACCTCGAATCCACCACACTAGTGGTTCGATTCAGCCAACGGATGAGTCCCATCCGTTGGCTGAATCGAACCACCAGATCAATAGCTTAGTGGATCGGTCGATCCACTAAGCAGCGGGACCGCCCTTCATGGCAAGCGAAAAGCCTAAAGTTCAACTGATCCAACCTCCCAACACGCTGCGCGAGAAGGTCGGGCCGCCGGGCACCGGCGGTGTCGACGCCGACGTCCTCGCGCGGGCGGAGAAGGTCATCGAGGATATGGCCGACAACTATCTCGTCTGGGTCAAGGACGATATCGCCAACCTGCAAGCCGCCTGCGACGATCTCGCGGCGGCGGAGCCGGGATCCGATCCCAAGCCGCACCTGGAACGTCTGTTCAGCATCGCCCACGACATGAAGGGCCAGGGCGGCAGCTTCGGCTATCCGCTGATCACGAGGGTCGG
This sequence comes from Magnetospira sp., assembly GCA_028282245.1. Taxonomy (GTDB): domain Bacteria; phylum Pseudomonadota; class Alphaproteobacteria; order Rhodospirillales; family Magnetospiraceae; genus JANQGL01. The sequence continues at coordinate 9,175 of JANQIL010000053.1, forward strand.
CAACACCCTATGCCGCTTGGTGGAGAATCTGGAGACCCCGAGCGACCGGGACATCGAGGCGATTCGACTGCACGTGGATGCGATGCGCCTGATCATCGCCAATCGGATGACCGACGACGGGGGCCCGGAAGGCCATCGGCTGATCCGGGGGCTGGAGCTTGTTTTGGCCAAGATCTGAAAGTGTATTGTTATAGCGTTTCCATGTCTTCGGGGAAACTTCTCGAAAATTTGCTTCGCAAGCTTGAGATCATCGCAATAGTTTCCTATTCTCATCCTTGGAACCCTGAATGGGATAACCGACGGATGCCCGCCAGAAGGCGTCCCGAGCCCGCAACAAGGGGAGCGCACGACCGCGAACGGTCGATCGGCAAGTGGAAGGAAACGCAAATGTATCAACCCACCAACGGTGGAAAGCACCGCGTCTTCGAGGTTCATTTCTTCAACCAGTCCGTCCGTGACATGGTGGCCCAGAATAAAAGCCACGGCCTCATGGAGGACCGCTGGGGCGAACTGCAAATCCAGAAAGTCAACGCGGGTTCGGCCGACGAGGCGCTGGCGCAGATCGTTCGCCGCTACCCCCCCGACCAGGGGTTCGTGGTGAAGACCGTGCTCGAGGAGCCGGACGCCCTCGCCTGACAAGCTCGACCGGCGAACGTGTGTTCGCCGGTTGTCGGGCGGCGTCGACCGAGGGCGCGGCCGGCCGTGGTGGGTGTGAACGTTGGCAATCGCGCGTGGCGTTTCGGGGCCGGCCTACCAGCCCCAGCGATCGCGCCAGCTTTTGTTCCACATCGCGCGGTCGCCCAGGGCCATCCAGCGTAGCGGCATTTCCCATGGACCGGCCCGGCCGGAGAAGAAGTCCGCCGCCAGGTCGCTCCACACGCGGGCCTGCTTGTAGGCGGTGTCCATCGGGTCGTCGCAGGGGATCATGGCCAGGGCGTCGTACATGGCGCGGGCGATCGCCTGCCGGTCCGCCGTGGGATAGCGCAGGTCGCGGACGCGGTTCATGAACCGGATGTCGCAGCCGCAATGCTGACGGCCTACCTGGGCTGTGCACAGGTCGTGGGCCATGCAGGCCGCGTCCAGGCCGTCGATCGGCGCCAGTCGCGCCGCGTGGGCATCGCGCGGGTGGCCGGGTCCGCACCAGTTTCCGTACATCGGCAGCGACATCGCCCGCGCCGCCGCCGGGGCGGCCACGAGCAGCATCAGCAGAACGCCGAGCGCGCGGCATGACTTGCTCGGACGCCGCATCATGGCCGTCCGCGCAGGTCTTCGAGCACCGCCGCGAGGTCGGCGATGGTCGCCGCCGCCGTTTCGCCGGACATTTTCCGGCGGTCGATGAGCAGCGACATGCCGTCCGTCTTGCGGCGGATGAAGCGACTCGCGGCCACCGTCGGATCGTGGATTCCGAGCACCGCGAACGGGCGCACCTCGCGCCGGATTCCCTTGGCCTGGATCGGCGCGCGCTCCTCGGCCTCGATGATGTCGGAGACCAGCGCATAGGTCTCGTAGGACATCAGAATGCCCCCCGGGTCGGCCTGGCTCTCCAGGCGTGCCGCCAGGTTCACCTCGCCGCCGATGATCGTGTAGTCCATTCGGCTTTCGGACCCGAAATTGCCCACGTTGCAGTAGCCGGTGTTGATGCCGACCCGCATCCTGAACGGTTTTTCGAACCCGCGTTCGCGCCACTCGATCTCCAGGTCGTTCAGCCGGCGCTGCATGGCGATTGCCATCCGCACGCAGGCCTTGGCATCTTCGTGCACCCCCTTGGTCTCGGGGTCGCCGAAGAACGCCAGGATGGCGTCGCCGATGAATTTGTCGATGGTGGCGCCGTGTTCGAGGGCGATTTTCGACATCTCGGTGAAATACTGGTTGAGCAGCCAGGCCAGGTCTTCCGGTTGCAGATCCTCCGTGGTTCGGGTGAAATCCTTGATGTCGCTGAAAAAGACCGTCAGCTTCTTGCGCTCGGTGTCGAGCTGCACGTCGCGCGACCCCTCGAATATGGACGCGTAGACCTGTGGTGACAGATACTTCGACAGTTTGGAGGACAGTGCTTCGAGCATCTTGTTTTTCTCATCCAAAGACTTGGCCAGCGCGTTGAGTTCCTCCTCGTTGCGGTCGCTCATGCGGACCAGCCGCTTGATCGCCGTGAACAGCTTCTTGTAGTCGCGCAGCAGGTTTCCGTAGTCCTCGGCGGCCTCCGGGCCGTCGAAGCGGCCGCTTTCGAGCCGTGCCTCGGCCGCCCTGATGACGGCATGCTCCTTCTGATAGATCTCGAAATCCATTGCCGTCGATCCCGATGCCTAGTGTCCCGAATCCGAAGTTCGGAGCATTATTTGGCGGGCGTTTTCGAACTTCGGATTCGATAAGGACACTAGATAATAATTTGATTCCAGTGTGGGTTTGGAGTCGAAGTTCGCCATGGAATTTGCCCCGAATAATGTCGCGAATTTCGAATCCACCACACTAGGCGCCGTCGTTGGCGCGCAGGTAGGGTGAGATGTCGACCTCGTCGAGCTGCTCGGGGAGCAGGAATTCCTCGGCGTAGTCGCGGTAGATGCCGCTCCTCAGAAACAGGTCGAACAAGTTGGCGTCGATGTGCTGGTCGTCGCGGAAGAGGCCGAGGATGCGGATCGCCTCGCTCAGCGTCTTGTGGCTCTTGTAGGGCCGATCGCCGGCGGTCAGTGCCTCGAAGATATCGGCGATCGCCATCACGCGGGCCGGAATCGACATTTGCTCGGCGGTCAGGCGGCGCGGATAGCCGGTTCCGATCATGGTTTCGTGGTGCGCTCCGGCGTACTCGGGGATGCGCCGCAACTGCTTCGGCCAGGGTAGGCCCTCAAGCATCGTGATGGTGTGCACGATGTGCTCGTTGATCTTGTAACGCTCCTCGGGGGTGAGCGTGCCACGGCTGATCGCGAGATTGTGCAGTTCGCCCCTGTTGTACAGGTGTTCCGGCATCTCGGTGGCGAACCCGAACGGGTTATCCCCGCCGTATGGGGTCTCGCCGTCCGGGCGCCGAACGATGTGTTCCGGCTTGTCGGCCAGCAGGCGTTCCTCGGTCGGCGTCGTCGCCGGTGGCGTGTCCGGGAACCGGTTCATTTCCTCGCGCGACAGGCCGAGCCGGTCGTCGAAATGGCGGGTCCAGGCGCGGCGGCCGATGTCGCGCAGCCGCGCCACCTTTTCCGGAGCCATGAACTCGCCGCCCAGATTGCATTCCGCGATGAACGCGAAGTCCGCCGTCAGGCGCGCCGTCTCGGCCTCGAACTCGGCTTGCAGCGTCGCGTCGTCGCCGCCGTCCAGGCGACCCCTCAGGTAGCGGATCTCGGCATCGCGACGCAGGATCTCGAAGCGGGTGCGGATTTCGTGGATGCGGTTCCAGATGGTTTCCAGCTTGGTTGCCTTGTCGACCACGAATTCCGGGGTTGTGACCTTGCCGCAGTCGTGCAACCAGGACGCGATGTGGAACTCACGCCATTCGTCCTCGGTTTCGAGGCGGAAATCGGCGAACGGCGGCTCGTCGCTGTCGCTGGCCGCGCGGACAAGGCGAGTGGCCAGATCGGGGACCCGCAGGCAGTGGCCACCGGTGTAGGGGGACTTGGCGTCGATGGCGCCTGCGATCAACTGGATGAAGGAGTCCAGCAGCGCCTTCTGGGCCTCCACCAGATTGCGGTTGTCCAAGGCCACCGAGGCCTGCGCGGCCAGGGCCTCGACGAAGCGGATCTCGCCGGGCAGGAACTGGATCACCTCGCCGGTGTCCGGGTCGCGGGCGTTGAGCAGTTGAAGGGCGCCGATGACGTCGCCGCCGCGCGGCTTCAGCGGCACGGTGAGGAGCGAGGTGGAGCGGTAGCCGGTCTGGGAGTCGAAGGCGCGGGTGCCGGAAAAGTCGAACTGGGCATTCGCATAGGCGTCGGCCACGTTGACGGTCGTCTCGGTGAGCACCGCGTGCGAGACCACGTTCGTGTGGTTTTCGGCCCCGGTTTCGGGCACGAACAGGGGCACCGGCGGCAGCGGCACGTCCTGACCGGTGGTGCCGCCCATGGCGATGCCGAGCGAATCGGTGCGCATGATCTCGAAGCGCAGGGTATCGTCGTCGGTGCGGATATAGAGGGTGCCGCCGTCGGCGTGGGTCAGCTCCTTGGCGCCGAGAAGGATCAGCTCCATCAGGCGCGCGCCGTTGCGTTCGGCCGACAGGCTGACTCCGAGGTCGACGAGGGTCGACAGCTTGGCTCGCTCCTGTATCAGGATCTTCTGGCGCTGCTGGTCGCGTTCCTCGAGAATTTTGTTGAGTTCGCTCAACTCGGCCTGCGACAGGCGCAGCTTCTTGTTGTCCTGGAACAGGGAGTCCGTGGTCCGGTCGCTGATCCGCGACAGCCGCTTGCCGATCATCAGGAGCCGTTCGAAGCTCGACGCCAGATCGGCGAAATCGCCGTAGAGCCGCGACGATTCGATGCCGATCTCGGCCATCCGTTCCTCGGCCCGCAGCAACGCCTCCTCTTCGGCCTTGAACAGCTCCTTGGTCATTCGCCCGGCACCTCCCTGAGTTCGAACCCGGCATCGCGCAGGTCCTCGCCGAACTCCTCGCCCAATTCCCGCATGTTGTCGTCGCCGTCCTCGTAGGTCCAGGTCACGGTCACCGCGTTGCCGTTGCCGGCCGTTTCCTCGAGCAGGTCGAACAATGACATCAGAACCTTGGCGCTGGAACTATTGAAATAAATCAGTTCGAAATCAAATGTCAGTTTGTCTTCGGAGAGAGCCTTGAAATGGGCTTCGAGCCTGGCCAGCAAAGGGCCAAAAAACGCCGTCGCGTCCTCGGGGTATGATTCCCCACGAATTGCAAACATGTTGTTCGTGAAATCGAGGTCGACTTCCGGGGAGCGTTCGGTCGCGTCGATTTTTATATTTTCCATAAACACCCCTTATGTGCGTCGATGATTCCGGACATCCAAGGTATTGGGACGATCGGCAGCCCATCGCCGTTGATCCCGTCCGAAAAGCGGTTCGGTTCGCGGATATGTCCATGGCGTCTCGATGGCCGCCCGCAGGGCGCCCCGGGGCGCGAGGTTCGTGGAATCCCGTGTCCGGACGGCCACCCGGAGCCGTCCGCGCCGAACTTGACGATACCGTCGCGACACCGGCCCGCGACCTCCCCGGCATGCCGTCGTGAAGGGAATTGACGCATATCGTTAATCTGTCCGGGAACCGCCATGTCCCGGGATAAAGTCATCGGTGATCGTGCCGGTCAAGTAAAGCCAGGAGGCATCCGTCGTCGGATGGTAATGGAGAACATTGACGGAGGCCAGAGTTACGTTTGGGGCGTCGGTCGGCAAGGGGCGCGGGGCGTGGCCGGAAACGATGGCCGCGAACGCCCCCCGCACCCGTCGAAATTATGCTAAAGGGTAGTGGCGGAAAATCGATGCGACGATTAATATGTGATCAAACCATGACAAGGCCGGGAATCGGTCGAGGATTTATCCGTAGAGTTGTGGTTTTGAGGGACCTCGGTTGATCGATTGGCGTGGTTGGCGCGGCGACGCGGTGACTTGCGTCTCGGCGCGGGCGTCGATCGGGCAATCATTTGGGATTGAATTCGCGGCACGATCGGCGCGTTCGTGAACCGCGAATCATCGATGATCGGTAAGGGGGTCCCATGGTGGCCGATGGCACTTTTTCAGGACTGTCCGAGGCGCGATCGCTGACCGCGATGGCGGATCCGGAGGCCACAACGTCTCCGCCGGCCCCGGAGCAACTGGCGCAGATCATCGCGACGCCGAACCTTGAGGCGATCGGTCAGGTCGAGACGGTGGTCGGAACGGCGCGGGTGACCCGCCCGGACGGCACCGAGGCCGTTTTGCGGAAAGGCGATCCGATTTACCAGGGAGACGTTCTGGAGACCGGGGGCGACGGCGCGGTCGGGGTGATTCTGGCCGACAACTCGGTGTTCTCGCTGGGCGAGGGCGGCCGCATGGTTCTCGACGAGATGGTTTACGATCCGGGGGCCGGCGAGGGCGCGGCGGTGGTCAACCTGCTGGCCGGTGCGGCGACCTTCGTTTCGGGACAGATCGCCAAGCTGAGCCAGGACGCGATGCTGGTGAAAACGCCGGTGGCGACGATCGGCATCCGTGGCACCAAGGTCTATCTGGAGACCGATGGCGAGAGCATCGAGGCGATCAACCTGCCGGAGCGCACGCTGCGCGGCGAGATGGTGGGCGAGATCGTGCTCTACGATCCGTCCGGGACGGTGCTGGGGACGATCAACCAGTTGGGCGGCGGCTGGCGGTGGACGCCCGGCTTGGATGGCGGGCCGCGCGACATTAGCCTGAGTCGCGACCAGGTGGACGCGCTGGTCGAGCAGGTAAGCTCGGTGCTGCCGCGTACCCTGGAGGAGAAGGCGCTCGACCTGATGGAGCGGGCGGACGCGTTGCGCGCGGCGGCGGCCGAGGCGCGCGCGGAGGGCGACGAGGCGCGGGCCCTCGAATTGGAGGCCCGGGAAGCAGCCGCGCGGCAGAAGCTGGACGCCGCCATCGAGGAGGCGGAAACCAACCTCGGTTACGAGGTCAACATGCTGGACGCCGATGTCGAGGGCCTCCTTCAGGAAGGGCTGGCCGCCGGGGGGCTCGGCTTCGCGGGTATCGGCGGGCTTGGCGGCGACGGTACCGGCGGCGGCGATTTCCTGCAACGGCTCCTGTCGCTGATCGAGAACCCGTTCCCGAATGCCGGGGACGTCGTCGCGGCCGACACGACGGCCGATGACGTGGTCGAGGACACCGAGGATCCGGCGGCACCGGATGACGAGGACGACGACGATGGCGAGTCCTCCGACGATTCCGGCGACGAGGACGATCCGGAGGACGGCGACGACGATCCCGATCTTGCGGACGGCGACGATCCCGACGATCCTCCCGGCCAGACGAACGTGGTTGCCGAAGAGGTGCTTATTCCCGGCGGCGCCGGAGACGACGTCATCAACGTGACCGGCAACCTGACGGCGACGAACGGGAACGTCGAGATTACCGGCAACGGGGGCGCCGACGCGATCAGCGTGAATGGAACGATCGAGAGCAGCCTTGATGTCATCATCGCGGGCGGCGCCGGAGACGACGTGATCAACCTGGCCGGCACGGTCCTGTCCGGCGGCGACGACCTGAGAGTCCTGGGGGACGAGGACGGCGGCTCCGGCAACGACGGCGACGACACCATAACGATCACCGCCCGGATCACGACCGATGACGATGTGGAGGTGTTCGGTGGTGGCGGCGACGATTCGATCACCATCGACAGCCCGGGGGTCACCTCCTACGACGACATCGAGGTCTTCGGCGAGGACGGCGACGACGCCATCGTCCTGCGCGGCGTTTTCAGCGCCCTCAACGGCCGGGTGCCGGGCACCCAAAGCCCGGACGAGAACAACGACGACGAGGATATCCGGGTCGCGGGTGGCGCCGGGGACGATTCCATCGAACTGAACGGCACCTTCACCGCCGCCGACGACATCCTGATCATCGGCGGCGACGGCGACGACACGATCACCCTCGCCGGCACCTTCGAAACGACGGGCGATCCTCGGAACGACGATAGCCAAACGGACCCCGTCAGCAACGACATCATCGTCGACGGCGGCGACGGGGACGACCTGATCACCCTTGTCAACGCAATCGACGGCGTGTGGGTGGTCGGCGGCGACGGCGACGATGTGGTGGTGTTCTCGGGCGCAAGCAACGACTACACGGTCGCGACAAGCAACGGCGTGACCTTCACGGTCCACGGCGGCGACGGTACCGCCACCCTGACCGGTGTCGAGACCCTGCGCTTCGACGACGGGGATTTCGCCATCGGCGACTTTATCGGCGCCACTCTTTTCGGTGGCGACGGCGATGACACCCACGCCTATTCCCTGGCCGACGGCGACGTGGTCATCAGCGATACGGGCGGTTCGGACACCGTCGTCCTCGACAGCTTCAACAGCTTCTGGGGCGCGACCCGCGACGGCAACGATCTGGTGTCGGTGATGGTCGACGGCGGCACCCTGCGGATCAAGGATCACTATGCCGGGCAGCCCGTGGAGGTCTTCAGGTCGGCGGCAACCGGCGAAACGGCCGTCGCCGGTACCGGTCTGGTCATGTCCCGCGAAGGGCTGGTGGTCGGCACGGCGGCCGGTGAAACCCTCTCCGCCAATGGGGGCGTCCTGTTCGGCGGCGGTGGCGACGACACTATAATCGGCGGCGCGGTCAGCTCCGAGATGTTCGGTGGCGCCGGGGACGACATCCTCGACGGCGGTAATGGCGACGACGACACGGCCAATTATAGTTTCGACGTCTACCAAGGCGGTACCCTGGGCGTGACCGTGAATCTGGCGACGGGCGAAGCCACCGACGGGTTCGGCGATACGGACACCCTGATCGGCATCGAGGACGCCATCGGCACCGCGTTCGACGATCACCTGACCGCCGGCATCTCCGGGTCGGAACTCGCCGGCCTTGGCGGAACCGATACCTTCATCGGCGGCCGGGGCTACGACGAGGTCAGCTACGCCCGGGATGCGGCGTTCGGAGGGGACGCCGGGGTGGTGGTCGATCTGCGAGAGGGAACCGGCACCGACGGATTCGGCAATGTGGAGGTTCTCTTTAGCATCGAGGGTATCGAGGGCACCCAGTTTGCCGACCGGGTCTCCGCCGACGGGATCAACTCCTGGTTCGTCGGCCTGGGCGGCGCCGATACGTATATCGGCGGCGCCGGGACCGATACCGCCGATTACGCCAATGACGCGGAGTATGGCGGCACCGGCGGCGTGACGGTCGACCTGGACGCGTATGGCGACGGCACGGTGATCGATGGCTTCGGCGATACCGATAATCTGAAAGGCATCGAACGCGTGAAGGGCACCCACGCCGCGGATACCTTCAACAGCGGCGGCTATGCCACGTTCATGGGTCTGGCCGGCGCCGACTCCTTCACCGGCTTGCTGTTCGGAACCGTCGTCTCCTACACCGGCGACGCGGACGAGGGCGGCGGGCAGGGGATTGTCGTCGATCTGGACGCGGGAACGGTGATCGACGGTTTCGGCGACACCGACACCCTCACCGGCATCAACATGATCGAGGGGTCGGCCTTCGGCGACACCTTCGGCGGCGGCGGTGCCGGCGGCTGGTTTTTCGGTCTTGCCGGGAACGACACGTTTACCGGCGGCAACGGGCAGGACATCGTCGACTACAGCCGGGACGCCTGGTGGGGCGGCACCTCCGGGGTCGTCGTCGACCTGGGCAAGGGCGTCGCGACCGATGGGTTTGGTCACACCGACACCCTGCACGACGTCGACGAGGTCCGGGCGACGGACCAGGACGACCGCTTGACCGGCGGTGGCGCCAACGAAGTCCTGAAGGGGTTTGCCGGCGACGACATCCTCGAGGGCGGAGCCGGAAACGACATCCTCGAGGGCGGGGCCGGGAGCGACGTGTTTCGGTATGCCTTCGAGGCCCTGGTCGCGGACGCTTTCGGTTCCGACGTCATCGCCGATTTCGCCGCTGGAGATGACACGATCGATATCGCCCTGCCGAGTGCCTACCCATCGGAGTTGGGTCTGTCCACGGATTATGGTCATCTCCAGAGCCTGACCGGAGCCTCGCCATCGGACTTCAAGGGCAACTTCTATTTCGCCGATGGGGCCACGAGCCTGGCCGCCGCCGTGAGATCGCTCAATAACGATGTGGGCAACCTGATCGCCCCCGAGCGACCGGTGTTCCTGTTCCTTGAGAATACCGCCGGGGGCGGTGCCCTTTACTTCGCGGATGCCGGAGCCCTCAAGGAAGACTCGTATTCGCTGGTGGCGGCCGTTACCTACGAAGCCGGATCCTCCGCGCCGCTCTCCGCCGAGGACATCACCGTGTCCTGAGCGGGCGGATCGGTTATACTTCCGGGTGTGCCCGCGATTGCGCGGGCGCTCCGTCGCACGACGGATCGCCGCCCGCCCAGTGCCGGATCCGCGCATGCCCGATACGCCGCACCGACTGACTCCCCAACAGGCCCTGGAAATGGCCGGCCGGCATGTCCTGCGCGGCAATCGCGCCGAGGCGGCGGCGATTTGCCGGAAAATTCTCGATGCCAGCCCCGATCACGCCGACGCCCTGCACATGCTGGGCGGCTGCGCGATGCTCGACGGACGGCTGGGTCAGGCCAGCGCCTGTTTCGACCGCGCCCTGGCGCTGCGCCCGGACGATCCGGCGTTCCTGGCCAACAAGGGTACCGTGCTGCTGAACATGGGATTGCCCGGGCCGGCCGCCGATTTGCTGCGAAGGGCGCTCGACATCAAACCGGAGATGGCTCCGGCCTGGGATACCCTCGGCCGCGCCCTGCACGTCCGGGAGCGGTGGGCCGAGGCGGCCGAGGCCTACGATCGGGCGATCGGGATCGACCCCACCTATGCCCGCGCGCATGCCCATCTGGCCGCCCTGCATCGCCAGGAGGGACGCGGCCGCGAGGCGCGCCACGCCCTGCGCGAGGCGCTCCGCCTCAACCCCGAAAGCCCGGATATCCTCGCCGAGGCGGCGTCGCACTTCATCGAGGGCGGGTTCCTGACCCGGGCCCGCGGATTCCTGGACAAGGCGCTGGCGCTCGATCCCCATCACCTGGAGGCGATCCTGGCGCGCAGCGAGTTCCTGGAGGTGGCGGGCCAGGGAAGCGCCGCGCTGCGCCTCCTCTGCCGGGCCCTGGCGCGCCGTCCGGCGGCGCCGCACCTGCGCCTGCGGGCCGCCAATCTTCTGATGTCCACCGGTTATCGGGCGGCGGCGGAGGAGGTCCTGCGCGGTCTCGTCGCAGATCTGCCGAATCATCCGGGGGCGCTGGCCGAATTGGCGACCATGGGGGCGCTGGCGCGCGATGATCCCGAGGTCGGACGCATGGAAGATCTGGTCCGGCGCGACGTGGTGGCGATCAAGCCGCGCGCCGCGCTGCATTTCGCGCTTGCCCACGTGGGAGATTCGGCGGCCGAACACGAATGGGCCTTCGACCATCTGAGGGAAGCCAACCGGCTGCGCCGGGAGGAACTCGCGCGTCAGGGCCGAGCCTACGATCCGGATGTCCAGGAGGCCCGCATGGCGGCCCTCAAGGACGCCTTCGACGCCACCTTCTTCGCCGCGCGCGCGGACTGGGGGCTGGAGACCGGGCGGCCGGTGGTGATCGCCGGCATGCCGCGTTCGGGCACCACCCTGGTCGAGCAGATCATCGCCGCCCATCCGCGCGCGGCGGGGGCCGGCGAACTGATGGACCTGCCGCACCTGTCGATGATCCTGCCGGCCGTGACCGGCACCGGCGACCCGTTTCCGAAATGCATGCGTGATCTCGCGAAGGACGATGCGCGCAAGCTGGCCGAGGCCTACGACCGGCGGCTCGCCGACTGGGCGCCGGCGGCGCTACGGGTGACCAACAAGCTGCCCGGCAACTACGCCTTCCTGGGGCTCGCCGCGCTATTGTTTCCGAACGCCACCTTCATCCATTGCCGGCGCGATCCGATGGACAACGTGCTGTCCAACTATTTCGCCAATTTCCAGGACGGCCTGGCGGCCAGCTTCGACCTCGCGGCGCAGGGCCACGCCTGGCATCTCTACGCCGATTTGATGCGCCATTGGCACGCGGTGCTCCCGGTGCGGATTCTGGACGTGGACTACGAGGCCCTGGTCGCCGATCCGGAACCGCAGACGCGCCGTCTGCTCGCCCATTGCGGTCTCGATTGGGACCCGGGCTGCCTGGAGTTCCACACCTCCCACCGGGCGATCCGCACGGCCAGCCGGGCGCAGGTTCGAAAGCCGATCTATACCTCGTCGTCGGGCCGCTGGCGACGCTACGAAGCGCAGTTATCCGGGTTGCGCGAGGTTCTCGACGGCGCCGGGTACTGAGCGCGGAAACCCGACAAACCTTGCCGGAACGGATTGATCGGCTTACACATCGTTTGCAACGGAAAAGTCGACGTCGATTCGAAGGGAGAGCGGGAATCATGATGGAACGTCTGGACGGCCGGATCGCCGACGCCATCGCCAAGGGGGATCATGACGATCCCTTCGGTGTCCTCGGTCCGCATGGATTGCCCGATGGCCGCCTTCTGATCCGGGCCTTTCTGCCGGACGCGGAGTCGGTGGCGGTTCTCGACGCCGCGTCGGGCAAGGAGGCCGGCACCCTGGCCGCGACCCATCCGGCCGGTCTGTTCGAAGGCGTCCTGGACAACCGCGCCGCCGATTTCCGGTATCGCCTGCGGGTCGGCTACGGTGGCGAAAGCGTCGACATTGAGGATCCCTACCGCTTCCCGGCGCTGCTCGGTGAACTGGACATCCACCTTCTCGGCGAGGGCAACCACCTCAAGCTCTATACCATCATGGGCGCGCACCCGCGGCGCATCGACGGGGTTGACGGGGCCGCGTTCGCGGTGTGGGCGCCGAGCGCCCGTCGGGTGAGCGTGACCGGCTCGTTCAACCAGTGGGATGGTCGCCGCCACGTGATGCGCAAGCACCACGACATCGGGGTCTGGGAGATCTTCATCCCCGGGCTTGGCGAGGGCGAGGTCTACAAGTTCGAGATCAAGGACCGCTTCGGCAACATCCTGCCGCTGAAGGCCGACCCGTTCGCGCGGCGTTGCGAGCACCCGCCGGCCACCGCATCGGTGATCGAGGGCGAGACCACCTACGCCTGGAAGGATGCCGAGTGGATGAAACGGCGCGCCGAGACGGCGCGCCACAACCGGCCGGTCTCGATCTACGAGGTGCACCTGGGCTCGTGGCGCCGGGTCCCGGAGGACGACAACCGGGTACTCACCTACCACGAATTGGCCGACGAGCTGGTGCCCTACGTGCGCGACCTGGGGTTCACCCATATCGAGCTGCTGCCGATCACCGAGCATCCGTTCGACGGGTCATGGGGCTATCAGCCGATCGGGCTCTACGCGCCGACCAGCCGATTCGGATCGCCGGACGACTTCCGCCACTTCGTGGACGCCTGCCACGCGGCGGGCATCGGCGTCATCCTCGACTGGGTGCCGGGACATTTCCCGACCGACACCCATGGCCTGGAGTACTTCGACGGCACCCATCTTTACGAGCATGCCGACCCGCGCCAGGGCCGTCACATGGATTGGGGCACCCTGATCTACAATTTCGGGCGCCGCGAGGTGACCAATTTCCTGCACGCCAACGCCCTGTTCTGGGTCAACGAGTACCACCTGGACGGCCTGCGGGTGGATGCCGTCGCCTCGATGCTGTACCTGGACTACAGCCGCAACGAGGGCGAGTGGGTGCCCAACAAGCATGGCGGCCGCGAGAACCTCGAGGCCATAGACTTCCTGCGCCGCCTGAACGAACTGGTCTACGCCGAAGGGCAGGGCGCGTTCACCATGGCGGAGGAATCCACCGCCTGGCCGATGGTGTCGCGCCCGACCTACCTGGGGGGGCTCGGGTTTGGCTACAAGTGGAACATGGGCTGGATGCACGACACCCTGTCCTACATTTCCAAGGACCCGGTGCACCGCCGCTATCACCACAACGACATGACCTTCGGCATGCTCTATGCCTTTACCGAGAACTACATCCTGCCGCTGTCGCACGACGAGGTGGTGCACGGCAAGGGATCGCTGCTCGGCCGCATGCCGGGCGACCGCTGGCAGCGGTTCGCCAGCCTGCGCAGCTATTTCGGTTTCATGTGGACCTACCCAGGCAAGAAGCTTCTGTTCATGGGCGGCGAGTTCGCCCAGGAGCGGGAATGGGCATTCGCCGAAAGCCTCGACTGGCATCTGCTGGACGATCCGTTGCATGCCGGGGTGCGGCTGCTGATCGCCGACCTGAACGGGATCTACAGGCGCATGGCGCCGCTGTTCGAGAAGGACTGCGAGCCAGACGGGTTCCGCTGGGTCGAGTGTCACGACGTGGACCAGAGCGTGTTTTCCTATTTGCGCCATGCGGAGGACGGCCGCGCGGTCCTGGTGGTCAGCAATTTCACGCCGGTCCCGCGCGAGGGCTACCGCCTGGGGGTGCCGGTGGTCGGCGAGTGGGTCGAGGCGCTCAATACCGATGATGCGCGCTACGGCGGGTCCGGGGTGCTCAACCACGGCCCGCGAGCGGCGGAGGGCGTGGCTTGGCACGACCTGCCGAATTCGCTGGTCCTCTCCCTGCCGCCGCTCGGCACCCTGGTCATGGAAACCGTCGCGCCACCGGTCGCCGCAACGACCGACGCCGAGTCCGCCGAGGATGCCCCGGAGCCGCCCGCCGGCTGACCCGACGCACGACACGGAACCCGAATTCTTCATTCGGGGTGCGCAGGATTGGGTGAATCGCGTCGCGGCTCAGGAGAACGAGGCGCCGGTGGAGAAGAAGTTCATCTCCTGGAGGCCCGGCAGCCGGGCGGTGCGCATCCAGAATTTCTCCAGAATCTCCACGACCTTGGAGAAATCCGCCGGATCGGCCGGCTTGAGGACATAGGCATTGGCGCCGCGGCTATAGCAGTCGCGCCGATGCTCTTCCTCGGCCGATCCGGAAAAGACGATCACCGGAATGGCCCGGAGGTCGGCGTCTCCCTTGACGGCGTCCAGCACCTGCGCGGCCGATCCGTTGTCCAGATCGAGTCCGAGCAGGATCATGTCCGGGCGCGGCACGGAATCGTAAGCGTCCTTGTGACTCAGGAAATCGAGAACCGCCGCCGCGTCCTTCATGTGATGGATTTCGGTCGAGGTGGGCAGACCCCGAAAGGCCTCGCTAAGGCGGTCCGCGTCATAGGTGCCGCCCTCCGCGAAGAGGATCTTGACGGGCTTGGTTCTGGGCTGCATGCGACCGGTCTCCGAGCGGTTTGTAAACCCTTCTTCTGCGGTCGCCCGCCACCACCCATGGGGTGGGGGAGAGCACGAAACCATAATAAATAATGGTATAGGAGAAATGACCGCTCGCCAAGCGAAATGGACCGGCGGGAGTCCCGGCCCGCGCGGCGGACGAACCGTTTGCAATTGGATTGCGGGGAATTTATGGTCGAACGGCCAAGGTCGGATCGGCTGGCGTCACGATTGCCGCGAGGGAGAAAAAAAGAACGTGAATACTGTGGCGATTGCGATGACCGGTGCCGGTGGCGCCGGCGTCATGACGGCCGGACAGATGCTCCTCGGCGCCGCCGCCGAAGCCGGTCTCCAGGGATTGATGACACGTTCGTCGGGACCGCAGATCCGGGGTGGCGAGGCGGCCGCCTTCGTGACTCTTTCGGCGCGCCCCGTGGACAGCCCGGGCGACACCATCGACGTGCACATCGCGTTCGATTGGATGAACGTGGAGCGTTTCGCGGCGGAGTTGCCGCTCGCCGAGAGCTCGGTGGTGATCCACGACGCCAAGGCGGGCGATGTGCCGGAGATCATCGCGTCGTCCGGCGCGCGCCGGATCCCGGTCGATTTCAAGGCGGCCGCGTCCGCGATCAGCGGAGGCCGTCCGAACATGGTCGGGCTCGGCATCCTCAGCGCCCTGACCGGCATTCCACGGGACAGCTTCGCCGGAGCGATCGGCAAGGCCCTGGGGCGCAAGGGCGACGCGGCGGTGGCGGCGAGTGTCGGCTCGGTCGCCATCGGGTTCGATCTGGGGCGCGAGTTGGGAATCACCCGCCCGATCGATGGAGTCGGCGCGACGGTTGCCGCCGAGCGCTGGAACATCAGCGGCAACGAGGCGGCCGGCCTGGGCGCCCTGCGGGGCGGCGTGCGGTTCTGCGCCGCCTATCCGATCACCCCGGCCACCGAGGTTCTGGAGTGGCTGGCCCCCAACCTGGAAAGGGTGGGCGGCGCCCTGGTCCAGGCCGAGGACGAACTGGCCAGCGTCAACATGATCATCGGCGGCTCGTTCGGCGGCGTGCCGGCGGTCACCGCGACGTCCGGCCCCGGACTGGCCCTGATGATGGAGAGCATCGGTCTCGCGGTGGCCTCGGAGACCCCCATCGTGATCGTCGACGTTCAGCGCGGTGGTCCGTCGACCGGCATTCCCACCAAATCGGAGCAGAGCGATCTCAATATCGCCGTCTACGGCCTGCACGGCGACGCGCCGCACCTGGTGACCGCCGCCCAGTCGATCGGGGACTGTCTGTTCACCACCCAGTGGTCGACGTATCTCGCCGAGGTCCTGCAAACCGCCGCCATCGTGCTGACCGACCAGTCGCTCGGCCAATCGCGAGCGGTGATCGACCGACCGGCCGACCTGGCCTTCGTGGGCCGCCGCAAGGTTCTCGATCCGAAGGAGGCGGAAACCTACCGCCGCTACGCGGTGACCGCCGACGGCGTCTCGGCGATGTCGGTGCCGGGGATGGCTGGCGGCGCCTATGTGGCCGACGGCCTGGAACACAGCATCAGCGGCCGGCCGTCGACCCAGGCGGCCGACCACCGGGAGCAACTCGACAAGCGGCAGCGCAAGCTCGATGACTTCGATTACGGAGATCATTGGGCGACTCTGGAGGGGGACGGCGACTGTGCGGTGATCACCTGGGGCTCGTCCACCGGCGCCTGCCGGGAAGCGATCCGGCGGGCCGGCGAGGAGGGGCTGCGCGTTCGCCTGATCGCGCCGCGCCTGTTGCTGCCGGCCCAGGTGGATCGGATGCGGGCGGCGCTCGACGGGGTCGAGCGGGTGCTGGTGGTCGAGCAGAGTCACTCGCGGCAATTCCACCACTACCTGCGCGCCTTCCACGATCTGCCGCCAGAGGTGACCGTATTCAACCAGCCGGGGCCGCTGGCCATCCGACCGGGGCAGATTCACCAACAGATCAGCACGTGGAGGTGACCCGATGGACGGGACCACGACCACCGCCGCCGTTCCCTCCGCCAAGGATTTCAAATCCACCTACAAACCGGTCTGGTGTCCCGGCTGCGGCGATTTCTCGGTCCTGTCCGCGATCACCAAGGCGCTGGCCGAGCTGGGCCGGCCGCGTGACGAGGTGGCGATCATTTCCGGCATCGGCTGTTCGTCGCGCATCCCCGCCTACACCAGCGTCTACGGGTTCCATGGCGTGCACGGCCGCGCGCTCGCCCTGGCCACCGGCCTGAAGGTCGCGCGGCCCGATCTGACGGTGCTCGTCGCCGGCGGCGACGGCGACGGGTTCTCGATCGGCGGCAACCATTTCCTGCACGCCTGCCGGCGCAACGTGGACATGACCTACTTGGTGATGGACAACGAGGTCTATGGCATGACGAAGGGTCAGGCGTCGCCGACCACGGCGCCCGACTGGACCAAGAGCAAGCTGACGCCGCACGGCACCGGAGTGTCGCCGTTCAACCCGCTGGGCGTCGCCCTGGCCTCCGGCGCCACCTTCATCGCGCGCGGCTTCTCGGGCGATCCCAACGGTCTGGCGCGAATGATCCTGGAGGCGATCCAGCATCCCGGCTTCGCCATGGTCCAGGTGCTCAGCCCCTGCATTACCTACCGGCCGGAACAGCGCGATTGGAAAAAGATGGTGCGTGGAGCGGCGGCCGAGCGGACCGACGATCAGGGCCTCGCGGCGCGCCTATTGATGACCGACGATGGCTTCAACATCGGCGTTCTCTACGAGGCCCCGCGACCCCTTTACGAGCCGAACCTGGGCGGTACCGCGTCGCTGGCCGATCTTGAAGCGTCGTTTTGCATCTAGTGGTTCGATTCAGCCAACGAATGGGACTCATCCGTTGGCATCGAACCACTAGCTTTTCAGTCCCGGCATTTGATGGATCGGATCGAGAGAGCGTCGCCGGTGTCCGCCCATCGCCCGGAATGTGGCCGATGACACGATCTCGCATTCGGATGTGGAGGCGCCGTTTCTCGAACGGCTTGGCGCGGTTGGCCGCGTCGGCGCTTGGCGCCGGGGGTCTCGTGGCCGTCGTCGCGCCGGTTGCCGCCGACCCGGCGCCCGGCGCGATGTTTCGGGATTGCCCGACCTGCCCCGAGATGGTGGTGATTCCCGCCGGATCCTTCGTGATGGGCGACGACACGGGAAAGCATGCCGGGCCGCCTCGCCGGGTCACCATCGCCCGCCCGTTCGCCCTCGGCCGCACCGAGGCCACGTTCGACGACTGGCGGGTCTGCGTCGATGCCGGCGGCTGCGCCCGGCTGCCGCACGACCACGGCTGGGGGCGCGGCCGGCGCCCGGTGATCAACCTGACCTACGCGGAAATCGAGGGCTACGTGGCCTGGCTGGCCGACTGGACGGGACAACCCTATCGCCTGCCCAGCGAGGCGGAATGGGAGCATGCCGCGCGGGCCGGCACGACGACTCGCTACTGGTGGGGCGACGAGGTGGGCGAAGGCCACGCCAACTGTCGCGGCTGCGGGACGCGATGGAGTGGAGTCCAGTCGGCGCCGGTGGGTTCACTGGCGGCCAATCCGTTCGGCTTGTTCGACATGAACGGCAACGTCTGGGAATGGGTCGCCGACTGCTGGAACCCGACCCACGACGACGCCCCCGACGACGGCTCGGCGCGTATCGAAGGTGATTGCAACCAGCCTGTGACGCGCGGCGGATCGTGGTATTATTTCCCCAAGCTTGCCGCCTCGGCCTACCGCTATCGCAACGGGGTCCGGGCCAAGAGCTACAACATCGGGTTCCGGGTCGCGCGCGATCTCCCCTGAGCGGACGGAAGCCGATTCTCCATTCGCGGCAACCATGGAGCGGCGGCGGTGCCCGAAACCGAAACCAGTCCCCTCTTGCCCGAGGTCGATCCCCGGACCGCTCTCGACTGGCAGCGCGCCGGCGAGGCGGTGATCCTCGACGTCCGCGAGGCCTCCGAGTACGAATTCGAGAACATCCCCGGTTCGGTGCTGTTGCCGTTGTCGTTCCTCGACCCGGCGCGGGCGCCGGCCATTTTCGGACGCACCGTCGTGGTGGTGTGCGCCATGGGCAAGCGGGGGGCCACCGCGCAGAAACAACTCTCCGCGTTCGGGCTGACCGGAATTCACAATCTGCGCGGCGGCCTTGCGGCCTGGAAGGCGGCCGGGCTGGAGGTTCAGGGCGGCAAGTACGAGGCGCTCGACTACACCATCTGACGCGATGTCCGAGTCATCCATATCCCTTCAGGGGAGGTGACCATCGGACCGGTTGATTGAAGGACTGGATTTCGATCGGCGGGCGGCGTATATACGCGACCAGGGCGTTTACGCCTGCGATCATCGGCAGCAACAGAGCGAAGAAAGGTTTTTTGTGGTCGTCCTTGTGTCCCACCCGGCTGGCGGAGACCGGATAACCGGGTAGCTTGCGCGCCAGAGAGGATTGGTTCTTGGTCCTCGTTGGCGCTGTGCGCGCATCCCTTCCGTCTCGACCTGGCCAAGCGCTGGATGCCTTCCGCCGCGCGCGGAACGCTTTCGCGCGACCTTGCTTGTTCTGTTGTGCGTGCGTGCCGTTGGCACGGCGCCGAAGCTGGTGTGAGACCAATGACATCCCAAATCTCCAATCTGGCCGATTTTGGCTGGAGTGCGTTCTTCGATTCCCAACTCGAACCCGACGATCTGGCCGTTGCCGTCCCCGCGCGGGTGATGGCGGTCCATCGCGGCGGCCTTGGCGTGGCCGGGCCTGGCGTTGACGGGTTGATACCACCTTCCATTGTCGTGGCGGATGGCGAGGAGGCCGTTCCCACGGTGGGCGACTGGCTGCTGATCGACCCCGAGACATTTCGGCCGCGCCGCCTCCTGCAACGCAAGAGCCTGTTCAAGCGGCGGGCGGCGGGAACCGGCCGTAAGCTGCAACTCATCGCGGCGAATGTCGATACGCTGTT
Organism: Magnetospira sp.; assembly: GCA_028282245.1. Taxonomy (GTDB): domain Bacteria; phylum Pseudomonadota; class Alphaproteobacteria; order Rhodospirillales; family Magnetospiraceae; genus JANQGL01. Next base: position 28,898 of record JANQIL010000053.1, read on the forward strand.
CATCGTTTCGTCCTGCAATCAGGACTTCAACGCCGCGCGGCTGGAGCGCTACCTGGCCCTGGCGCGCGAGGCCGATGTCACGCCGATTGTCCTGCTTACCAAGGCGGATCTGACGGACATGCCGGAGGATTTCGCCCGTGCCGCGGTCAAGCTCCTGCCGGGCCTCCTGGTGGAGGTTCTGGACGCCCGCGATCCGGACAGCGTGGCCTGCCTCGTCCCCTGGTGCGCGCACGGCCAGACGGTTGCGCTGGTCGGCTCCTCGGGCGTCGGCAAATCGACGCTCGTCAACACGCTGACCAACACCGATCGGATCGCGACACAGAGCATTCGAGAGGATGACGACAAGGGGCGGCATACGACATCCGCGCGCATGCTCCATCGCCTGCCCGCCGGCGGCTGGCTCTTGGACACGCCAGGCATGCGCGAGTTGCAGCTGACCGATGTGAAAACCGGCCTTGAGGACGTTTTCGCCGACATCGTCGCCTTGGCGAGAACGTGCCGATTTGCCGACTGTCGCCACGAGGCCGAGCCCGGTTGCGCCGTGCTGGCGGCGGTCGACGACGGCACGCTTGACGCGGGGCGTCTCAAGCGTTGGCGAAAACTCGCCACCGAGGAATCCCGCAACACCGAAACCCTCGCGGAGCGGCGCGCCCGCGACCGTGCGTTCGGCAAGATGGTCAAGGGCGTCATGAAAGACAAGCGGCGGCGAGACCGGGACTGATGCGGAATCGGGAAAAGCCGAATCGGCTTTTCCCGGAACCGTTCGCCGGGGACAGGATCGACTTCGCGCGGCTCCGTCGCGTCACGGGCGATGTCGCGGGGCGCGTCCCGGCTCGGTGTTGGCGGGGGAGGGGCGGCGCGACCGCCAGCCGTCCCAAGGCATGGGGCGCTCCGTCACGAGATCGCGTCGATCTGCTCCTCGGTCAGGCTGCCGGGGACGATGGTCACCGGGATGCGCAGTTGGCCGGCCTTCTTCTGAACCACGTAGGAGACCAGAGGGCCCGGTCCGTCCGTGCCGCTGGCGGCGCCCAGCACCAGCACCGAAATGCTCGGCTCCTCGTCGATCAGCTTGACCAGCTCGTCCTCGACCTTGCCCTCGCGGATGAACAGCACCGGGATGCTTCCGGTCCGTTTCTGGACCATCGCCGCGACCACCCGCAGCATCTCCTCGGCCTCCTCGCGGCGTTCCGCCTGCATCAGTTCCCCGACCGACATCCAGTGCTGGAACTCGGCCGGTTCCATGACGTAGAGCAGGGCCATGCGGGCGCCGGTGTTGACCGCGCGGCGGCAGGCGAAACGCAACGACTGGCTCAGTTCGTCGCTGTCGTCGACCACGCACAGGAAGGTGTAGCGCTTGTCCGGCTTGACGTCATCGGTCACCCTGATTCCCCCGGCAATGAAGGTCCTAGTGGTTTGATGCCAACGGATGAGTCCCATCCGTTGGATCCGATCCACTAGGCCTTCTTGAACACGACTCCCGCGAGCCATCCTGCCGCAACCGCGAACACGATGGCAAGCACCCCGTAGGCGAACCCATGGTTCTGCGCGAAGTCATAGGTACGGGCTTCCAGCCCGACCTTGGAAATGCGGATCGGCGTCGTCGCCACGTCGGCCAACTGCCCGTTCTTGATCAGGTAGACGTCGACGTTGTACTCGCCGACCGGGGCGTTGGAGGGAAACGACAGGTCGGTCCGGAACAACGTGTTGGAGAGCAGGGTGATCTTGGCGTAGTCCTCGGAGTACAGGCCCTGTTCCTGTTTCAGGCGCACCAGGGCCTCGTGGAACTCCTCGATCCTGTCCGGATCGCTGCCCTCCGGAGCCTGGAAATAGAACGCGTCCAGGCCGATTTGGTGCATCTTGCGCAGGTTGCCGGGCATGATCTCGTCGATCGGCCGGCTGCTCGCCAGGGCGTAATAGGACGGCACCAGGTCGAACCGCATTTCCTCGTCGTTGATCCAGATCCCGGCCTTGCGGGCCTTCTTGCGCACCACCTCGGTGCCTTCCGGGCCACGCACCACCAGCACCACCTCCCCCTCGCCGAGGGTCGTGCCGAAGACCAGAAGCTGGGTGCCGTGGAATCCGATGTTGATCTCGATCCGGTGGTCGGAGAGGTCGACCACCAGCTCGCGCTGGATCTCCTCCTGGGCCGCCGCCGGGGCGCCGGCGACCAGGGGCAGGGCGAGCAGCAGGGCGCCGAGCAGGAGCCGCATGATCAATGCCCTCCCCGCAGGTCGCCGAGCGAGTAGAGCTCGGAGGGCTCGATGCCCAGGTCCAGGCCCAGCTTCAGGCACACCGCGAGCACCATCAGAGCCAGCAGGACGCGCAGTTGCTCGCCGCGCAGCCTGGCGCCGACGCGGGCTCCGTACTGGGCCCCGATCACCGCGCCGAGCAGCAGCAACAGGGCCAGCACCACGTCCACCGTCTGGTTCAGGGTGGCCTGAAGAACGGTCGTGTTGGCGGTCACGAAAATGATCTGAAACAGCGACGTGCCGACCACCACGGCGGTCGGCATGCCGAGCAGGTAGATCATCGCCGGCACCATCACGAAGCCGCCGCCGACGCCCATGATCGCGGCCAGGATGCCGACCAGGACGCCGATCCCGATCGGCAGCAGGGCGCTGATGTAGAGGCGCGACTTGCGGAACCGCATCTTGAACGGCAGCACCGCCGTCCATACCGGGTGCTTGCGCTTGCCCGACGGCTTCGCCTTGCCCTTCTTGCGCAGGGCGTTGACGCTCTCGATGAACATCAGGCTCCCGATGATGCCCAGGAACACCACGTAGGACAGCTTGATCACCCAATCGATTTGGCCCAGCCCGCGCAGCCAGGCGAACAGCCAGACCCCGAACGTGGAGCCGATCACGCCGCCGATCAGCAGCATCAGCCCCATTTTCAGGTCCACGTTGCCGCGCCGCCAGTGGGCCAGCACCCCGGACACCGACGAGGCGACGATCTGGTTGGCCTCGGTCGCCACCGCCACCGCCGGCGGGATGCCGATGAACATCAGCAACGGGGTCATCAGGAAGCCACCGCCCACCCCGAACAGGCCGGACAGGAATCCGACGCCGCCGCCCATGCCGAGAATCAGGAAGATATTGACGGATATCTCGGCAATGGGGAGATAGAATTGCATCGGTTCGGTTCCCCCGCGTCCTGATGGGATCGCGCAACGGCCCGACCCGCGACAATACCCCCTCGCCACGCGTCCGGGCATCCGGAGTCGCTTCGCGGACCAGACCGTGCGTGTGGGATCCCTTGATAACCCATTTTAAGGCGCGTCGCGACGGCTTGGGACACGCCACAATACATTAGAAGTCTCTAATTTACAGAGGAGGCCCTGTCAAGGGGAGTTTTGACGATGCAGGACTCCTCCTTGCCGTAGAGATTGTAGAGCGTCTCGATGATCGCCCGGGGGGCGGGGCCGGCCAGGGAGTAGAAAATCGACTGCGCGGCGCGACGCGTCTTGACCAGATCGTTCTGGCGGAGCACCGCCAGATGCTGCGACAGCGCCGACTGGCTGAGGCCGATGACCTCTTCCAGTTCGCTGACCGTGCGCTCGCCGTGCACCAACTGGCACAGGATCAGGAGTCGCCGTTCGTTGCTCATTGCCTTGAGCAGCGCGCTCGCCAGACGGGCGTTGGCCTCCAGGTCTTCCAACTCGACGACCGGTTTCGCGTCCACCATGACGGGGCATCCCTGTTCGCTGCGGTCCCGAACGTATTCGCAAACCATTATATTAGAGGAATTCGGATAATCAATTTTCTTCGAAGGGTTTTTCGTGGCGCCGGAGTTCCTTTTTAACATATTGATGAAAAATGTTTTTTCTCCGCGCGGGAGGCTTCGGGCGCGTGCGGGGGCGATTGTCGGGATGCCTCAAGCTTCGGGATCGGGCCACTGGCCGGTCCCTTGGGGACGTTTCCGCGGCGACCCGTATCCTGTAGGATGACGAGATGACCGGGACGGCGAACGGGAGGCCAGGGATGGCGTCGAGGATTGTGCTGGGTGGTCTGGTGGTGGCCATCGCGCTGGCGTCGGGTCCCGTGGGCGCCGCCCGCCTGGAGACCGAGCGGGCCGATCCGCCGCCGTCGCTCGACGCGCCGCGCCGGGTGTTGTTCGGGCTCAACACCAGGGATGATGGGCGGGTCAACAACCTGCTCTACAACGTGGTCAACGTGCAGAAGGCCTATGGGATGGACAACGTGGAGATCGTCGTCCTGGCCTGGGGTCCGGGCGTGCGGGCCCTGTTGTCCGAAAGCTCGACCGTCGCCGAGCGAATCTCTAGTCTGCGGCGTTATGATGTGACATTCATCGCCTGCGGCAACACCCTCGACACCCTGCGCAAGACAGAGGCCGATCTGCTGCCCGGGGTGGATATCGTGCAGGCGGGCCTTCCGGAACTCATCGAGCGCCGTCTGCGTGGCTGGATCGACATCATTCCATGACCGATGCGATCTAGTGTCCCGAATCCGAAGTTCGGAGCATTATTTGGCGGGCGTTTTCGAACTTCGGATTCGATAAGGACACTCGGTAATAATTTGATTCTAGTGTGGTTTTGGAGTCGAAGTTCGCCATGGAGTTTGCCCCGAATTATGTCGCGAACTTCGAATTCACCACACTAGTGGATCGGATCCAAAGCTTGGGTACCAAGCGTTGGATCCGATCCACTAGGACGAGCGACGCCGAGCCGGGCCGATTGCGCCGAATCCCCTTGGGACGGCGCCCGTTTCGCCGCCGAGGCCTCGATATGAGTGTCAACGGGCCCTAACAGGAAAAGGAAACAAAACCATGTTGATCAAACTTGCCGGAACCGCCCTGGCCGCCGTCCTGGCGCTGACCCTCGCCGGCGAGCCCGCCCCGGCGGCGGATCAACTGGGCACCCTTCTGCCGCTGGCGCCGATGGGCGACGACGGGCTCTACAAGCAGAACTGGATGCCGGAGACCTTCCTGGACTTCGCCGAGGATCTGACGGAAGCCGCCGCCCAGGGCAAGCGCCTCGCCCTGATCTGGGAGCAGAAGGGCTGCCCCTACTGCAAGGAGACCCATCTGATCAACTTCCGCCACCCCGAGTTGGTTGATTACATCAAGGCCAATTTCGTGGTCATCCAGATGAACATATGGGGCGACCGCGAGGTTGGCGATTTCGATGGCGAGACCCTGACCGAGAAGGATTTCGCCCGCAAATACAACATTCTGTTCACGCCGACGATCCAGTTCTTCCCGGCCACGCTCGAGGAGATCGGCGGTCGCGCGGGGCCACGGGTGGAAGTGTTTCGGCTGCCCGGCTATTTCCGCAACTTTCACATGCTGAACGCCTTCCGCTTCGTGAAGGAGGACCGATACAGAACACAGAATTTTCAGCGCTACATCCTTGAAAAAGCGGCGGAGGCGCGGCGAAACTGACGGCGCCCCGTCCGTTCAAGCGAGGGCGCGGTCGATACGAACCCGCATCCTGAATGGCAACTCAACACGGATTCCGAATTGATGATTCGGAATCCGTGTTACAGATCTTGAATTCGATCGATCAGTTTTCTCAAGTTATTGACGGCCAAATCCCGATCCTGGTCCATCTCGTTCAGGTTCAAGTGAACTTCCAATCCGCGCGAGCGCATGTTAATGATGTTTTCGTCTGACTTCATTTTTTCAAATGTATTGATCACCTCGAAGGTTCGGATGGGATAAGCTATACCTTTGATTTGCTGCCTCTTTCGTTCCAGACAGTATACTTCGTCATGGACCAATGCATAAGTTTCAAAGGAAATCAGTATGTTATCGGGGGTCGCCAAGGATTCAAGGCGACTTGCCAAGTTCACGACTCCTCCAATAATGGTGTAATCCATTCGGGATTCACTGCCAAAATTTCCGACCGTGCAATACCCGGTTGCAATTCCCATTCGTGCCCGGAACGGGTTTTCAAATCCCTTTTTCTCCCATTTTTTTCGCAAATCTATGAGATGCTCCTGCATTTGAAGCGCCATTCGAACACATGCAATAGCATCCTGCTTCGGCCCTTTTGATTCCGGATCTCCGAAAAAGATCATAATGGCGTCCCCGATATACTTATCGATCGTGGCGCCGTTATCGAGCGCGATGCGGGACATTTCCGTTAAGTAAGAATTAAAGAACTGAGTGAGTTCCTCGGCTTCAAGTGTGTCGGTCGTTTTTGTGAAGCCAACGATATCAGAGAAAAAAACGGTCAGTTTTTTCCTTTTTGAATTTAAGCGAACATCATTGACTCCCGTGAATATGGAGTTGTAAACCTGCGGAGACAAATATTTAGAGAGCTTGTTCGAGACGGCTTCCAGCTTTCGGTTCTTTTCGTTCAGTTCCTCGGTCGTGCTCTCCAGGGCAACGGTTCTTTTCTGAACTTTTTCCTCAAGAAGGAAAGTCGTGTCATGAACTTTTTGTTGATATTTTCCAAAAAACCACGAGAAGGCCGATGCGCCCACGGAAATAAAAATGGTCGTGAGTGCAAATAGTATAATGGCCGACTTTGCTTCGTTCGATGCGTTCTCGGATCTTTCTTTTGCATTTGAAACAGTCGTGTTAACAATTTCGTTAAGCTTAACATTCACAATCTGAAATATGTCGTTAAATGGAGCAATGAATGTAACGGCGGATGAAAAATCGACCTCCAGCATCGAGTCAACCCAATCAAGCGCGACTCGATAATCGATTAAATATCTTATAAGTTCATCCAGAGGCGCGTTGGAATCATTTAATGCAAATACGTCCTTGTAATTCTTGATTTCTTCAATAATTTTGTCCACGCTTGATTTTATGTCTTTCATTTCCGAGTGAATGTCTAGTTCTGATTCCCCTGCCGCCTGCAAGCTGAATACGGTATGCAATCTGCCGTTGATCACCTGAACGCGCGTCGCCAAATCGGCGATGGAAAGGCTCCCGTCGAGATCCTCGCGGACAATTTGCTGGGTCTCCGCCATCAAGTCAAAAATGCTGCTCGCCGCAATCAACATCATGATTGTAACGGAGCTGACGATTAGAACAGGAATAAATGCTAGGCGGAATGTATACTTCCTGCCAAGACCTTTCGGAGCGTATGTCGATTTATCGATCGAGGTGCGTTCTGAGCCGTGCTCAGAATTTTGCCGAGAGAGTACCAAGGACGCGTCCCTCGATATCGCCACCGATTGTTTCCTTGTGACTCGGTAGTTCCTGACCCGTCAATGACACCGTGACGCCGTCTCCAAGATGGTAGCCCAGGCGCGCGGAGATCGTCGCGTAAGCCGGCACCCGCTCGATGGAATACGGATTCGGGGTCCTTGGAGTCGCCAAGCGAAGCATATCGTACCCCGACACAACGTTCAAAAATACGTCAAATTCAAAGTCCCCGTGCTGGTATCCGCCGTGGAGTCCGAGTTTGTGATTCGAGATGCTGTTCTCAAAATCGATGCCGTGCGTGGTCGTCGCACCGTCATTGACTCGGAAACTGTCGTTAATGGTTTGAAAAGTATAATTTATTCCCCAATCCCATCGAGAGTTTATCTTGCCCTCGAAGCTGATTTCGGCCCCCACGGATTCCGACGACCCAACGGTGTTCCAGGTCGCGATTCCGACCGGAAGGTAGGGGGCGACGAAAATATCGCCGGTCGTCGTCGAGGTGACCCGCAGGGACCTGGAGCGCTGATAAAACACCGACGCGGTGGCCGAGGCCTGGCTGTCCGGCATGTCGCGGACATAGGAGAGCTCGTAATTCGTCACCGGACTGGGGCTGAGTTCCGGGTTGCCCGTGCCCGCGCCGGGAAGGCCGGTGATCGTGAGGAGCGTGTTGTTGCTGAATTCGCTCAGATTGGGTAACTGATGCCCCCGGCTGACCGACAGGCGCAGGGTATCGTGATCCGACAGCTTGGAGGTCAGGCCGCTGAAAAAACTCACCGCTGAAATCGTCTGATCGTAGTCATCGTTGGAAAAAGGAAATCCCGTAACGACTTCGCCTTTTCGGGCCAGTTTCAGGTGATCGATCCGGGCGGCATTCACCAGGGAAACACTTGGGGAAAACTGATGATCCCACATCGCCGATGCTGAAAACACATCGTAATACACCACGGCGCCCTCGATCGGCGTGGTGTTGACCGAGGAATGACGATACTCTCCCGAAAGCCTGAACGCGTTCGATGCGCCGACCTTGAACAGATCCTCCAGTTTCAGGACAAGCAGGTTGTTGTTGATTTCAAACCTGTCGATGCCCGTTGGCGCGAATTCGGCCCGCGAATGGTTGATGTAGGCGGTGCCGGTCATCCAGCCAAGTTGCGTTTCCGCCGAGGCATGCCCCTTCGCCGAGAGCGTGTCCAGAATGAAGCTGATGGGCTCGTAGGTCGGCAGGTAGTCGAGCTGCCTGGATTTCGAGTGGGTCAGTTCCAGGCCGCCCTGAACATCGTCCGACAGTTGAAACAGCGAATCAAGGGAGAGCCAGCGGCGCATCGGTTTCGTCGCGAACGGCTTCTCCTGCGCGCTGGTCTCGAAATCGTCGCCGTGGTATCCGCCGAGGGACACCCGGATGCCGCCGTTGTCGCCCAGCCGCCCGGTTGCGAACACGGACCCTTCCATGTAGTTCTGGGTACCGCCGCGAAGCGTGGCCGCGCCCTCGTCGTCGTGGAGCGGATTGTAGGTGACGATGTTGATGACGCCGGACACGGCGTTGAAGCCGTAAAGCGCGCTGTTCGGGCCTTTCACCACCTCGATTTGCCGGATTTCGTCAAGCGCGACCGGCAACGTGCTCCACCGGGTAAGTCCGTACAGGTCGAGGTAGACCTGGCGGCCGTTCACCAGGGTCAGGATCCGCGGCGCCATCGGCTGATTGTACCCGCGAATGGACAGGTCGGCATTGCCGAGGGACCATCGCCACACGTCCAGTCCGGCAAGGTGCCGGAGAACCCCCGGGATGTCCGTTGCTCCGGAGCGGCGGATATCCTCCGCCGTGACGATGACCATGGTGACGGGAACCTCGGTTTCCCGTTGCGGCTTGCCGGTTGCGCTGGTGGTTACCGGTTCGCCGAAGAGCTTCTCCAGGGACCCGTAATTGATCGATTGGGCCTGCGCCGCCAACATCGTCTTGGCGCAGAACGAGAGGGTCAGCAAACACACGCCGAGCGTCTGCCTTGAGAAAAAGCCGTTGTATATCGCGATTTTCCTCATATTTCCCTGATCATCATCCGGAAAGCCGTTGAAAACTGAACCGAGGAGGCAATGGAGGCGGCTCGGCTCACGATCACCTGAACCCGTGGTTCCGACTGCACCGCGATCACGCACCGGGCAATTTCGGCGCACTCGCTGCGCGTCGAAATTGTCAGAACCTCGTTGCTGCGCATGAAATCGAATGCGTCCTCGCTAAACAGGCTCGGTTTGCCCGCGATGAACGCGAAGCGCATGCCGGAAAGCACCTCCAGGCGATCGACGGGCACCAATATTGGAACGAATATTGCATCGCTGACTTTCAGGCCGGATCCAAGCCAAGTACTCAGCTCATCGGCTTCCATTTCTGATTGAGCGTCGCCTGGTAAAAATAAAATCGCAACTTCCGTCCTCCCCTTCGGAGGGTTTTCTATAAATAAAAAAGTCCGAACAGCAACCTGAAAAGACTTGGATTCAACTTGGGAAAAACACTCATTGTTGATCGATTGCGCAAAAATAATGGCGCAAAAAAACAATATTTTTATTGTTTTATTTAAATGCAGCATGCCGTTCAAGCCGGAAATGGAGTCAACTCCGCGGTGCAGGCAATCCTGGTGTCTGTCGTGACCCATCCGAGGCTTGCCAATGGTGCCTCCGCATGTTTTTCGGCACGTCATTGTTACTGCGGCAGTTTATGTTTCACTTCCTGTTGCGGCAAGGGGAATCGATCGGAGGGATGCCGGTTGCCCCGGGCGAGTCACCGCAAGACCATGCGCGCCGTTCGCGAGAGCCGCTCCGGCGACATTCGGAAGTCGGAGACGCTCATCGGGTCGTGCCATGAGCTCGGATCGTGTCGAGGTGTGTTTGGGCCGGGCAGGTTCCCGGAGGTCTGGTCCGGGGCGGGGGCGACGGATCGTTCCGCGAACAAGACGCGACCGGCGCGGGGGACGCCGGTCGCTGGGGAGGAGGACTGGAGGGGAGGACTCCGTTCCTTCTTATGAACATAAGATAACCCGATCCACGAGGCGCGCGCTGTGACTGGCGTCACAGAACGCATGAAAAAACGACCGTTTGACGCGGGACCGGAACGCGCCATAGTCGCCGCGACCGAAATGCCTGATCAAGGGGGAATCCATGGGGCGCATGACGTTCAATCATCTGGTGGCCGAGGTGGCGTCCGAGGTCCGCGAGATCTTCCCGTGGGATTTGGCCGACGAACTGGCCGAGGGAAACTGGCCGATGCTGCTCGACGTGCGTTGTCCGGGGGAGTATGCCCGCATGCACATCGCGGAGTCGATCAACGTCCCGCGCGGCATCCTGGAGACCGCCTGCGACTATGGCTACGAGGAAACGGTGCCGGCTCTGGTCCAGGCCCGCGACCGGCGCATCGTGGTGATCTGCCGATCCGGCAACCGCAGCATCCTGGCCGCCCATACCCTGCAACGGATGGGGTATCGCGACGTGGTGTCGTTGAGGCTCGGCCTGCGCGGCTGGAGCGACGACGAACTGCCGTTGTTCGATGAAAATCGCGATCAGGTCAGCCTGGAGGTGGCGGACGCTTACTTCATGCCGATCCTGACTCCGGACAAGATGGGTCCCCCGGCGTCGGCCACGCCCTGAGCGGTCGCGCGCTACTTGGATTCCGCGCGCTCGATGCCGCTGCCCGAATCCGACTCGGTCTCCGTCTCGTCGTGGCGCGGCGGGCGCAGGCGCGGGGTGTCGAGCACGGACTCGACCCGGGCCAGGTTGCGGGCCGCGATGCGCGCCTGGGCGTCGGCTCCATGTCCGCCATAGTGGTCGCGGACCTCGGCGAAGATGGTCCGCGCCTCCTCCAGTGGCGCCCGTTCGAGAGTCGTCTTGCCAAGCAGGAACAGGGCCGAGGCCATGTTGTGACGGGTCGCCGCCCAGGCCGCCGGCATGGTGGCCCGGGTCCGCACCTCGAGCGCCGAGCGGCAGGCCTGCACCGCCTTTTCGAGGAGTTCGCGGCTTTTCAGGTCCTCGCCCAGGAGTTGCGCGGCGAGCGCCAGACCGTTGAGCAGCTCGGCCCAGCGCAGCGGCGCCTCGGCGCGCGTGAACACCTTCATCGCCGCCTGATAGGCGGTGATGGCGCGCTTCAGCAGATCGGGGTCGCCATCCTCGCGGTCCAGACGCTGAAGGGCCAGCGCGAGGCGGAACTGCAGGGTCGCCCAGTCAAGCGGAAAGGTTGCCTGGTCGAATACCCGCAACGCCGATTCCAGACAGCCGATGGCGTGCTCCAGGTCGTCGCCGACGTCCTCGCTCGGGCCGCGCTCGACGCGCGCCAGACGTAGCCAGGCCCGGCCGCGCTGGACCATCGCCCAGTCGAGCGGCGAATCCACGTTGTTCAACGACACCAGGGCGGCGGTGAACGCGTCCTCCGCCTGGCTTATCCACTGGGCGCCGCCGTCCCGCAACGCGATCGCGGTGCACAGATGGCCGAACGCCGCCTGCAGCAGGCACCGCTCGCGGGCGTCCAGGTCGAGCGGCGGGACTTGCTCCGCGCTCTGGACCGACGCCAGGGTCGGCTCGACGGCGGCCAATGCCGCCCGGGCGCCGTCGCCGGCGCCGTTCGCGCCCGTGTTCTGGACCGTCGCCCGGAGCAGGGCGCCGAGAGCCTCGCCGGGGGCGACCGGCAGGGTCAGGTGGGCCGCGTCGCCCGGGTGTCCGGGGCGCTCGTCGGCGTCGCGACGGGCCGGAGTCAGCCGCAGATCGATCGCCGCGCCGCGCCGCAGCAGGCGGCCCCATACGAGGAGGTCGGCCTGCGCCGGCTCCATCAGGCGGCGCGCCTCCGGGGCGGCGGCGGCGAGGGTCATCACCTCGTCGTCGCCCGGCGGAGGATCGAACGTGCCGTCCAGGAGCTTCACCTTGAGCGCCGG